>JAPLGE010000069.1 GCA_026390315.1 Candidatus Bipolaricaulota bacterium
GGGCGCGGGGCGCCCGAAGCCCTCCCTCCGAGGAGGTGAGGAATGGCCTGAACGTCCGAGCGCAGGGAGCCGCCGTGAAAAGGATCCTTGCGCGGAAGACGGGGACGGGCCATGGCGCTTGCCGCGATGGCGCGGTGAGTGTCTTCCCCGTCTTGCAAAACGCATGAGTTGGCTTATGATTAGGTGCCCAATGTGGCAAAGAGAGGTGCACACTATGCTAAGTGTCGGAAAAGGCAAGAACGCGCGGTTGATCGTTGTGGTCATTGCGCTGGTTGGGATCGGGCTTTTGCTCGCGGGTTGCGGGGACAGCAAGAAGATGAAGGATCTGCAGAGCCAGCTGACGACCGCCCAGGGCCAGGTCACGAAGCTGACGGCCGACCTCAAGACGGCGACTGACGGAAAGACGGCCTCGGACAAGGCCGCGAACGACGCCAAGGCGCAGGTGACGACGCTGCAGAAGGCGTACGACATCACGCCGTACGTCGCCACGTGGACGACCGCGCTGGCGAACGGTGGGAAGGTCGAGATCGTCGTGACCAAGGCGGGGGACGTCACGCTCAAGTCCTTGAACGCTGCGGGCGAGGCGGCGGGGACCGCGCCGGGCCTCGCGGGGCTGCTCCCGAAGGGCGAGTTCACCGTGCACGCCGGGGGCGTCTTCATGACGTTTGCGCTGCAGGGGGCCGATCTGAAGCTGGTCGCGGTCGTCGGCAGCGACTTGTACGGCGCCCCGAACGCGATCTTCAAGAAGTAGGGAGCCGCCCAGCGAACAAAGCGGGGGAACCGTCCGCGCGGCGGTTCCCCTCTTGCAAGAGATGAGACGCGCTCAAGGGGAGGGGACGCCTTCTGCTTGGGCGCGCTTTCTTTGGTCGCGAATGGGACTGAGGCCGGCCGCCCTTCTGGGGACACGCTGGCCGCGTGCGACGCTTGGCTGCACAGCGCCGCGGGTTGGCTCATCCCCCTCTGTGGCCGCTCGGGCGGCACGAGGAGGGGAGCCGGCGGGAAGAGAGAAAAGAGGGCCCGCGACAGGGCTCCTGCGCGGGCACCGGGCCAGTTGCCGTCCTGAGAGGACTCGTCCGTCGATAGGCAGCACGCCTAGTTCTTGCTCTCCTCGTGCTTGAGGTACTCGAGGATCGCGTCGACGACCAGGTAGTTCACCGATCGATCGCGCTTCTCCGCGAGGCGCAACAGCCGCTCGACGGGCCGCTCCTCCATCTTCTTCTGCGGGACGTAGATGGACAGCTTATCCAGAATCTCCTTCTTAGCCACGTGACTCACCTCCTCATCTAGCTTCCTAAGCGATCGTTCCGGATCTTATCCGGCGCGGATGAACGATCTGTGAAGGAGCGGTGAAGCGTTGATGGGCCTTGCCACCATCCTCTCCGTTGCGTGCAGTCTAGAGGACCCGGAGGCCGCCGATCGCGGCGTCGAGCAGGATGATCGCCCACGTCGGGGCGCGCGCCGAGGCGAGGAGGACGAGCGCCACGGGAAAGAGAAGAGCGGTTCCGGCGTCCCAGACGAGCGCCGCGGCGATCCTGACCGCGACTCCCAGGATGATCCCGACGACCGCGGCGGAGACTCCCGCTAGGACCTCTCTTGCCCACTCGAGCTCGCGCAGGCGGCGGACGTTGGGCGCGACAAACGACATGAGGGCGAAGGCCGGAAGGAACGCGCCGACCGTGGCGGCGACGGCTCCGAAGGGCCCCGCGAGGAGCCAACCGATGAAGGTGGCCGAGGAGAGAACCGGCCCGGGGGTCATCTGGCCGATGGCGATGGCGTCCACGAGCTGGCTCGGAGTGCGCCAGTCCATGGCGACGATGTCGCGTTCAATGAAGGCGAAGAGGACCATGCCGCTTCCGAAGAGGAGCGCGCTGACCTTGAGGAAGAAGAGCCCGATCGAAAGCGGGTGCGTGATGACCGCGGACGCCGAGCCGGCCGCCCCAGGGATTCCGGCGAGAGCCATCAGGAAGGCGCCGCGTCCGGGGAGGCGCGCCCGAAAGAGCGCCGCGATCCCCGCGGCGAGGAGAACCCAGATCGGATCTAACCCCAGGAGTTCGCCCGCCAGGCCGCCCGCTCCCCAGGCAAGCCAGACCCCCTCGCGGATCGCGGCGCGTCCCAAGCGCCAGACGGCCGTGAGGATGATGGCCAGGACGACGGGATGGATCCCGAGCCGGAATGCCTTTTGCAGATACGGAAGCGCGCCGTAGCGTTCGTATGTCCAGGCCAGGAGCCCGGAGAAAAGCGCGCTCGGGAGGATGAACGCCGATCCCCGCCAAGAGGAACCCGGACCAGCGGGCGCGAAGATAGCCCAACTGGATCGCCATCTCGGTCGCGTTCGGCCCAGGGATGAGGTTCATGAGAGCGACCAAGTCGAGGAACTCGTCGCGGCCTATCCAGGCTCGACGGCGAACGACCTCGTGCTCCATTAGGGCGACGTGGGCGGCTGGGCCTCCGAAGCTCGTAAGGCCCAGCCGCCCCATCAGCCGAACGACCTCCATCAGCCGCCCCGGCTCCGGGCTCCCGGCGAAGGACACGGGGAGCAGGACCTGGGGAGCAAGCATTGGCTGGCGGCGCGCGTCGGGCATGTCTCGCCAGGTGGTCGCTTCCGAGGCTCACTTGGCGCCGGGGAGCCACGTCGCGAGGAGGGTGGACTCGAAACAGAGGCGGCCCCTTCACCCCCGGGCCCGGAGTCTCCCACCCGATTCTCCGACTCTGCCGTCCCCTCTCTCTTCCTCCCGCAGGGCAAACGAGCCGCCAATGAGACGTATGGAGGTAGCTCAAGTCACCATACCACAGCGGCGTGCGCAAGTCAAGCGTGTTGTCAGTGAATCGGTTGTCCTTCCCATCGCCGGCCAGGACAGAGGGCGGCCGAGAGGTCAGTTGGATCCGCCTTCTTGGGCTGGGCGCCCGCTGTGAGAGGGAGGGTGGGGGTAGTGATCCTCCGTATGGGGCTGCGGTTTGGATGCGGCATTGACTCGGCTCTCCCGTCCGTGTAGTCTGAGGAGACCCTTTCAAGCGAGGGATGCGGGTTTCGCCGGCCGAGGGCAAAGGCCTAGCGATGGTCTTGCAGAACGCACCCTTGTCGCGGGTCGCTCTCAAGGAGGTGTTCTGTCGTGAACGACGACTCAACCTGGCTTTGGGTTCTGGGGCTTCTGGCGGTCGGGGTGGTTGCGCTCCTCGTTTTCGGGTCGACCCCGCAAACGCCGGCCGTCGAGCCGCCCGCGTCGGGTCCGGCGGTCTCCACGGCGCCCGAATCGCGTGGCGTCTCGCCTGTGCTCCCACCGATCGTTGAGGCGGGGAAGGACCTGACCCTCGATGAGCGGAAGAACGTCCGGCTCGACGGGGACGGGCGGGGTGTCTCGGGCGGAGCGGTCAGCTACCGCTGGGCGGCCGCGGGCGGGCGTGGGACCTTCGACGATCCAAGCGCGAAGCGGCCGGTGTACACGGCGCCGTCGATCTGTGGGTGTGAGGAGTGCGTGACGCTGACGCTCACGGTCACCGATGACCGAGGCGCGAGCTCAGTGGATCACCTCACCGTGCGGGTGAGGAACCCGTTCGACTGCGTGGCCAGAGAGGCTCCGTGTCCCTGTGCCGCGATCGGTCGCCCGTGCGGACGGTCCGTTCTTCCGCTTCCGGAGCCGCCCTGCGGCGCTCCGTCTCCCTGCGGGTGTGAGCGTCCCTGCTCCACGCCATCGATGACTCCAGGTCCCTGCGATCCGGCGGTACACCCCTGCGACCGGCCTTGCGTCACCCACGTGAGCGCGCCGGAGCCTGCGAGGAGCCGCCGGACAGGCTGCCGTACATCGTCTCGCTTCCGTGTCCCTCGGGTTCCCTGTCTACCCCGCTCGTCTCCCGCCAGTACGCGCGAACGGTGGAGGAGGGAGGATCGGTCGCGCTTCACGGGACGATCGGCGGGTCAAGCTGCAGCCCGGTCTGTTTCCGCTGGACGGCGGACAAGGGGTGGTTTGAGAACCCGGACTCCCTGAATCCGATCTGGCACGCGCCCAAGACCGGCTGCTGGGGCGGAGACGAGGCCTGCATCACGCTCTCGAGCACCGAGGCGTGTGGCGGACGGGGCTACGATCAGATTCGGGTTCGCATCAGCGATCCTAGGCTCTGCCGCACACAAGCGAAGTAGACTCAGAAACGAGCCGGCGGGAAAGCGGCGTTTGATGACGGAGCTCGAGGCGCGTCACGCGGAGAGACTCTTCGCGTGGCGTGCCTCGCTTCCCTTCAGCCTCCTGCGGAGTCGGCGACGTACTTTCCCTTGTACAGGAGTGTCCACTCGTTCAGTCCCCCTAGAAGGCTTCGCGCCTCAAGAAACCCGGCCTGCTGAAGCGTCTGGGTCGCCTGGTCGCTCAGTGAGCCATCCCAGTCGTACAGGATCATGAGCACTCCCTGGGGCAGGCGGCTTTCCCACAGGTCGAGTTCGGCGTAGGGAAGGTTGATCGCGCCCATGAGGTGGCCGGCGGCGTAGTCGTTCGGCTCGCGGAGGTCGATGAGGAGGTAGAAGAGGTAGTTCAGATCGCCGACCGGGATCTGGTAGTCCTGCGGCCTCGTCGTCGCGCCGACGATCGTCAGGACGAGCTTGGGGTTGGCCGGGTCGGTTGACTCGACGGCGATCTCCTTCGCGATCGATCCAGAGAATCCGGCCGTGTTCACGAGCACCTCGAGAGCCACGGACTCCCCGGCAGCCAGTTGGCTCTTCGCGAGCGTCGTCGTCGTGCACCCACAGGCGGCGCTCACCTTGGTGATCTCGAGGGCGCTGTCTCCGACGTTGGTGAGGATGAAGGTGTGCGCGACCGCGATCCCTTCGACGACCTGTCCGAAGTCGTAGGTCGCGTTGTCGACCGCGATCCGCGGCGCTCCGAGGGTGGCGAGGCCGAAGACAGCGACGACGAGGAGCATGACGGGGGCAGTCTTATTCATGAGTGTCCTCCTTGCGCTTGATTATAGCCAGGGTCTGATCGTGTCGTCGGTCATCGTGGCGGGATGGCCGGAGAAGCGGACGATACCCTGGCGGTCGATGACAAACGTGTGCGGGATTCCGAAGCCGCCGAAGACGAAGACCTCGTAGCGGCTCGCGACCTCCCGAGCCTCGGCGAGGGAGCTCCAGAGGGCGACGAGCTGCGTCGAGCCGCTCTCCTCCAGGTAGGCCGTGGCCTCGTCCGCGGTCCGATCGAGGCTCACTCCCACGAGGACGACCCCTTGGTCGCGGAAGCGGCTCACGAGGGCCTCGAGGCTCGGCATCGTGGCGCGGCACGGGACGCACCAGCTCGCCCAGAAGTCAAGGACAACCACGCGGCCCCGTAACTCCGCGAGCTGGATCCGGCCTCCGCGGAGGCCAGCAAGAGAGAAGTCAGGCGCAAGCTGGCCTGACTCGTTCCCCACGCTGAGTTCCCGTGGAGTCTCCACCGTCTCGCGGGGCGGCGGCGCGGTTCCGTCTTGGGGGCGTGACGACGAGTCGGTGTCCTTCAGATCCGCTTGGGACGTGGTGACGTCGCGCTCGGTTGGAAGCGAGGCTCCCGCCGGAACGACCTCAGCGGTCCCCAGGGCAGGCGACGCCTCCGCAGGCGGACGGGAAGAGGCGATCGTCGCATCCTCGAGCGCAGGACGACGGAGGACGAGGATCGCCACGCCGGCGACGATGAGCACGGGAACCACGACCCACGCCACAAACCGGAGCCGGCGACTTGGGTTCCTCTTCTCTGTGGTTTGCCCCACGGTCTGACCCTCCGCTCACCACGAGCCGTCTTGCCGCCCGAGGAATGTCAGGGGAGTCCCTCGTTCAGTCCGCGACCTCCGGTAAAGCGGCGCTCACCCGGCGATTCCTGTTCCCGTTACCATAGCGACGGCGTGTGAGGATCCCGTGAAGCGGAACGCGGCGGCCGGCCGGTCGGGCGCGTGGCTCCCTAGCGGCCGTTGTGCGGCTCGGAGCACAAGACCGCTCTTGAGTCTCGGAACTTGACGAAGCGATCGGGCGATCGGTAGAGCCATGTGCAGAGGTCCACACGGGAGCCCTCGCAATCGGTGTAGCTTGACTGGACCACCTCGTCCGGCTGTCCCCACGCCCTCGCGACCTGCTCTTCGCACATCCCCGGGGCGATCCGGCACAAGTAGTTCGAGGAGTGTTCCCACGCCCCCGCGATGAACATCAACGTCAAGGCGATCCAGATCATCAGGCGGACTTGGCATCCCACTCACATCACCCCCCGTCTGTGAACGGCGCTCGCGAATCTGCTCACCGCTAAGCATCTCAGGAACGGCTTCCAAGCAGAAGACGGAGGAGTCACCGAATCTGGAACCTTGTCCCCAGATTCCTAGACGCGTCGGCCGAAGAGGGCCGGGAGCTCCTGCATGCCGTCGCCGCGTTCGGGTCTCCGTGGGTCCGCGTCCCTCGTTCGCTCATCGTTGCCGCGGTCTCCCTGCCTCAACGCGACGGGAGGCACCCCGAGCGCTAAGGGATCTCCGCGGGAGTCGGCGAAGGCGTCGAGAGAGACGCCAAGCGGCGGCTCCTCTTCAAGAGCCTGCGGAAGAAAGCGATGCGTCAGGGACGCAGAGGGGCCTTAGGCGCCCGAGTCTTCGGAGCTCGAGCCGGGGAGGATCGCGGTGTGCCCGAATTCCCTTCGGACTACCGCCAACCCCGTTCGTTCCGTATCATGGAGGGGAAGGAGGAGAGCATGGAGATCGAGGCCCTCAAGCGGAAGGCGAACGCGCTGCGGGGAGACGTCCTGCGGATGGTGACTCTGGCAGACTCCGGCCACCCCGGAGGAGCTTTGGGCATGGCCGACGTCCTCACGGTTCTCTTCTACCGCTTCCTTCGCCACGACCCGCTCCGCCCCGATTGGCCGGAGAGGGATCGCTTCCTCCTCTCGAACGGCCACGCATGCCCGATCCTTTACGCGATTCTCGCTGACCGAGGCTACTTCCCCAAAGAGGAGCTGTGGCTCCTGCGAAAGCTCGGTGCCCTCCTTCAGGGGCACCCCTCCACCGCGTGGGAGATTCCCGGAGTCGAGGTGTCGAGCGGGTCGCTCGGGAACGGGCTCTCCGTCGCTCTCGGCATGGCCATGGCTGCTCGCCTGGACGGCCGCGACTCGCGGATCTACTGCTCGATCTCCGACGCCGAGTGTCAGGAGGGCCAGCCCTGGGAAGCGGCGACGGCCGCGGTCCACTACGGTGTCGACCGGCTCTGCGCCATCCTCGACTGGAACGGCTGCCAGATCGACGGCCACACGAAGACCGTAATGGACGTCGGTGACCTCGCCGCGAAGTTCCGGGCGTTCGGCTGGAACGTCTGCGAGATCAGCGGCCACGACGTCGACGCGATCGTCTCCTCGTTCGACGCCTTCCTCGGGGCCGCCGGCTCAGGGCGACCGACGTTCCTGGCCTGCCGCAACACGCTCGGGAAAGGCGTCTCTTTCATGGAGGACGAGCCCAAGTGGCATCACGGAGCCCTGTCTCCGGACGAGCTTGCGCGGGCTCTCTCCGAGCTTGGCGTGGTCCTCCCCCGCTAGAGGTGCCGGGCTTCGAGCCGAGCGGATTGAGAGTGGGTCTGGGTTCCTAGGACTTCGTCGGCGCCGTGCCTCTCCGCTGCGTGAGGTACCGTTCTGCCGCGACGGCCGCCGTGGCCCCCTGGGCCGCGGCGATGACGACCTGGCGTAGGCGCTGGGCGACGACGTCGCCCGCGGCAAAGACGCCGGAGACGCTCGTGCGGCCCTCATCGTCCACGACGAGGCCTCCGGTGTCGCTTCGCGCGAGCTCGTCCTGCAGGAAGTCTGTGATCGGCTCTCTGCCCTGGAGGTAGAGGAACACACCGGCGACTGGAAGGGTCTTCTCGCCCTGCGGCGTCCCGACTCGTACTCCCTCGACCTTCGCGTCCCCAAGCACCTCGCGCAGCCGAGCGTTGACGTGGACCTGAACGCGGTCGTCGCTGTCCACGAGAGAGGTGAGCCGTGGTGAGGCCGTGAGCTTTGGCGTCGGGACGAGGAGGTGAACGCTCTTCGCGAGCTTCGCGAGAAAGAGGGCCTCTTCCGCCGCCTCGTCGGTCGTCCCGGTCACGGCGACCTCCTGGTCGCGGAAGAAGAAGCCGTCGCAGGCCGCGCAGTAGGAAACGCCGCGTCCCGTGAGCCTCTCCTCCCCAGGAATGGTTCTTGCTCGCCCCAGGGCGCCGGTGGCGACGACGACGGTGCGTCCGCGGTAGATGCCCTTCGCGCCGCGGACCTCCTTCGTCTCGCCGGCGAGGCTCGCGAGGATCACCTTGTCCTCGACGAAGCGGGCGCCGAACCCTTGTGCCTGTGCCCGCATCCGCTCGAGGAGCTCGATCCCCTTGACCTCATCGGGGACGCCAGGGTAATTCGAGACCCTCGCCGCGAGGGCGAGCGCCCCCGCGGCCGTCCCTTTGTCCACGACGAGCGTGGAGAGAGAGGCGCGCGCCGCGTACAGGGCCGCCGTGGAGCCGGCCGGCCCCCCGCCGATGACGATGACGTCGAAGACTTCCTTCTCGGCGGGGTTCCCCGTTTCCTCATGCGATGGAAGACGTGGTTCCTGGTTCATCCTCTCCCCTGCTCGCTCTTCTCGCGGCGGATGACGAGCGCGCTCGCCATCGCCGCGGCGTCCACGGTGACGCGATCCCCTTCCTTCACCTCGCCGGAGACGATCTTCATGGCCAATGGATTCTCCACGAGGCGCTTCATCGCCCGCTCCAGAGGCCGCGCCCCGTAGAGGGGATCGTACCCTTCCTTCGCCAACACCTTCTTCGCCTCCGCCGTGAGGACGAGGGAGATCCCCTGCTCGGCGAGACGCTCGTTCAACAGCGCCGCCTTGAGGTCGACGATCTCTAGGATCGCCGCCTCCGAGAGCGGGTGGAAGATGATCGTCTCATCGATCCGGTTCAGGAACTCCGGCCGGAAGGTACGCCTGAGCTCCTCCCGGATCTTTTCGTGGATTCGCTCCTCGGGAAGATCCTCGGCGAAGTGCTCGCTCCCGACGTTCGAGGTCATGATCACGATCGTGTGGCGGAAGTCCACGGTGCGGCCGTGGCCGTCGGTCAGGCGTCCCTCGTCGAGAAGCTGGAGGAGGAGATTCATCACCTGCGGGTGTGCCTTCTCCACCTCGTCAAACAGGACGACCTGGTAGGGCCGGCGGCGGACCGCATCGGTCAGCTGCCCCCCCTCCTCGTACCCGACGTACCCCGGCGGGGACCCGATCAGACGCGCCACGGCATGGCGCTCCAAGTACTCGGACATGTCGATCCGCTGGAGGGCAGCGTCGCTGCCGAAGAGGAACGCCGCGAGAGCTTTGGCGAGCTCGGTCTTCCCCACTCCGGTCGGCCCAAGGAAGAGGAAGGTCCCGATCGGCCGCCGTGGATCCGCGAGCCCGGCGCGGGAGTGGCGCACGGCCTCGGCGATGGCGCGCACCGCCTCCTCCTGGTCGATGAGGCGCTGGTGCAGGAGGTCTTCCATGCTCGCGAGCCGCGTTCGCTCCTCTTCGAGCATCCGCTCGGCGGGGATCCCGGTCCACTGGGAGACGATGGCGGCGATGTCGTTTTCGGTCACTTCCTTGTCGCTCTTGTCGACCTGCAGCCGGCTCGCCGCCTCGTCTACGAGGTCGATCGCCTTGTCGGGAAGGAAGCGGTCGGAGATGTAGCGCTCGGAGAGCCTCGCCGCCGCGCGGATCGCCTCCTCGGTGATCTTCACGTGGTGATGCTCCTCGAGCTTCGCGCGCAGCCCCTCCAGGATCTGGACCGTCTCTTCGACCGTCGGCTCGCGCACGAACACCTTCTGGAGACGGCGCTCGAGGGCGGAGTCCTTCTCGATGTGTTCGCGGTACTCGTCGAGGGTCGTCGCGCCGATGAGCTGGAACCTCCCGCGGGAGAGCGGCTCCTTGAGCATGTTCGAGGCGTCGATCGCCCCTTCCGCCGCGCCGGCCCCGACCACGGTGTGGACTTCGTCGATGAACACGATCGTCTTTCCTGATTGAGCCTCGATTTCCTTGATCACGGCCTTCAGGCGGTCCTCGAACTCCCCGCGAAACTTCGACCCGGCGACCATCGCCGCGATGTCGAGCGAGACGATCTCCTTGCCCTTCAACGAATCCGCGACCTCACCCTTCGCGATCCGCTGGGCGAGCCCCTCCACGACGGCCGTCTTCCCAACGCCAGGCTCGCCGATCAGGACGGGGTTGTTCTTGCGGCGGCGGGAGAGAATCTGCTCCATGCGGCGGATCTCCTCGTCCCGGCCGATCACGGGGTCGAGCTCCCCGCGGGAAGCCATCTGCGTGAGGTTCGTCGAGTACTTCTTCAGGATCTGGTAGCGCTCCTCCGAGGAGCGGTCGGTCACGCGCTGTTCTCCGCGGACACCCTTCAGGGCGGCGTAGATCGACTCGGGACTGATCTGGTGACGGTCGAGGACCCGCTTCAGCGCGGGATCGGTCGTCCGGCTGATCGAAAGGAGAAGGTGCTCGATCCCGACGAACTCGTCGCGGAGCCGGTCGGCCTCCATCTGGGCCCCGGTCACGACCGCGTCCAGGCGCGGCGTGATGTAGATCTGCGTCCCGACCGGGACGGTAACCGAAGGCTTGCCACGCAAGAGGAGATCCAGGTCGTGGGCGAGGCCGGAGGTGTTCACCCCCATCTCCTCGAGGATCTGGCGCCCCACGCCTTCCTGGGTGGCGAGGACCGTGAACACGTGCTCCACGTCGAGCTGGTTCTGCTTGGTGCGCGCAAGGAGGTCCTGTGCCTCGTGGAAGAGTTCCTGCGCGCCCTCCGTCAGTTTGTCGAAGCGGATCATCTCGGTCACCTCCCCCCGTCTTAGCAGTCGCTATACGTAACTGCTAACAGCAGTCTACCGCGTTCTCCACGACACGTCAAGAGGCGTTTCCCTTCCGCTGGAGGAGACGTAGGGAAAAGAGAAAGGGGCGGGAAGGCGGGCGCTAGGGCTTGCAGAAGGTCAGGCGGTCGCGGTCCTTCACCACCCCGGGAAAGCGAAGGACCCGGTTGTGCATGGCGACGTAGACTCCCGGAGGGACGAGGCGCGCGGCGAAAAGGGCCTCCGTCACGTTCTGCAGCGCGTCCGTGTCGCGGAACTCGTAGGGGCGCATCGCGCCGGTCAGGATGACCGGCGTAGCGAGAGGGTCAAGCTCGCGCTCGAGGAGGTCGCCCGTCTCGGTGAGGGTGTCAGTCCCGTGCAGGATCACGACCGCTTCGGCCTCGCGAAGCGCTTCTCTCGTCGCGTCGAGGATCCGTTGTCGATCCGCCGCAGTCATCTCGAGGGAGTCCTTGAAGACGACTGGCTCGTAGCTGACCTCAAGGTCGGGGAGCCGAAGCGTGGAGAGCATCCGAGGAAGAATGGTGTGGTAGTTCCGAAGGGATCCGTCCCGCTCGTTGTACGTCTTCTCGATCGTTCCCCCGGTCGTCAGAATGGTCACCTTCATCGCGTCACCTCCTCAGAGCCTGCCGCGGCATCCCGGATTGTACGCCGGTGCAGAAGCCGGCGCGAGGGGAGAAGGGACGGGCCGACCATCGTCAGCGGAGAGCGTTCACCACGACGTTCGCCGCCGCGTGGAGAAGGACGAGCCCGAAGAGTTTTGGGAGGCGTTTCTTGGAGATCCGATGCGAGAGGCGCGGCCCGATCTGCGCCCCGGTGCCGAGCCCCAGTAAGAGGGGAAAGGCGAGGTCCATGTGGAGGTCCTCTCGAGCGAAGTGCGGGTAGGAGGCGACGACGGACGGGGGACCCTTCACGAGGAGACTCGTGGTCACGGCCGCCACGACGTCGATTCCCAGGAAGACGGCGAATAAAGGGGCGAGCGCGGTCCGCCGCCGATTCCAGACAGGCCATTCCCTGCTCCCGCGAGGAGGCCGACGAATACGGCGAGACCGCAGAGGCGGGGCCCGTCGCCCTCGCGCGGAGAGAGGGGAGATCTCCTCCGCCGACGTGCCGCGGAGCCGGGTGACGATTGGGCAGAGGAAGAAGGCGCCGAAGGCAACGGAGAGCCAGCGGGCGGCAACGACCGCGGTCAGGCGGGCGGCGAACAGCCGCTCTGGACCGGCGTCGGCCGACCGGGTAGAGTGGCAGCATTCGAAGGCCTCCGGGCTCTAAAGGAAGGAGATCAGGATGACGCACCGGCCGACTCGCGATGAGGCGCTCGCTCTCCTTTTGGAGTGGAACCAGAGCGACCGCCTCGTGAAGCACGCGCTCGGGGTCGAGGCCGTCATGCGCTACATGGCGCGCCAGCGCGGCGAGGACGAGGAGACGTGGGGGATCGTCGGTCTCGTCCACGACCTCGACTACGAGCGCCACCCCCAGGAGCACTGCCAGAAGACGAAGGAGATCCTCGAGGCACGCGAGTGGCCCGAGGAGATGGTCCACGCGGTTCTCTCCCACGGCTTCGGGTTGTGCACGAACGTCGAGCCCAGCCGCGAAATGGAGAAGGTCCTCTACGCGGTGGACGAGCTCGTTGGCCTCGTGGCGGCCGTGGCCGTCGTTCGGCCCTCGCGCAGCGTCCTCGACCTTGAACCAAGCTCCGTCGCGAAGAAGTGGAAGGACAAGAGCTTCGCCGCGGGGGCGAACCGGGACGTCATCGCCAAGGGAGCCCAGATGCTGGGGATGGACCTGCGCGACCTCTTTGCCGACGTGATCTTGGGGATGCGCGAGGCTGCTGACGCGATCGGCCTAAGAGGGACCCTCTCCTGAGGCCTGCCCTAGAGAGCGGGGCGGACGTGGCTACTCGACGCGGAGGTCGGCGATCGAGGCGCCGATCGCGCGGATGAGGTCGCTCGTCGCGAGCCGCACGAGGGTTCCCCGTGCCCCGGCGTTGATCACGACCGAGGGCTCCGCGACGAGCGCGCGGTCCAGGAAGACAGGGAGGGCGCGCTTCACGCCGAGGGGGCCGATGCCCCCGATCTCGTAGCCCGTGACGCGCTCCGCGTCCCGGGGGGACGCGGGGGAGACCTGCTTGTGACCCGAGACTCGCGCGAGCTTCTTCTCGCTCACGGTGCCGTCGCCCCCCATGAGGGCGAGGAGGAAGCTGTGGTCGTCCGCCCGGAAGACGAGCGTCTTGATCACGATCTCATCTCTCAGGCCGAGCCTCTGCGCGGCAAACCGGACTCCCGTCTCGTCCGGGTGGTAGAAAAGGGCTTCGAACGGGATCCCCTCTTGCTTCAGTCGCTCAAGGCCGCGCGTCGTCATTGCCTTTGTCCTTCTTCGCCTTCAGCAGACCCGCCTGGACACCTCTCGTTTCGCCTCGCCGGCGCGAGCCGCGCCGAGCGTCGCCCTCCCGCCGCGTCCCCGACCGTGAGGATAGCCGGGCGGCCGTCCGCGGGGAAGAGGCGGTATAATGGGGCCCTTCCGGACCGCAAGCCGGGAAGGGGCGGCCCCTTCGTCCGTGCGGCAGGTTCGCGGAGGGCTTGGAAAGGAGAGTCATGAACGCTCTTGAGCACGGGCGGGGAGTCTCCCGCACACCCGGGCCGAAGGTCGGGGAGGGCTAGCGCGACGATGACCGCGGATCCTTCTACCCTCCCTCGCTGGTCGTATCCCCTCGTCCTTGTCCTCCTGGGGATCGTCCTCTTCGTCGGGGCAGTTCCCTTCGCCCTGCAGTTGGGGGTCGGAGTGGAGACCGCTCTCTTCCTGTCCTACCTCTTCTTCCGGTCCCGACGCGGCGCGCCGCGAGAGCCGGCTCCCGCGAAGGTCCTTCCCCTCTTTCCCGGGCACCTGCTCCTCCTCCTGGCTCTCTCTCTCCTCCCGTCGCCCCAGCCGCGCCTCGTGATGGTGTGGATGCTCGTCCCGCTCCTGAGCGTTCTCTATGACTTGGTGGCCTCGCGGGGGCGGCTGCGATCGAGGCGGAACCTTTCGATCTTGACCATCCTTTACTGTATAATCTGGGCCGATCTCTTCTTCCTGATTGAACGCGTCATCGTCTTGGGAAGAAGAATCGTAGGAAGCGGGGAGATCGCAATTGGGGCGGGGTTTGTCCTGGCAGGACTCCTGTTCGTTTTCTTGGGCGTGTACCGCCACTGGCGCACGAGGAAGGTGTAAGGAGTGAGACTATGGCAAAGCTGATCGGTGTGATCCTGGGGTTGGGAATCCTGCTCGTCGGGAGCGCGGCGCTCGCTCAAGAGGCCGCCCCTCAGGCGCAGGCAGGGAGCTCTCCGTACATGCTCATCGTGATCCTTGTCGTGTTCGCGGCGGTCTTTTACTTCATGTTGATCCGGCCGCAGCGGAAGCGCCAGTCTCAGCACAACGCGCTCTTGAAAGACTTGAAGCGCGGCGACAACGTCGTGACCGCGGGCGGGATCTACGGCGAGATCGATTCCGTCGGGGACACGAGCGTCGTCGTGACAGTCGAGGACGGGGGGAAGCTGAAGGTGGCGAAGTCCAGCATCGTCGACAAGCGCGCGAAGTAGCTCGCTTCCAGAGAGGGGGAGGCCTCGCATGGTAAAAGGCAACATGACGCGGAACGACTGGCTCCGGCTCGCGAGCGTGGTGATCGTCTTCTGTGGTTCTCTCGCTCTCCTGTACCCCTTCTGGCCCCTCAAGGCGGTCATTCCCCTGGGTCTCGACCTTCAGGGCGGGGTACGGCTCGTCCTCCAGGCCAAGGCGACGGAGGGGATGAGCGCCGACCAGAAGAGAGACACGCTCGACAAGATCGTCACGATCCTCTCCAACCGCGTCGACCAGTACGGCATGGCGAACGCGGAGATCAAGCGCCTCGGCACGGACCGGGTCCTGGTGAACGTCCCCGGGACGACCAACCCGGAGGAAGCCCGGCGTCTGATCGGGCAGACCGCGATGCTCGAGTTCCGCAAGGTCATCGAAGCGGGGACGACGCCGAACTCCGACCTCGTGCCGACCTCCACGGCACAGGAGGTCCTTCGCGACCGGGAGGGGATTCCCTACATCGTGGAAAGCGAGGCACTCCTCAGCGGAGCCGCCCTCTCGGACGCGCGCGTGCGCGTCTCCCAGTCCGTGCAACAGGCGGGGCAGATGTACATCGCCCTCTCCTTCAGCCAGGACGGGGCCCAGCAGTTCGTCAAGGCGCTGAACCAGCTGAAGGTGGACGACCGCCTGGCGATCGTCCTCGACGGCATCGTCTACAGCGCGCCGCGGATCACGGACTCGATCAAGCAGGCGGCAGCGCAGGGATGGCGCCAGGTCCAGAACGAGACGACGATCACCGGCCGCTTCACTAGAGACGAGGCGACCCGCATCGGGATCGTCCTGCGTGCCGGCGCTCTACCTGTGGCCGTTGAACCGATCGAGGAGGTCACGGTCGGTCCCACCTTGGGCAGCGACTCGGTTCGCCGCGGCATGATCACGATCGTCGCCGGCTTTGCCATCACCCTGATCTACATGACGATCTACTACCGCACCATGGGCCTCGCGGCGGACTGTGCCTTGGTCCTCAACATGCTGATCATGTTCGCCGCGCTGCGTCTCTTCCACGCGACGCTCACCCTGCCGGGAATCGCGGGGATCGTCCTCACGATCGGCATGAGCGTGGACGCGAACGTCGTCATCAACGAGCGAATCAAGGAGCAGCGGCGGGCGGGGAAGGCGCCGCTCGCAGCCGTGAAGGCCGGGTTCGCGATGTCGGTCTCCGCGCTGGTGGACGCCAACCTGACAAACCTCATCGTCGCGGTCATCCTTCTACTTGTGGGGACCGGGCCGGTGAAGGGGTTCGCGATCACCCTCGGGATCGGCGTGGTAGGGAGCCTGTACGCGGCGTACGTCCTCTGCCGACTTCTTCAGGAGAAGACCCCGCTGGGCCGGCACATCCCAGTGCGGGTCTCGTCGCCGGAGAACTAGCCACCAGGACGAGCTCGAGCAACGCGTCGGCCGGCCGGATGAGGCCGGCCTTGATGTCAAGATCGAGGCCGATCGCGCAGTCGAGGGCCGTCGCCAACTCCACGCTCGTGCGACGGCCGGCCTGATCGAAGAGCCGGCGCGCGAGCCACGACGGGCCCCCCAGGATCGTGGCCGCGCCCTCGAAAGGCGTCTTCTCGTCGAGGAGAAGGCGAGCGGCGAGGGTGCGCCCCAGGTGTCGCACGGCCGCGGCGAAGGTCTTCGACGGGTCTTCCCGAAGCTCCGCGAGGATCGCGAGCGCCGCGCGGAGGTTCCCCTCGCCGAGGCGGTCAAGAAGTGGGTAGACCGACGCTTCTCCCCCCGCGAAAGAGAACCGGTCCACCGCGTCCTCCGCGAGCGGCCCTTCTCCCAGGGCGACGCGCAGCTTTCGGACCTCCTGCGAGATGGCGAGGAGGTCCTCGCCGCTCCGTTCGACGAGCCTCTTCCCCTCCGCCGGCGCAAGCGAGATCCCCTGCTCGGCGAGGAGCTCGCCCGCCGCGCGCTCGAGGGCCTTTCCTTTGAACTCGGGAAACGAGACGAGGCACCCCTTCTCCCGCGCGGACTTGAGCAGGGGGGAGGACTCCTTCAGTTCGGTCGCGAGCGCGGTGAGGAAGGTCGCTGGAAGAAGCTCCCGCCGGAAGAACGAGGCAAGTCCCTTCGAGTCCTTCGCGGCCTCGGCGTGGCGGACGACGAAGTGCCGCCCTGCGACGAAGAGCGATTGAGACTCAAGCTCGATTCCCAGGGAGGCGAGGTCGACTTCGTCACCGAACGTCTTGTGCCGCTCTGTGTCGGGGAACTCCTCGAGAATCACCGAGTGTCGGGCGGCGAGCGCCCGCTCGCACCGATACGGATCCCCGAGGAAAAGGGCGAGCTGCGGTTCAGGCATGTCCCCCTCGTCGAGTCAGGATAGCCGATCTTAGCGCGCGAGCCGAAAGGAGGCAATCCTCTCTGTTTGGGAGCGCGGGCCTCTTCTCGACAAGACGGAGCCGATCGGCTATACCTTCCCCGTGCCTAAGAGAGTCACCATCTACACAGACGGCGCCTGCAGCGGGAACCCCGGCCCGGGAGGATGGGCCGCGATCCTCGAGAGTGGTCGAGAGTGCAAGGAGATCTCGGGGGGAGAGGGCTCGACGACGAACAACCGCATGGAGCTGCTCGCCGCGATCGAAGCCCTCAAGGCGCTCCTTCGTCCGGCGGAGGTCGATCTCTACACCGACTCGCTCTACCTCAAGCGCGGGGTGACGGAATGGCTTCCACAATGGAAGGGAAACGGCTGGAAGCGACGGAACGGGCGCCGGCTCCTCCCGGTGAAGAACGAGGACCTGTGGCGGGAGCTTGACGGCCTGGTCGGCCGCCACGCGGTCGCCTTTCACTGGCTGGAAGGGCACGCCGGAACGGAGGAGAACGAGCGGTGCGACGCGCTCGCCCGCGCCGCGATCCCGGTCTCCCGGACGAAGGGGCCTCGTGGCTAGGGTCTTCCTCACGTGCCGCGTCTTCCCGGAGGAGGTCGCGCGCCTCCGCGACGCGGGGCATTCCGTCGAGATGCGCGACGCCGCCGAGCCGATCGGGCGGGATGAGCTTCTGTTGCGGGTCAAGGACGTCGAGGGTCTCGTCTGCCTTCTCTCCGACCGAATCGACGCGGCGGTGATCACGTCCGGCGAGAGGCTGCGGATCATCGCGAACCTCGGGGTCGGCACCGACAACGTCGACGTTCCCACGGCGAGGGCAAAGGGGATCGTCGTCACGAACACGCCGGGAGCCCTCACCGAGGCGACGGCCGACCTCAGCTTCGCTCTTCTTCTTGCCGCCGCGAGGAGGCTCGTCGAGGCGGACGCCTACACGCGGTCCGGTGCCTTCCGCAGCTGGGAACTCCTCCCGCCTCACCTGGGGCTCGACGTCCACGGGAAGACGCTCGGGATCGTGGGGATGGGCCGCATCGGGACGGCGGTCGCGCGCCGGGGCCGGCGCGGCTTCGACATGCCGATCCTCTACCACAACCGCCACCAAAACGAGGAGGCCGAGCGCGATCTTTGGGCGAGGTTTGTCTCGTTCGAAGAGCTTCTCCGCGAAAGCGACTTCGTCTGCGTCCACGCGCCGCTCAGTCGGGAAACCCACCACCTCTTCGATCGGGATGCCTTCCGCCGCATGAAGAACACGGCGATCCTCGTGAACGTCGCGCGCGGTCCGATCGTCGACGAGGAAGCTCTGGTGTGGGCCCTCGAACAGGGGGAGATCGCCGGGGCAGGACTCGACGTCTACGAGCGTGAACCGGCGGTCCACCCCGGCCTCGTCGCCCTTCACGATCGGGTCGTCCTTGCGCCGCACATCGGGAGCGCGACCGCGGAGACGCGGCGCGGCCTGGCGAGGATCGCGGTCGCAAACGTCCTCGCGGTCCTCGCGGGGGACGCGTCCCTGAACCCCGTCGCCTAGGGGAAGCAGCCGAGCTGACAGGAGGAGATGTGGACTCCGAGCCCCTCGGCCGCGCAGGAGACCGCGAGTCGGGAGAGGCCCTTCTCCGCGGCGATCTCCCACGCCGAGCGGCACGGAAGCCTTCCCCCAGTGAGGCGGGCGGCGATCTCCCGCTTGAGATCGAGACTTGCCTCGGGATCCGGGTTCACGATCCGTCCCTTGCCCGTCTCCGTGTGGCCGAAGAGGCCGAGCTCGCAGTGCGAGATCTTGACCCCGATCGCGGTCGCCTCTCGGCCCAGGATGAACGGCTCGATCCCCAGGGACGCGGCGAGGTCGAAGGCGCGGCGACACGGCAGACGTCCCGTGGGGGAGGCCGCTCGGATCGCTTCCGCGAGATCCTTCATCGAAACCTCCTTGGATCGGCCATTCTCGCCGCGGAGGTCCCTGCGCGGCAACCCGCCGTGCGACGGACGGCCTCGATCGGATACCCTTTCCCCTCAGGTTCCTGTAGCCGAGAAGGAGCGCCATGCTGATTTGGTCCGGGTTTTCTCTCGCCGTCGTCGCGATGCTCTACCTCTCGCGGAAGAGCCTTTCGCTTGGGATGGCGGTCGGGGCCTTCCTCCTCGCTGCCTTCACCCTTCGGCCGGTCCAGATGCTCGAGGCGCTCCGCGCGACCTTCGCCGATCCCTCGGTCCTCCTCCTCGCGCTCGTCGTGGGGACGATCCCCATGATCGGCGGCGTGCTCGAGCGTTCGGGGGAAATGGATCGCCTCGTCGCCAACATGCGGATCGGCACGAAGCCCTTCCTGGCCATCGCGCCCGCCCTGTTGGGACTCCTGCCGATGCCGGGTGGGGCCCTCCTCTCCGCGCCGCTTCTCGAGCGCGGCGCCCCGCAGGCGGCCGGGGACGTCAAGGCGGCGGCGAACGTCTGGTTTCGCCACACCCTCCTCATCGTGTACCCGCTCGGATCGGCGCTGATCGCCGCGGCGAAGATCGCCGAGGTCGACGTCTACCGGTCGATTCCCTACCTCCTTCCGGGATTCCTCTTGATGAGCCTGCTCGGGTACGTCTTCCTCCTCCGCGGGGTCGCGGGAAGGGCGGAGAATGTCGGCCCCTTCTCTCTTCGCGGTCTCGTCGTCCCGCTCGTCGTCCTCCTTCTCGCCCCGGCCCTGGACATCGTTCTGAAGAGCGTCTTCGATCTTCCCTACTCGGAGATGAGCACAGCGATCGGGGTCGGAGCGAGCTTGGTGCTCGCGGTCGGGATCGGCCGCGTCGGGCCAAGCGCCCTCCTGGGGGTCTTCCGCGCGATGCGGCCGTGGAAGTTCTCGCTCATCATCATCGCGGTCTTCGTCTTCCTCAACGTGTTCACGGCCTCGGGCGCACCGGAGAGTCTCGCCGCGCTCGCCCTTCCGCCCGCCGTTCTGACGGTTGGCGTCGCCCTCGTCCTCGGCTTTGTCACCGGCAGGATCGAGACGCCCGCCTCGATCGTCATCCCGATCTACGTGATGAGCTACGGGTCGATGTCGATCCCGACCTTCGCCGTGACGTACTTCGCGGCCTTCCTGGGCTACCTCATCACGCCGACCCATCCCTGCATCTCGGTCTCGCTCGAGTACTTCTCGACCTCGCTTTGGGCCTTCTTGCGAAAAACGGCCCTTCCCTTCGCCATTGCCGTCGCGGTCATCTCGGTCGTCGGGTTCCTCGTGGTGACCGGCCGGTCGGCCGGGTAGGCTCGTCGCCACCAGGCAGCTCGCGTCACGGGTTGGTTCCAAAGCGGACTTGCGCGGGTGATGCGTGTCCGGCGCGAAGGTCCGCCCTTCCTCCTTGAGGCTCCGTTCCCCCGCTTAGGCTCAAGGGCATGGACAAGATCAAGGTGATCGCCCGCGCCTCGAGCCTTCACGGCTCGCAGGAGATGGCGCGGCTCAAGGCGCGCCTGCTCTCCGAGATCGGAGAGCGGGCGGACTTCTCCCTCGAGGAGGTCGAGTTCCCGTCCGAGGGAGGGCTCACCGCGATCCTCGTCCTGACTGGAGGGGTCGAGCGGGAGGTGTTGAAGCTCGTCTCCCAGCTCCCCTCTCCCACGCTCCTCATCGCCCATCCCGGCCACAACTCGCTTCCGGCCTCTCTCGAGGTCCTCGCCCGCATCCGGCAGGATGGAGGGGAGGGACAGATCCTGTTCGGGACGCCTCAGGCGATCGCGGCGGGGCTGAAGAGGGAGCTGCGCGTCGCGGTGGCCTGGGAGAACCTTCGCTTCAGCCGCGTCGGCTTGATCGGGGAGCCCTCCGACTGGCTGGTCGCGAGCGACGTCGATCGACCCTTCCTCAAGGGGCAACTCGGGATCGAGCTGATCCCGATCGACATCGAGGACCTCATCGAGCGGATCCGATCGGTCGCCCCGTCGCGCGGTGACGTGGCGCGGTTCACCAAAGGGGCCGCGATCTTCGGAGAGCCGAGCAAGGACGGACTCCGGGACGCCGTCTCCGTGTACACCGCACTCCGAGGGCTGGTTGACGAGCACCGCCTGTCCGCCTGTTCGGTGCGCTGCTTCGACCTCGTGACCCGCCTCCGCACGAGCGGCTGCTACGCCCTGTCGCGCCTGAACGACGAGAGGATCCCCTCCGGCTGCGAAGGGGACCTCCAGGCCTTGTTCTCCATGTACATGGGAATCCTCCTCTCCGGGGAGTCGGCGTTCATGGGGAACATCGCCTCCGTGGATACGTCGACGCGCTCTGCGACCCTTGCCCACTGCACGTGTCCCCTCTCGCTCGCGGCAAGCTACGCGATTCGCAGCCACTTCGAGTCGGGGATCGGCGTGGGGATTGGCGCGAAGATCGCGCAGGGTCCATGCACGCTCTTCCGGCTGGGGGGCGAGCGCCTCGACCACCTCTTCCTCCGTCAGGGAGGGATCGACTCGACGGCCGAGCGCGACGACCTGTGCCGGACGCAGGTCACGGTCACGGCGAGCGAGCCCCTCGATCCCCTCCTCACCGCGCCGCTTGGGAACCACCACATCCTCCTCCCCGGCCACCACGGGGAGACGATCGAGCGCTTCTTCCATCGGTTCCTCTCTCCGTGAGTTGTGCTCGCCGACGAGGCGGGCTAGACTCTTCTCTAGCTTTCGGGGAGGTGACCGCGGGATGACCGAGCGCCAGATGCAGATTACGGCCGACAACGAGGCCCGTCGAGGAGGCTACTCCAACCTCGCCCTCATCTCTCACCGCAAGGAGGAGTTCGTCGTCGACTTCCTGTTCGTCGACCCTCAGACGCAGGCGGCGAAGGCCGATCAGGCGCTCCTCGTCTCCCGGGTGATCCTCAACCCGGGCCACATGAAGCGGCTCTTCCAGGCGATGGGGGAGAACATCGAGAAGTACGAGAAGAACTTCGGGAAGATCATTCTCCCCCCCACGCTCAAGTGACGGCGTCCCCGCGCGCTGGGGACCCGTCGGAGAACGCATGAGCCCGATCGATCGCTTTGTCGACCTGAAGGAACGGGTCCTGAGGACGATCCTGGCGCGGCGGGTGACGCTTGGGGTCTTCGCCGGGGTGGCCCTGGTCGTGAAGTTCACGAGCGGGATCAGCTACTTGAACCCACTCTACTACACTCCGGTTGCGTGGTTCCTCCTGACCTTCCCCTTCGCCACGCTCGTGCGGCGGCAGAAGAGCGAGCGCTGGCTCCACTGGGTGCACACCGGTTACTTCCTCGCCGAGATCGCCCTCATCACCCTCTTCGTGCACTGGATGGGCGGAAGCGAGTGGATCGGGAACATCTTCTACCTCTTCACGGTGATCACCGCGAACTTCTTCCTGCCCCGGATGCAGGGCTACCTCGTGACGGCCGTGGTCATCCTCCTGTACGCAGGGCTCGCCCTTCTCGAGTACGCCGGCGTCATCCCGCATCGGTCCCTGTTCGCCCTTCTGGGCGAGCCGCATCGCAGCCTCTCTTACACCCTCACGACGATCCTCGCCGGGGTCGTTGGGGTCTACTTGGTCCTCACGTACACGGTGCGGACGTTCACCGAAATCGACGCGAACAAGAACCGGATGCTCGCGAAGCGAGAGGCCGAGCTCGCCGCTCTTTCCAACCGCCTCCTCTCGGCTCAGGACGTCGAACGACGCCGGATCGCCCACGAGCTGCACGACACCCTTGGGCAGTCGCTTGCTGCCGTGAGGCTCCGCCTGGCCGCGCTCCGCGACCGCATCGGCGCGGACGAGCACGAGGCGATGGCCGCGACCGTCGATCAGGCGATTCGGGAGACGCGGACACTCGCCTACTCGCTCCGCCCTCCCCTTCTCGACGACCTGGGCCTCGTTCCGTCGCTTCGCCGACTGGCGGCGATGGTGAGGGAGGGAAGTGGCCTCGAGGTCCTGCTGGAGCTCGAGGAAGGGGAGCGCCCTTCGGGTGCCGTCGAGAGCCTCCTCTTCTCCGTCGCACAGGAGGCGCTCTCGAACGTGGAGCGCCACGCGAAGGCGCGCAGGGTCGTGATTCGCCTGCGCCGCCATCCAGGGCGGCTTGGCTTTGAGGTCGAGGACGACGGAGTGGGGTTCCGGCCGGAGGACCGAAGTGGGCTTGGCTTGCGCGGGATGGTGGAGCGGGTGGAGGCGGCCGGGGGGAGGGTTCACGTCGTCTCCTCTCCCGGCAGCGGGGCACGGATCAGCGTGGAGGTACCCTGTGAGACCGATCCGGGTCCTCGTTGTGGATGATCATGCCCTCGTGCGGCACGGGCTCGTGCGACTGCTCGCCACGTTGGACGGGGTGGAGGTCGTCGGAGCGGCCGAAGACGGGGAGAGCGCGATCCGCCTCGCGGCGGAAACCCGTCCCGACGTCGTCCTTCTCGACCTCTCCATGCCTCGTCTCGACGGGATGAGCGCCCTTCCCCGGCTTCGCGAGGTCGCGCCGGCGAGCCGGGTCCTCGTCCTCAGCATGCACGACGAGCCTGAATACGCGCAGGCGGCCGTCCAGATGGGTGCGAGCGGACTCGTCTCCAAGGCGGCGTCGAGCGAGACCCTCTCTGGAGCGATCCGCGCCGTGGCGGCCGGGAAAACCCTCGAGCCGGAGGCCGGCCTGACGCCGCGCGAGGAGGAGGTCCTCTCTCTCGTGGCCTTCGGCCGGAAGAACGAGGAGATCGCGCGCGCCCTCGGGATCCAGCCCAAGACCGTCGAACACCACTGTGGGCGCCTCATGTCCAAGCTCGGCGTTCGCACGCGCGCCGGGCTCGTGGCCCACGCCAGGAGGATCGGCCTCCGACCGCCCGCGGGCAGTTGATACATTCTCCCCATGCCCGCCGGCGAACTTGTAGGTTAGAATGGATCGTGATGAGAGCGATCCGGGTAGTCCTGGGAGACGATCACGTCCTCGTTCGCGAGGGGATCAAGGCGTGCCTTGAGTCGCCCCGCGTCCTCGTCGTGGGCGAGGCGGAGGACGGGCGGGAGTTGGTGCGGTGCGTGCAGGCCTTGCGTCCTGACATCGCGCTCGTCGACGTGTCGATGCCCCTTCTCAATGGGATCGAGGCCACTCGGCAGATCGCGCGGATCTCTCCGGGAACGCGCGTCGTGATCCTCTCCATGTTCGACGACAAGGGCACCGTTTCGAGCGCCCGGGATGCCGGCGCCTGGGCCTACGTCCTGAAGGACGAGGCTCCGGATCACCTCGTGCGGACGATCGAACGCGTCCACGAGGGAGAACGCTCGTTCCCTGCGGGAACGGAGGGCCTCCCGTCCCCCAAGTCGCCCGTCGACCTGACGCCCCGGGAGCGCGAGGTTCTCCAGCTCGTCGCGGAAGGGATGCGGAGCGCGGAGATGGCGAGGGTCATGAAGCGGAGCGTCTGCACCATTCGGAACCACCGCGCGCGGCTGATGAAGAAACTGGGCGTTCGGACGGCGGCGGCGCTTGTGGAGAAGGCCGAGGAACTCGGCGTGGTCCGCCTCGAGGCCGCGCGGAGGAGCGCATGAGCGACCCCGTCGTGCTGACGCGCCACCGCGCGTTGATCGAGGGAGGGCTCTCCACGGCACTCGCGGGGAGCTCCTTCCTGCACAAGGTCCTTCGCTACCACTTGGGCTTAGAGGACGAGGACGGGACGCCGCAGCGAAAGACGGGGAAGCTCCTGCGGCCGAGCCTCGCGCTCCATTCTGCGGGCGAGCTGGGAGGCGACCTTGAGAAGGCCCTTCCCGCCGCGGTGGCCCTCGAGATGGTGCACAACTTCTCGCTCATTCACGACGACATCCAGGACCGCGACGAGACCCGACGAGGACGCGCGGCCGTGTGGGTGATCCACGGGACGGCGCAGGCGATCAACTCAGGCGACCTCCTCCAGGCCCTCGCTGTCCGCGAGGCCCTGCGCTCCGGGGCGGCGGTCGCGCAGGCCCTGGTCGAGTCGACCGCCGAGATGATCGAGGGGCAGGCGCTCGACCTCGGCTTCGAGGGGTGCCCGGCCGGCGTCCGCGCGTACGTCGACATGATCGATCGCAAGACAGGAGCCCTCATTCGATGCGCGTTCCGCATCGGCGGCCTCCTGGCCCTCGCGTCGGGCGACACGCTCGATCGCCTGGACGACCTCGGAAAGCACCTCGGGCGCGCCTTCCAGATCCGCGACGACGTGCTCGGGATTTGGGGAAAGGAGGAGGCGACGGGGAAGCCGGCCGGGTCGGACATCCGGCGCCGGAAGACGTCGCTTCCGGCGGCGCTTGGCTTCGAGCTCGCTCGGGGCAAGGACCGCGCCATTCTGGAAAGAGTCTACGGACAGGAGGCGGTGACGGACGCGGACGTGGCCGCGGCCACCCAGGTGCTGGAGCGGCTCGAGGTTCGCGACGAGGCCGAGGGGTGGCTCTCAGAGTCCCTTGGTGCGGCAGAGATCGCCCTAGGGAAGGCCGGATTCTCCCGCCGAGGGGCCGAGGAGATGGAGGAGCTCTTGACGTACCTGGAGAGAAGAGAGCGATGAGACGGCCGTGGCGGCTCGACCTCCGCATGGCGAGGTACCTCCTCGCGCAGAAGGCCAAGCGTCGGACGCACTTCCCGTTCGTCACAATGCTCGAACCGCTCGAGGCGTGCAACCTGCGCTGCGCGGGGTGCGGCCGGGTGCGCGAGTACGCCGCGGTCATGGACCGCCGCCTCGCGGGCGACGCGTGTCTCGAGGCGGTGCACGCCTCGGGAGCGCCGATTGTCTCTATCTCCGGCGGGGAGCCTCTTCTGCACGCGGAGATCGCCGCGATCGCGCGCGCGATCATCGAGGAGAGGCGTTTTGTCTACCTGTGCACGAACGGCCTCCTGCTCGGGGAGACGCTCGACCGGTTCCGGCCGTCGCCCTACCTCTCGTTCGTCGTCCACCTGGACGGGACCGAGGCGGTACACGACCGCGTGACCGCCCGGCCCGGGACCTACCGCACGGCGATCGCAGGGATTCGGCAGGCGATCGCGAGAGGCTTCCGCGTCAGCACGAACACGACCCTCTTCCGCGGCTCGGACGTCGAGGACCTCCACCGCCTCTTCTCGACCCTCACGGCGTTTGGGGTCGAGGGGCTGATGGTCTCCCCCGGCTACGCCTACAGGGACGCAACCGATCAAGGGTTCTTCCTCGACCGGCAAGAATCGATCGAGGTCTTCCGGCGGGTCCTGGATCCGGCGAAGGGGTATCGGTTCTACAACAACCCCCTCTACCTCGACTTCCTCCGGGGCGAGCGTGACGTGGACTGCGCCGCCTGGACGACGGTGACCTATACCGTCCTCGGCTGGCGGAAGCCCTGCTACGTCCTCGCGGACGAGCACGTCGAGGACGTGCAGGAGCTCCTCAATCCGGCTCTCTGGGCGGCGTACGGGCCCGGACGGGACCGTCGCTGCGCGAACTGCATGATGCACTCTTCATTCGAGGGGGCAAGCATCCTGGAGGCCTTCTCCCGACCGCGCGACCTCCTCACCGTGGCGCGAGAGGAGCGCAGAGGGTGATCGTGGTGACCACGTGCTTCTGGGTAGAGAGAGCCTGGATCCCGCAGCTTCGCGGGGTCCGTCTTGTCCGCACGCCGATGGGCGAGCCGGCGGCGTCGTCGCTCGAGCGGACGATCGGCCAGGAGGTGCCGGACCTTCTTCTCGCGACGGGCTTCTGCGGCGCGCTCGATCCGCGGCTCGAGGCCGGCGACCTCGTCCTCGCGGAGGGGATCGAGGACCGCGAGGGGAGGGTTCCGATCGATCGGCTGCTCGCCGATCGGGCCGCATCGGGTCTCGCGGCGCGTGGGATCCCGGCGACGAGGGCGACGCTTCTCGCGGCGCCGGGCGTCGTGGGGTCGCGCGAGGAGAAGGCGAGGCTTCGCGAAGGCGGGGCCGCGGCGGTCGACATGGAGAGCGGTCCGCTCGCCCGCTTCGCGGCACGACGAGGCATCCCCTTCCTCGCGCTTCGCGCGGTCCTTGACTCCGCGGGAGAGGATCTCCCCTTCGCGGGGGGCGGGGATCTCGTCCGATCGACCGCCGCGCACCCGCTCCGCGCGCTCCGGGCGGCTCGCTCCGCCCTCATCGCGGGCCGCGCGCTCGGCCGGGCGGTTCCGGCCGCCCTCGCCGCGGTCGAAGGAGGGCTCGCGTGACGCGGCGCGCGGTGACCGTCGGAGACGTTCGCATCGGAGGAGGGGCCCCGATCGTCGTTCAGTCCATGACGAACACCGACACGCGCGACGTGGCGGCGACCGTCGCTCAGATCGCGCTTCTCGAACGAGCCGGGTGCGAGATTGTCCGCGTCGCGGTGCCCGACCGCGCGGCAGGAGAAGCCCTGAAGGAGATCGTCGGGCGGGCTCCGGTGCCGCTCGTCGCGGACATCCATTTCGACCATCGCCTCGCCCTGCAGGCGATCGAGGCCGGCGTGGCGAAGCTGCGCTTGAACCCGGGGAACCTCACGGACCGCAGGAAAATCGCAGACATCGTCCGTGCGGCGGGCGAGGCCGGGATCCCGATTCGCGTCGGCGCGAACTCCGGCTCCCTCGCTCGGAGGTTCCGCGACGCCCACGGGCGGCCGACCGCAGAAGGGCTCGTCTCGAGTGCCCTCGAGGAAGTCCGGCTGCTGGAGGAGCTCGGGTTCGACCAGATCGTGATCTCGGTCAAGGGCACGGACGTTCCGATGACCGTGGCCGCCTATCGCGACGTCGTGCAGAAGGTCGACTATCCGCTTCACATCGGAATCACCGAGGCGGGCACGGCCCGGGAGGGGGCGATCCGCTCGTCGGTCGGACTGGGAATCCTCCTCGCGGAAGGGCTCGGAGACACGCTTCGCGTCTCGCTCGCTGCCGATCCAGTCGAGGAGGTCCGCGTGGCGTACGAGATCCTGCGGGCCCTCGGCCTGCGGGAGCGGGGGATCTGCTACCGGGTCTGCCCGACGTGCGGCCGGACCGAGGTAGACCTCGTGAGGATCGCCCGAGAGGTCGAGGAGGCGCTCGTCGACGTGATCCAGCCGCTCACCGTGGCCCTGATGGGGTGCGTGGTGAACGGCCTGGGCGAGGCCGGGGAGGCGGACGTCGCCCTCGTGGGTGGGCCCCACAGCGGGACGGTGTATGTCGACGGAGAACCGGTCGACCGCGCGGTGCTGGAGGCGGGCCTCGCGGAAGCCGTGATCCGCGCCGTGCGCGCGAAGGTGGGCTCCCATGACGGCTAGGGCCGGGCAGGACGTCGCGCCGAGACTCCGTGCGTCGAGCGAGGCCATCGACCTCGCGGTGGATCGAGCCGTCTCGCACCTCCTCGCGGTTCAAGGCGACGAAGGCTATTGGTGGGGGGAGCTCGAATCGAACGTCACGATCACGGCGGAGCACCTCTTCTTGACGCACATCCTGGGCGCCGGCGACGCCGGCGAGTGGGAGAAGATCGCGCGCTATCTTCTCTCGAAGCAGCGGTCCGACGGGACCTGGGCGAACTGGTACGACGGGCCGGGGAATCTCTCGACCACGATCGAGGCCTATCTCGCGCTCAAGATGGCGGGGACCTCCGCCGACGCGCCCGCGATGACGCGCGCCTGCGAGGCGATCCTTTCTTTGGGCGGGATCGAGGAGGCGCGGGTCTTCACGAAGATCTGGCTCGCCCTGCTCGGCGAGTGGGACTGGCGGGGAACGCCGGTCCTTCCGCCGGAGCTCGTCCTCCTTCCGGGTTGGTCCCCCCTCAGCATCTACTCCTTCGCCTGCTGGGCCCGCGGGACGATCGTTCCGATGACGATCATCCGCACGCTTCGGCCGGTCTTCCCCCTCCCGCGCTTCGCGCACGTCGACGAGCTCTTCGTCCGCGGAAGGGAGAGGGCGGAGCTTGCGCTTCCCCGGTCGCACCGCTCCGCCTGGGCGACGCTCTTCCTCGCGGCGGACCGGGCCTTGCGCGCTACCGAGCGCCTCCCGGTGAAGCCCTTCCGGCGGCGAGCGATCCGCGCGGCGGAACGGTGGATCGTGGCGCATCAAGAGGAGGACGGCTCCTGGGGCGGGATCCAGCCACCCTGGGTCTACTCGCTCATCGCGCTTCACGCGCTCGGCTACCCCTCGGAGCACCCCGTGATCCGCCGCGGCCTGGCTGGCTTCACCGGGCCGAAGGGCTTCGCGATCGAGGAAGAGGAGTCCTTCCGGCTCCAGTCCTGCCTCTCCCCGGTCTGGGACACGGGGCTCGCCATGCTCGCTCTGGAGGAGGCCGGCTTGGCGGAAGACCACCCGGCGCTCGTCCGGGCCGGCGAATGGCTCCTCGACGAGCAGATCCTCTCCGGCGGAGACTGGCAGGTCCGCTCGTCGGGGCGCCCCGGAGGATGGGCGTTTGAGTTCTCGAACGACCTCTACCCGGACACCGACGACGCGGCGATCGTGGTCGCTGCCCTCTCCGGAGCCAAGCTCGACCCGGTGCGGAAGCGCGAGGCGATCGAGCGGGCCGCCGATTGGCTCCTGGCCATGCAGAGCCGAAACGGCGGTTGGGGGGCCTTCGACCGCAACAACACGCAGTCCTGGTTGCGGGAGATCCCGTTCGCCGACTTCGGGGAGATGATCGACCCGCCCTCGGCGGACGTCACGGCGCACATCGTTGAGGTCTTGGGGCGACTCGGCTTCCTCCGCCCCGGCACCCGACGGCTCGATCGCGCCCTCCGTTACCTCGAGGGAGAGCAGGAGGCCGACGGGGCGTGGTTCGGACGGTGGGGGGTGAACCTCACGTACGGGATCGGAGCGGTCCTCCCCGCCCTGGAAGCTGCGGGCGTGCCGGCGGAGGCTCCCGCGGTCCGCCGAGCGGTCGGCTGGCTCCTGGATCATCAGAACGCCGACGGCGGATGGGGGGAGCGCGTGGAGGGCGTGGATCCGCTCTCCAGGGGTCGCGGACCCTCCACTCCCTCGCAGACGGCCTGGGCCCTCATGGGTCTGATCGCGGCCGGCGAGGGAAGGCACCCGGCCGCGCAGCGTGGGGCCGAGTTCCTCGTCTCACGCCAGAAGGCCGACGGGAGCTGGGACGAGCCCGAGTTCACGGGGACGGGGTTCCCGATCGACTTCATGATCAACTACCACCTCTACCGAGACGTCTTCCCGCTCTTGGCTCTCGGACGCTATCGCAAGGCCGCCGGGGAGGTCGCGTGAAGGTCGTGAAGGCGAACGTCCTCGGGTTCTGCTTCGGCGTCCGGCGTGCCGTGACGATGATCGAGACGGAGCTCGAGAAGTCGGGGGACCTGGCGACCCTGGGGGCGATCGTCCACAACACGCACGTCGTCGACGGCCTAGCGAAGAAGGGAGGCCGGCTGGTTCGGACTCTCGACGACGTCCCGGCGGGGGGCGCCGTCGCCATCACGGCGCACGGCGCGGGGGAGGAGGTATACGAGGAGAGCAAGCGACGGGGGCTCCGCCTGATCGACACGACTTGCCCGATCGTGCGGCGGGCGCAGGAAGCGGCGGCCAAGCTCGTCGAAGAGGGTTTCTTCGTCGTCCTCTACGGCGAAGCAGAGCACCCGGAAGTGCGGGGGATCCTCTCCTGGACGCGGGGCCAGGGCTTGGCGACGCACGCTCCGGAGGTCGACGTTCCCATCCCCACGAATGCGAAGGGGATCGCGATCATCGCCCAGACGACCAAGCACCCGGCGCTGTTCGCCGAGTTCGTCCAGGCCTTGACCAAGCGCTACACCGTGCGCGTGCCGGAGATCCGCATCGTCGACACGACGTGCCCGGAGACCGGCCGTCGCTATCAGGCCGCCCGCGAGCTGGCCGGAGACGTCGACGTCATGGTCGTGGTCGGGAGTCGGTCCTCGGCCAACACGCGGAAGCTGGCGGAGACGTGCCGTGCCACGGGGAGGCCGACGTACCACATCGAGTCAGCGTCGGAGATTGACGAGGCGTGGTTCTCGCACGCGAAACGGTTCGGAGTGACGGCGGGGGCGTCGACGCCCGACGACCTGATCGACGCCGTGGTCGAACGACTTGAGAAAGGGGGCGGGAGGTGAAGAGAAGAGAAGAACGGGAGGGCGCTCCGCGCCTCCGCTCGACGGCGGCGACGCGACCGCGCGCCGAGGAGGAGCCGGCGGTCCAGATCCATCGAGAGGTCGTCCGCAGGACGGCGACGAGGGCAGCCGAGTTCATCGACATCACCGGCGAGGTGGAACGAATCCTCGGACGCTCCGCCATCCGCGAAGGCTCGGTCTTCGTCTTCTCCCGGCACACGACGGCGGCGATCGTGATCAACGAACACGAGCCGCTCCTCCTTCACGACATGACGCACTTCCTCGAGCGGACCGTCCCCCGCGAGGGCGACTACCAGCACAACGACTTCACCATCCGGACCGCGAACATGACCGAGGACGAGTGCCCGAACGGCCACGCGCACTGTCAGCACCTGGTTCTGGGGACGAGCGAGTGGATCCCCGTCTCGGAGGGGGCGCTCCTGCTCGGGAAGTGGCAGCGGATCTTCCTCGTCGAGCTCGACCGTCCGCGCGAGCGGGAGGTCGTCGTTCAGGTTCAGGGATGGTAGAGGCGCACCTCGCCGCCGTGATCAAGCCGCCGGACCGCCGGCCGACGGTCGCCGAGGCGGCGGACCTGTGCCTTCGGCTCGCCCGGACGCACTACGAGAACTTCGCGGTCGTCTCGTGGCTCACCCCTCGCCGGATGAGGGTCCACGTCGCGGCGCTCTACGCCTACTGCCGGACGGTGGACGACCTCGGCGACGAGGCGGCCGGGGACCGCGTGGAGCTCCTCGACCGCTTCGAGGCGGAGCTTGGCGCCGCCTATCGGGGCGCGGCGCGGCACCCGGTGCTCGTTGCCCTGGAACGGACGATCGAGACGTTCGCGCTCCCCGAGGAGCCCTTCCGGAAGCTCATCGAGGCGAACCGCATCGACCAAACGAAGCGCCGCTACGCGACTTTTGCCGAGCTCCTCGACTACTGCGACCATTCGGCGAACCCCGTGGGGCGCCTGTTCCTTCACCTCTTCGGTTACCGTGACGAGGAGAGGCTCGCCCTATCGGACGCAACCTGCACGGCGCTTCAGCTCACGAACTTCTGGCAGGACCTCCGGCGCGACCACTCGGCGGGGCGGATCTACCTCCCCGAGGACGACCGCGCGGCGTGGGGCGTGTCGGAGGCGGATCTTCTCGCCGCGACGGCGACGGACGAGCTCCGGGGGTTGATCGAGTCCCTCGTCGAGCGGACGAGGGACTACTTCCGTAAAGGCCTTCCCCTACTCGATCGCGTGCGCGGCCGTCTCTGGGTCGACCTCGCCCTCTTCTCGCGAGGGGGCCTCGCCATCCTGGAGAAGCTCGAGGAGCAACGGTGGGATCCGCTCAAGAGGAGGCCCGTCCTCTCAGGCGGCGAGAAGCTCGGCCTCTTCGCGAAGACGCTCGTCTTGCGGGATTGGGAGCGATGGATCGAGCGCTGAGGGCGAGCTATCGGGCCTGCGCGCGACTGACGCGGCGGGAGGCGAGGAACTTCTACCTTGGGTTTGCGACCCTGCCGCGGCGGAAGCGACTCGCGGTCTGTGCCGTGTACGCCTTCTGCCGCGAGGCCGACGACATCGCCGACGGAGAGACCCCACTCGAGACGAAGAAGGCCGGGCTCGCCGAGCTGCGGGGCCGCCTCGCGCAAGCCGCCTCCGGAGCGCCGTCCGGTGAGAGAGACCTCGCCTTGGCGGACGCGATCGCGCGATTCTCCGTGGATCCGCAGGACCTCGCGGACGTGGTCGCGGGCGTCGAGATGGACCTTCGGGCCACGCGCGTCGCGACGTACGCCGAACTCCGGCGCTACGCCGAGCTTGTGGCTTCGGCCGCGGGCCTCGCGATCCTTCCCGTCCTCGCGTGGAGGCGAGGCGGCGCCCGGGTCACGCCCCAGGCTCGGGCCGCGGCGGTGGAGCTTGGGGTGGGAATGCAGCTCGTGAACGTCCTCCGCGACGTGAAGGAGGATGCGGAGCGCGGCCGGATCTACCTTCCCCGGGAAGACCTGGTACGGTTCGACGTGACCGAGGAGGCGCTCTCTTGCGGGGTGATCGAAGGGGGGACCCGCGCGCTCCTTGCCTTCGAAGCCGAGCGGGCGCGTGAGGCCCTGAAGAAGGCTTCGGACCTCGCGTCGCGCCTCCCCCGCCACGCGCGCGGCTGCCTGGCCCTTCTTGGCGCGATCTACTCCCGCCTCCTCGATCGGATCGACGCCCGCGGCTACGACGTGTTCGGCCCGCGGATCTGCCTCACGGGCGGGGAGAAGCTCTGGCTCTTCGTCCGAACCTACCTCCGCGCGACCTTCCGATGAGAGAGGCGATCGTTGTCGGCGGCGGAGCCGCGGGGACGAGCGCTGCCGCCTCTCTCGCCGAGCGAGGGATCCGCGTCCTCCTGCTCGAGCGGTCGGCTCGCCTGGGAGGGAGGGCGGCATCGTTCTCGTTTGAGAGACGCGGGGAGGAGGTAGACACCGGCGAGCACGTCCTCTTGCGCTGCTGCACGGAGGTCGTGGCGCTTCTCGCGCAGCTTGGAGTTGAGGAGAGCGTCGCGTTCCAGCCGAGGCTCCGTGTTCCGATGCGGAGCGGATCGCGTCGGACGGTCCTCCGCTCGAGTCCCCTTCCCGGGCCGCTCCACCTTCTCCCGGGCCTCCTTGGCTACAACCTACTCCATGTCCGGGAGCGGTGGCGGGCCGTGGGGACGGCGGCCCGGCTTCTCTTGGGAGGATCGAGTCAAGAGGAGACGTTCCGCGACTGGCTCGAGCGGCGAGGCGAGTCGCGCGCGGCGATCGAGAGGCTGTGGGATCCGATCTCCGTCGCCACGCTGAACGCCCACGCGAACACGGCGCGGCTCGACCTCGCGGCCAAGGTCTTCCGTGACGCCTTCTCGAGGCCCCACGGCGCAGACCTTGGCTTCTTCACGCGGCCCCTGTCCCGCGTCTTTTCGGCGATCGTCCTCTACCTTGCCGCGCGGGGCGGAGCGGTGCGCCTCGGCGCGCGGGTCGACGCGATCCTCGCGAACGGCGGCGCCGTGCGCGGCGTGCGGCTTGCGACCGGCGAGGTCCTGGAGAGCGACGCGGTCGTCGCGGCGGTCCCTCCCTTCGACCTGGGACGGCTCCTTCCCCGCGAGGCCGTGGGCGACGCGTACCTCGCCGGGCTCGGCCGGCTGCGGTGGGCGCCCATCGTGAACGTCCACCTGTGGTTTGACCGGCCGGTGCTCGAAGACCCGTTCACCGTGTGCGTCGACTCCCGCCTCCAAGCGGTCTTCGACGTCTCGCGGCTCCACAACCAGACGGGCGCGACGCACCTCGTCCTCTCGCAGAGCGCGGCGGAGGAGTGGCTCTCCCTCTCCCCGGCCGAGATCGAGGTGGCGCTCCTTCCGGAGCTGCGCCGCGCCTTTCCCGAGGGGGAGGGCGCGAAGCGCCTCGACGCGCTCGTGGTGAAGCATCCGCGCGCGACCTGGGTCCCCGGGCCGGGAAGCGAGAGGGATCGGCTGTCTCCGCTCACCCCGATTCGCGGGCTCGTCCTCGCCGGAGACGCGACGACGACCGGCTGGCCGTCGACGCTCGAAGGGGCGGTGCGGTCCGGGCGGACCGCGGCTGGGCTCCTCCTCTGACCTCGCCCGTGGGCCACGGGCGAGAGGCCTCGCGAGACCCTGCGAAGCGAAGCCGTCGCCGGGCGTTCGGACGATGCCGCTCGCTCGCACGTCCGTATGCTCTTGACACCCTCGAAGAGGTGCGCTAGGATGAGAGTCGCAGATTGAGAAGTCAGTCTCATATTCCGGGAAGGCTGACCGGACCGCGGAGGCTCCGCTGGGGCCGTCGCATCGAAAAGAACGGCGCTGTGGCGTCTAGGAGAGGTGGTGTCCGTGCCGAAGACGATGACGGAGAAGATCCTCGCCGAGCACATTCGCGAGGGGCGGCTTGAGAAGGGGACCGAAGTCGGCATCAAGATCGACCAGTGCTTGACGCAGGACTCGACCGGGACGATGGCGTGGCTTGAGTTCGAGTCGCTGGGTCTCGACAAGGTGAAGGCGGAGGTGGTCGTCTCCTACAGCGACCACACGTCGCTCGGGTTCAAGGGCGAGTCGACGGACGACCACATCTTCCTCCAGACGATCGCCTCCCACTACGGGGCGAAGTTCTCGAAGAACGGAAACGGCGTCTGCCACCAGGTGCACTACGAGCGGTTCGGCGTGCCCGGAAAGACGCTCCTCGGATCGGACTCCCACACCCCCACGGCCGGCGGGATCGGGATGCTTGGGATCGGGGCCGGCGGAGCGGACGTCGCCGTGGCCATGAGCGGAGGCCTCTTCTACGTCGCCGTTCCCAAGGTGATGCAGGTCGTGCTCAAAGGGAAGCTCCCCTGGGGCGTGACGGCCAAGGACGTCGCTCTGGAAATCCTGCGGCGGATCACGGTCAAGGGCGGGGTCGGCTACTTCCTCGAGTTCTCCGGTCTGGGCGTGAAGACCCTCTCGGTACCCGAGCGCGCGACGATCACGAACATGTGCACCGAGACCGGCGCCACCTCCTCCGTCTTCCCTTCGGACCTCGTGACCAAGCGCTTCTTCGAGATGCAGAATAGAGCGAAGGACTGGGTCGAGTTTGGCCCGGACAAGGGCGCGACCTACGACCAGACCCTCGAGATCGACCTCTCGACGCTCGTCCCGCTCGTTGCCATGCCGGGGAGCCCGGACAACGTCAAGCCGGTGACCGAGGTCGCGGGGACGAAGGTCGACCAGGTCTTCATCGGCTCGTGCACGAACGGCGGCTACCGCGATATCCGGGTCACGGCCGAGATGCTCAAAGGGAAGCACGTCTCGCCGGACATCGACGTGATCGTGTCGCCGGGGTCGCGCCAGGCGTGGGAGATGCTCGTCAAGGACGGAAGCTTCCTCGCTCTGACCGAGGCGGGCGTCCGCATGATCGAGCCAGGCTGCAACGCCTGCATCGGGATCGGCTTTGTCCCGGGCACGAACTCTCTCTCGCTTCGCACCGTGAACCGCAACTGGAAAGGCCGCGGCGGGAACGAGCTCGGGAAGCTCGCCCTCACGAGCCCCGAAGTGGCGGCGGCTTCCGCCCTCGAGGGGAAGATCGCCGACCCGCGGAGGCTCCCGCCGGTCGTCGTGCGCGTGACGAAGCTGATCGTCGACGACACGATGATCCTCGAGCCCAAGGGGAAGTCGGTCGAGATCCGCCGTGCGCCGAACATCGCCAAGATAGCGGCGCCGCGCCCGCTCCCGCCGGTGCTCAAGGGTGAGGTGCTGCTGAAGGTTGGGGACGGCATCTCGACGGACGCCATCGTCCCGGCCGGCCCGCTCACCCAGCACCTGCGCTCGAACCTCCCCGAGATCGCGAAGTTCACCTTCCACTACGAGGACAAGACCTTCGCCGCTCGCGCGGCGGAGAAGGGAGGAGGATTCCTCGTCGCGGGCGACAACTACGGCCAGGGCTCGTCGCGCGAGCACGCGGCTCTTGCTCCCTGGCAGCTCGGGATCAAGGCGGTCTTCGCCAAGAGCTACGCCCGCATCCACCGGGCGAATCTGATCAACGTCGGCATCGTCCCGTTCGTGTGCGACACGACGGGGATCGACCAGGGCGACTCCCTTGAGATCGACGTCTCGAACCTGAAGGGGACGCTCCTTCTGCGGAACAAGACCAAGGGGACGACGATCCCGGTCCGTCACGACCTCTCCGAGCGCGACATCCGCATGGTCAAGGCGGGCGGACTGCTCGCCATGGGGATCGCGGACCAGAAGAGGTAGGAGGAATGAAAGCGGGGCGCGCGGCCCGGGCCGTGCGCCCCACTCGGCCGACCCACAGCGGCGCGCGAGGAGGCCCTCTGAACACGCTCGAGAAGTGCGTCAGGATCCTCTCCCTCTTCGCGGACGGGCGTCCGGTGATGAGCGTCTCCGCGATCGCGCACGGCGTTGAGCTCCCCAAGAGCACAGCCTACCGCTACGTCTCCGCCCTCAAGACCTTCGGTCTCCTCGAGGAGGACGTGCGCACCGGGGACTACCGCCTGGGCGGGAAGATCCTCGAGCTCGCCGCAAGCGCCAGGCGGCGGGGTCTCGTCGAGATCGCGCTTCCC
>JAPLGE010000018.1 GCA_026390315.1 Candidatus Bipolaricaulota bacterium
GTCGGCCTCCATTCCCGGGATCTTCCATCCGGTGCGCCTGGGCGGTCGCCTGTTCGTGGATGGAGGGCTGGTGGAGCCACTTCCTGTCCGAGTCGCGCGCGAGCTCGGCGCGGACGTCGTGATCGCGGTGGACATCGTTCCCGCCCCCCAGCCGGCGACGCCGCACGGGCACGGGGTCTGGGAGAGAATCGGCCAGCACCTGCACGAGGGCCTGACGCACCAGGCGTGGGTTCCCGCGAGTCTGACCGAGCTCCTGGACGACCTCTTTCGGGAGCGTCCTGAGGCGGAACGCCCGCTTCCCGGGGTGTATAGCGTCATCAACCAGTCGGTCTCCATCCTGCTTCAGGAGATCCTCCGCCTGAAGCTCACGCTGTGGCCGGCCGACCTTCTCATCCGCCCGAACCTCTCTCTCACGACCGCAAGCTATTTGCGGGCGGCCGACGGGATCCGAGCTGGGGAAGAGGCGGCCGAAGCCGCCCTTCCCGAGCTTCGCGCGCTTCTTCGGGAGAAGAGCCGCGCCCCGGGAACCTAGCGGCGGGAGAGACGACTCGCCCGGAGCGCAGGGCCAAAGCGGCTTCACACGGGGCTTGGCGGCCTTCTCCGGACGGAGGATCGGACTATAATGAAGGGCTCTTGCACCTTAAAGAGGAGGTGGGCGAGATGTGGAAGGAGTTCCGCGACTTCATCACCAAGGGGAATCTCGTCGAGATCGCGATCGCCTTCATCATGGGGGCCGCGTTCGGCGTGCTCGTCAAGTCGTTCCTCGACGACGTGATCATGCCGCTCCTTGGAAAGGCCATTGGAAACGTTGATTTCGCGAATCTGTACGTCAACCTCTCCGGCCAGACCTTCGCCTCGGCCGCCGACGCTCGCCATGCCGGAGCCGCGGCACTCTACTACGGTTCGTTCATCAACGCCGTGATCAGCTTTCTTATCGTGGCCTTCGTCATGTTCCTCCTCGCGCGGGCCGTGATGCGATCGCGCAAGCCGAAGGTCGCGACCGCGCCGACGACGGAGGGGTGCCCCTTCTGCAAGACGCAGATACCGATCGGCGCGACGCGCTGCCCGAACTGCACGTCGCCGCTCAAGACGGCCTGAGAGAGGGCAAGAGGACGGGAAGGGAGACGTCCCACCCTACGGCGCGGGCGGCCTCACATCCACCGTTTCCTCTTGAAGTAGAGGACCATCCCGCCGGCCATGACCGCCATCAACCCCAGGATCGCGAAGTACCCGTAGCGCCACGCGATCTCGGGCATGTACTGGAAGTTCATACCGTAGAGGCCGGCGACGAACGAAAGAGGGATGAAGACGGTCGTGATGATGGTGAGCACCTTCATGATCTCGTTCATGCGGTTGCTGAGGCTGGAGAGGTAGATCTCGAACATCCCCGAGACCATGTCGCGGTAGGTCTCGACGGTGTCCATCACTTGGATCGCGTGGTCGTAGACGTCGCGCAGGTAGATGCGCGTTGGGTCGCTGAACAGCGGGGAATCGCTCCGCTCGAGACGGCTGATCACGTCTCGCAGGGGCCAGACCCACTTGCGCAGGAAGAGAAGTTCATGCCTGAGGGTCTGCAGCTCGCGCAGGGCCTCCGGCCCCGGCTCGGTGACGAGCCTCTCTGCCAGGGCGTCCACGCGGTCTCCCAGTCTCTCGAGGACGACGAAGTAGTGGTCGACGACCGCGTCGATGAGGGCGTAGGCGAGGTAGCCCGCTCCCATTTTGCGGATCCGCCCCTTGCCGCTGCGGATGCGTTCCCTCACCGGGTCGAAGACGTCTCCTTCTCTCTCCTGGATGGAGACCACCCAGTCCGGCCCGAGGAAGAGGCTCAACTGCTCGTCGTCGATCTCGCCCGTGGAGCCCTTGCAGCGAACCATCCGTAGCACAACGTAGAGGTGGTTCTCGTGGTCCTCCATCTTGGGCCTCTGGCCGGTCGTGACGACGTCCTCGAGGACCAGGGGGTGAAATCCAAAGTGCTCTCCCAGGGCCTCGATGGTCGAGATGCTCCGGAGGCCGTCGATGTCGATCCAGGTCACGGTCGACCCGCCCTTGAGAGGAAAAGCGTCTTGAACGCCAGCGAGCTCCCTCTCCTGACAGGTGGTCTCGTCGTAGGCCATGAGGGAGACCCGGGTTGGCTCGGTCTTCACCTCTTCCGCGTGCGCCAGGGTGCCGGGTGAGAGGCCGACCTTCTTGGCTCGATTCCTCGTGAACTTGGGCATCTGCTCCGTTCCCTGCTCCGGACTCTCGCGACCGGAGTCTATCAAGTCTGAGGCTCGGCGGAACATCCTAGACCGATTCCTCGGGCCTGTTAGGATCTGTCATCCCCCAAGGTGCCTTGCTGCGGCCTCACTCCCCCGGCGATTGGCTTCGGGAAGCGCAGCGCCAGCGAGGAAGGCGACGACGAACCCGGCCGCGAAGGCATCTCCCGCGCCGGTCGTGTCGACCAGATCCAGCGGTTCGACCGTCGCCTGCGCACGCTCTTCGTGGCTCCAAGCCAGGGAGCCGTCCTTTCCCAACGTAAGCGCCCCGACTGCGAAGCGTGCCGCGAGGCGCTCGACGATCGGCTCCGGCCCGGCGGTTCCGGAAAGGGCTTCGCCCTCGTCGAGGTTCGGGAAGACCCAGTCGACCGTCTCGATCTCCCTTAGGAAGGCCGCGACCCCGAAGCGGCGGATGAGGTTCCCCGGAGGAGGGTCGACAGAGATCGTGAGCTCTCTTGAGTGGGCCATCGCAATCGCCCGCCGGGCGGCGCCTTGCTGCGACGAGGAGAGGAAGGCGTAGCCGGAGAGGTGGAGGTGATTCGCCTCTCGAAAGAAGCTCTCCTCGATCCAGGACGCGTCGAGGCCGTCGTTCGCCCCGCGGGAGCAGAGCATGGTCCGTTCCCTGCCTTTCCACAAGGAGACGATCGTTCCGGTGGGGTTCGCGACGCGCCGGACGTGCGCCTTGATCCCCTGCGCCCGCAGCGACTGGAGGAGGAGGTCACCGGCCGCGTCCTGTCCGACGCAGCCGACGAAGAGGACCTCCGCTCCCTCGTCCCGCGCCGCTCGCGCGAAGTTGCCGGCCGAGCCACCCGGGACGGCCCGCACGGCCGTCCGTGCCTCGCCACCCCACGGAAGGTCCTGGGGGAGCTCCGCCCGCACGTCGAGGTTCAGGTCTCCCAGGACGACGATTCGGGTCACTCGGAGTGTCGCAGCCCGGCGATCGCCTTGGCGAGCGCGCGGACCCGTTTGGGGTCGACCGGCGCGTCGAGCTTTCCGTCTCTCTTCAGGGAGCTGCCGACGATGAACCCGTCCGCGTCGGAGTAGGTGGAGAGATTGTCGATTCGAACGCCGCTCCCCACGAGGACGGGCAGTGGCGACACGTGCTTCACCGACGCGAGGTCTTCCGGCGAGGTCCGCTTGCCGGTCGCGATCCCTGTGACGATCAGGGCGTCGGGGCCGTCTCGCACCGCGTCGAGGGCCGCCTCCTCCACCGACCGGGGGTGCGCCGCGTGTTTGACGTGGATGTCCGCGAGGATGGAGAGCGAAGAGCCGAGTTGCTTCCGCAGCTCGAGCAGCGTGCGGGCCTCGCCTTCGATGATCCCTTGGTCCGTGAACGCGACCCCACAGAAGACGTTCACGCGGATGAACGCTCCGCCCGTGGCCGCGGCGATGGCGATCGACGCCGCTCCGTCGTTTCGCAGCACGTTCACCCCGATCGGGAGGTGCGCCTTCCGTGTGATCTCCTGGACGATCACCGTCATCGCCGTGATGGTCTCCTTGGGCGCGAGCTTGGCGAACGGAGCGTCCCCGAGGTTCTCGACGAGGGCGGCGTCGGCGCCGCCTTCCTCGAGGGCCGCGAGGTCGCTCAGGGCAGCGTCGATGATCGAGGACATCTTCTCGCGGTTGTAGCGCGGGCTTCCGGGCAGGGGAGGGAGGTGGATCATGGCGATGAACGGTTTGGCGCAAGAGAAGGGTTCCATAGTCGAGTAACTATACCCCGGTCCAAGCCCTGGGCAAGGCAGGTCGATCGACGGCTGGTCCGAGCGGCGCCCGAGGAGCCAGCGGTTCGCGTGCTTTCGCGAGCGGCGGTCGTCGCCGGGGGTAGAATGTCGGGGGAGGTGACCCGTTGAAGCCCTTGCGCATCGACCCCAAAACCGCCGACCTGGACGACCTGATCGAGCGAGGAACCCTGCTGCACGGACACGAAGGCCCATTCCTCGTCGCAGGGATTCGGATGGGTCTTCTCGCTCTTGACTTGCTGGAGAGCCCCGGCTACTTCGGGCTTGCGGCGGAATGCGAGGCCGGGACGACCCCTCCGCTCTCGTGTCTCGCGGACGGGATTCAGGTCGGCAGCGGCTGCACCGTCGGCAAGGGAAACCTGCGCGTTACGGAAGCCAACCGCCCCAGGGTAACGTTCACGGATGCCGGAGGCCGACGGCTAGTCGTTGAGCTTCGCGCCGAGGTCTGGAAGACCTTCCGCGAAAGCGATGCGGACAAGGCCACCGCGCTCGCCCGCGAGGCTCCCATCTCCCGGCTCTTTCTCTGGGAGAGAACGGCGGCTCGCTAAGGGGATCGTTTCTCGAACCCGGGATCCGCGAGAGCGGACCGGGCCTGCTCCGGCTCTCTCCCAGCGATCCGCTTCTCCCAGAGATGCGCGTCGGCTAAGATCGGGGTGTGCGTGGGCTAGCGCGCACCGCACTCTGCGAAGGAGGGACTCGACGCATGGACGAACAAGCACTGGCCTCTTGTGCGCGATCGCTCGTCTCGCCGGGCAAGGGGATTCTCGCGGCCGACGAGAGTCTTGGGACGATCAAGAAGCGCTTCGAACACGTGAACGTCGCCTCGAGCCAGGAGAGCCGCCGCGCCTATCGCGAGGTCCTCTTCACCACGCGCGGGATCGAGGCGTTCATCGGCGGGGTCATCCTGTTCGACGAGACGATCCGTCAGGCGACAGAGGCGGGCGTTCCTTTTCCTAAGGTCCTGGGGGAGAAGGGGATCCTGCCCGGGATCAAGGTCGACGAGGGGACCAAGGAGCTCGCCGGCTTCCCCGGCGAGAAGGTTACCGAGGGCCTGGATGGCCTGCGCGAGCGGCTGGTCGAGTATCGTGACCTGGGCGCCCGCTTCGCCAAGTGGAGAGCGGTCATCACGATCGGGTCCGGGATTCCGACTCGCGTCGGCCTTCTCGAGAACGCCCATGCTCTCGCTCGCTACGCCGCTCTGTGCCAAGACGCAGACCTCGTCCCGATCGTAGAGCCAGAGGTGCTGATGGACGGCGAGCACGACCTCGCGCGCTGCGAAGAGGTGACCGCCGAGATGCTTCGACACGTCTTCTTCGAACTGGCGGAGCAGCGCGTGCTCCTTGAAGGGATCCTTCTCAAGCCGAACATGGTGATCTCGGGGAAGGCCTGTTCCAGACAAGCGAGCGTCGAGAGAGTCGCGGAGGCAACCGTGCGTACGCTTCGGCGCGCGGTTCCGGCGGCCGTTCCGGGGATCGTCTTCCTCTCGGGAGGACAGACTCCGGTTCAAGCGACCGAGCACCTGAACGCGATGAACCTGCTAGGTCCCCATCCTTGGGAGCTCAGCTTCTCCTACGGGCGGGCCCTGCAGGATCCCGTTCTCGACGCCTGGCGGGGAGAGGCGCGGAACGTCACCAAGGCGCAGAAGGTCTTCCACCATCGCGCGAAGTGCAACAGCGCCGCGCGGAGCGGCAAGTACACGCGGAAGATGGAGGAAGCGGCTTGAGGCTCCGCGTGCTTCCCTGAGTCCTGGGACGACGGCGTTCTCGGAGGGACCCGACCTCAAAGCCAGGGCTCGATGTCGCGGTCTCGTAGGACGATCGGTTGCCCGACCCAGCGGATGAGTCCCTGGCGGTCGATGACGAACGTCCGCGGGACCTCCGATACCCCGTAGCGCTGCTTCACAGCCTCGGCCGCCTCGTTCGACTGCCAAAGGGCGACGATCTGCGAGTAGCCGCCCTCTTCCAGGAAGGACCTCACGTCCTCGACGTTCTCGTCAACGCTTACGCTCACGAGGACAAGTCCCTCCCCGGCGTAGCGCGCGCGCAGCGTCTCGAGGTAGGGCAACGTCGAGCGACAGGGGCCGCACGAGCTCGCCCAGAAGTCGAGGAGGACGACGAAGCCTCGGAACTGTGATAGAGAGACGGTTTGCTCGTCGAGGCTCTGCAGGGTGAAGTCAGGCGCCTTGTCCCCGACCTTCGTCCCGACCGAGATCACCCCGCCGTCGGAGACGGTGACCATCTTCGTCGCCGTCCCGGACGCACCTCGGTCGTCGGTCACGGTGAGCTCCGCAGCGAAGGTGCCCGGGAGAGCGTAGGTGTGGGTGACGGAGACCCCGTCTGCGGACGTCCCGTCGCCGAAATCCCACGCGTACTCCGTGATCGTCCCGTCCGTGTCCAGCGACCCACTCGCGTCGAAGAAGACGCTGAGCGGCGCGCCTCCGGCCGAGGGACTGCGCGTGAACGTCGCCGCGGGCGGAACGTTGGAGGAGAAACATCCCGAGAGCAGGGAGGCGAGCGCCAGAAGCCCCACGGCCGCGAGAACGACGCGAGCCATTCCACCCCCTTCACGTGGTCCCGACGAAAGGACGAGGCCCCTTGCGGAGCCCCGTCCTCGTCCTGCTCTCGGTGCAGACCCGACTCGCGATTCGAAGGTCCACCTCATTTGCTCTCGTACGCTACAAGGCTACGTCTTCCTTGTCAACCGGGCGTGAACGTGGCGTGGAGGTTTGGTGAACCGTCGTGAGGGGATGACGGCTGCCGAGCTCTCGGTCTTCCGC
>JAPLGE010000001.1 GCA_026390315.1 Candidatus Bipolaricaulota bacterium
ATGCCCTCTCATGGTGTCTGCCCTCCTCTCCGGGCCGCTCCGCGAGGCCCGCCTTCTCGAGAACCTGACGGAGCTCGGCCAGGTGAGCGTCGGCCAGTCCCAAAAGCGGCGGCCGAACCGGGCCGCCGTGGAGACCGAGCAGGTCCATCGCCTTCTTGAGCCCCGGCACGCCCCAGCGGCTCGTCACGGCCGAGTTGAGCGGAATCATCCGCAGCTGGAGCTCGCTCGCCCCCACCCAGTCTCCGGCGAGAAAGCGCTCCTGGATCTCTAGGCACTCGCGCGGAGCGATGTTGGCGAGGGCGAGGACTCCTCCCGCGGCGCCGACCGAGAGCGCCGGGAGGAAGAAACCGCCGGATCCTGCGAGCACCACGAACGCCTCGCCGAGGCGCTCCCGAATCGCGCCCAGCTTGGTGACGTCTCCGCCCGAGTCCTTAATCCCGACGATGTTCGAGTGGGCCGCGATCGCCGCGATGGTCTCGACGTCGAGGTCGATTCCCGTGCAGGCCGGCATGTTGTAGATCAGAACCGGAATCTCTGCGGCATCGGCGACGGCGTGGTAGTGGCGCCGCAGGACGTCCCGCGTCATCTGCGCGCGGTAGTACGACGGCGTGAGGACGAGGGCTGCGTCGGCGCCCAGCCGCGACGCCCGCGCCGTCAATTCGATCGTTTCGCGCGTCGATTGGCAACCCGTCCCCGCGATGAGCAGTCGGTCGTCGGGAATGCCGTCACGGGCCACCTCCAGGACGTGCGCTCGCTCGTCCAGACCGAGAAGCGCCGCCTCACCGTTCGTACCAAGGACCACGTACCCACGCAGGGCGAAGCGGTTCCAGTGCCGCAGATTCGCGAGAAGCGCGCGCGCGTCGACCGCACCGCCCGCGCCGAACGGTGTGGGAATCGGCGGAAAGACACCCGACAGCCTGAGTGCCACCTCTTCCATCCACCCCCTGCACGTCTCGCGGCCGACCGCGTCTCGTGGCTCGACTGAGGTCCTCGTTCGCGACGGACTCTCCGCGCACCCCGGCTTCAGGTACGCCGCGTCAGTCTACACACCTTGAAGGGCGGAGGCCAATCCCGACCAAGAGGAAGAACCCGTCCCCAAGAAGACGGTCTCTAGCGGACACTGAGATCGGGCGCAGACCAACTGGAACGAGACACTCTAGAGGAGCGGCAGGATCAGGAAGACGGAGCGATTCCGCCGGCGTGCTTGTTCCAGCTACAATCCGTCCCGTTCCCAAAGGAGGGACCATGACTGGAGAGCGCGCGATCCAACTGGGTACGGGGTTGGCGGGAGTCGTATGGTTCGGCGGATGGCTGTTCACCATGGCGTTCGCGAAGCTCGTCTGGTGGCAGTGCATCGTGGGAATCGTCATCTGGCCTTACTACATGGGCCTGACCGTGCGGTAGGTGTTCGGATCCCGCGGCCCGGCACGATGGAGGGAGTTCGGGGGACACGGAGTTCGGGGGGACATCTCTGAAAGCGCGCCGTGAGTCAAGTGGGGATTCTCAGACTGCCTCCTTGATGAGCGTCTTGTAGTCCCTGGTTCCGGTGTCGTCGGAGTCATCTCTTCGCTGTCCAGGCAGCATAAGGTTCTTCGGGTGGCGTGTCGCAATCACAATCGCGAACCTCGTCGGGTTCATGTCCCCGCCGCGCTCACGCCTCCCCTTTCGACTTCACCACAGAATCCAGGG
>JAPLGE010000178.1 GCA_026390315.1 Candidatus Bipolaricaulota bacterium
CATGGTGTAGGAGTCCCAGTGGTCGCGGATGTACTTCAGCTTCCCGTTCTCCACGATCGCCACCTGACAGTACATGCAGTCAAACGGCTTCCCCGGCCCAGGCGCCCCGAAGTACTCCCCGGTCATCGTACCGGAGATCCGGCCGACATTGACCACCGTGTTCCCCTGAACGACGAACTGCTCCACGAAGACGGTGAAGTCCGGGGAGGCCTTCACCCAGCCTTCGGCCGAACGCCTTCATCCCCTCCAGCCCCTTGGCCGGGGGCAGCGTGATGTCGTGGTAGACGATGTCCTTGTCGCAGAGGGAGTAGAGCTTCTGAAGGTCATGCCGGTCCCAGGCGCGCAGCTCTTCGAGGACGACCGCGAGGGCCTTCTTCTCCTCTGGGCCGAACTCCCCCAGCTCCTCTACGTCCTTGTAGATCAGGTTCTCCGCCGTCATCGAGGTTGCCTTTCCCATGTCTTCCTCCTTTCGAATCGGGGCCGCAGCGCTACTCCCCGGCCCATCCGACCTGTCGCATCAGGGTCGCGAAGTCCCAGTGGTCGCGGACGTAGGCGATCCGCCCCCGCCACACAAGGGCCAGCTGCGCGAAGGGGAGATCGAATGACTGCCCCGTCCCCGGCCGCCCGAACAGGTCCCCGCGCAGGGTCCCGCGGATCCGCCCCATGGCGGCCACGGCCACCCCCTGCACGACGACCCGCTCCACGGCGATCTGGAGGTCCGGGACCGCACGATGCCACGCCTCGGCCCGCGCCCTCGTTTCCCCCCGCCCCTTCGCCGGAGGGAGGGGAACATCGTGGTATACGACCCGCTCGTCCAACGTCGCGACGAAGCCCTCGACATCCCCCTTCTGGCGCTCCCGCAGCGCCAGAAGGACCACGGAGAGTGCCTCCTTCTCTTCGGGGGAGCGGAGGCCCAGACTCGCCGGGTCCCGATCGATCAGGTTCTCCAAGCGCGACTCCTCCCCTCTACTTTCCGCCGGCGACGCCCAAGTACTGCCTCTTCACCGTCTCGTTCGCCGCAAGCTCCGACGGAGCCCCCTCGTAGACGATCTTCCCGGAGCTGATCACGTAGATCCTGTCCGCCACGTTGAGGGCCATCGTGATGTTCTGCTCAACCAGGAGGATCGAGAGGCCGGTCTCGCGCAGCTCGGCGATGATCTTCCCGATGTCGCGGACGAGCATCGGGGCGAGTCCCTCCGAGGGCTCGTCGAGCACGAACAGGTCAGGGTTCGTCATCAGGCCGCGCCCGACGGCGAGCATCTGCTGCTCCCCGCCACTCAGGGAGGTCCCCTTCAGTCTGGCGCGGTCCTTGAGGACCGGGTAACGCTCGTAGATCCGGCCAAGGTCCCACAGCTCCCCCTTGGTGCGGTCGCGTCCCCGGGCGGCCATGGTGAGGTTCTCCTCCACACTCAAGGAGGGGAAGATTCTCCGCCCCTGAGGGCAGAGGGCCATCCCCAGGCGCGCCCGTCGGTACGGGACCCAGTGGGTCACGTCCTTCCCCCGAAAGTGGATCTCTCCCCGCCGGGGCGGCGTGAAGCCCATGATCGAGCGGATCGTCGTCGTCTTCCCCATTCCGTTGCGGCCAAGGAGGGCGACCGCGGTTCCCTCCTCGACCGTGAGGGAGAGGCCCTGGAGGATGTAGCTGTCCCCGTAGTAGGTGTGGATCTCAGAAACCGCCAACACGCTCAGTCCCCTCCTCGACGCCCATGTAGATCTCCCTCACACGCCGATCGGCTTGGATCGTCGCCGGATCCCCGTCCGCGAGGAGCTTGCCGTAGTAGAGGACGACGATCCGCTCCGCGACGCCGAAGATGACGTCCATGTCGTGGGCGACGACGATCGTCGTGATCCCGCGGGGGAGGGTGTTGATGACCTCGATCATGTCCCCGCACTCACCTCGGGTCAGGCCGCAGCTCGGCTCGTCGAGGAGGAGGAGCTTAGGGTCTGCAGCGAGGGTCAGGGCGATCTCAAAGCGCCTCTGCTGCCCGTAGGCGAGGTTCTTCACGAACTCGTGGCGCTCCTCCCAGAGGCCGGCGTGGTCGAGCGCCGTCTGGACCTTCTCCATCAGCTCGGGATAGGCGTCGACGGACCGGAAGACCCCGAACCGCGACTGCCGCAGGCCGTGCGCGGTGAGGATCGCGTTGTCGAGGACGGTGAGGTTGGGGTAAACACTCGAGATCTGGAAGGAACGGGCGATCCCGCGCTGGGCGCGCGCGTGGACCGGAAGCTTCGTCACGTCCTCCCCAAAGAGAAAGATCCGGCCCGACGAGACCGGGAGCTGCCCATTGATCAGGTTGAACGTGGTCGTCTTCACGGCCCCATTCGGCCCGATGAGGACAACCCGCTCGCCCTCCCCGACGGACAGGGTGATGTCCTCGAGAACATGAAGGCCACCAAACCGCTTCGAGACCTGATCAAGCTTCAGCGCTTCCATAGCTTGGCCCCCGCCTTGGACCAGAAGTCGGACGCGTAGACCGCCAGCCCCTTGCGGGCGAACATGATCGCGAGGATGAAGAGCGAACCCAGGATGAGCGGCCAGCGCTGGGGGACGAGGATGCTCGAGAAGTACTCGACAAAGACGATGGCCGCCGCGCCGACCACCGGCCCCCACAGGGTCGCCGTGCCGCCAATGATCACCATGGCCATCGGGTAGAAGGACCTCATGATATCCAGGTCCGCGGGTTCGATGAACCGGTTCATGAACACGTAGAGGACGCCGGCCAGAGCGGCGAACGCTCCCCCAATCACGAAAGCGAGGTACTTGTGGAGCCAGACGTTGTAGCCCAGGGCCTCCATCCGCATCTCCCCCTCGCGGATCCCTTGAAGCGAGTGCCCGAACGGCGAGCGCGAGAGCCGGTACTGGAGGAACATGGCCAGGGCGAAGACGAGGAGGACGAAGAAGTAGAACGAGAGCTCCGTCCACTGGAAGCCGGGGATGCCGGGGTTCGGTCGCGGGAGTCCGGCGATCCCCTGGATCCCCTCCGGCACGTTGAAGAACGGCAGGTTCCAGGTCAGGCTGTACCCCAGGCGGCCGATGGCGAAGGTCAGGATCAGGAAGTACATCCCCGAGACGCGCAGCACGATCGGGCCGACGGCGGCCGCGGCGATCGTCCCCAGGGTCACTCCCGCCAGCGCGGTCACCCACAGGGAGTCGATCCCGTAGCGAACCATCAGAACCGCGGCTGCGTACCCACCCACTCCGAAGTACGCTGCCTGACCGAGAGAGATGAGCCCGGTGTAGCCCGCAACGACGTTGTAGCTGATGGAGAAGATCGCGAAGATGAGGAACTTCGACATCATCCGCTGCATGAACGTGGGGAGGAGCCCAGGCATCGCCACGAGGACGGCTGCGGCGAGGACGAGAGGCAGAGCGCGCCAGATCCAGGGCGCCTTGTGCGAACCCGTCGTGCCAGCGCTCGTCATGATCTAGCCCCTCCTTCCCAAGAGCCCGCGCGGCCGGACAACAAGGATGAGGACCATGGCAAGGTAGATCGTGAACATCGCGAGCTGGGGGAACAGGACCTTGCCGAACGTGTCGATGAGGCCGATCAGAAGACCCCCCAGGAGCGCTCCCTGGATCGAGCCGACCCCCCCGACGATGACGACGACCAGCGCTTGCACGAGGATGGTGCTCCCGGCCTCGGTGTTGATACCCATCACTTGGGCCCCGAGGACCCCGGACAGGCCGGCGACGAAGGCAGCGATGAAGAAGACGAGCATGGAGACCATCTCCATGTTCACCCCCATCCCCTGAGCCATCTCCTTGTCGTCCATCCCGGCCCGGACCCGTGCCCCCAGGCGTGTCCGATCCTGGAGATACCACAGCGCCACGGCGAACAAGGCCCCCAAGGCGATCAGGAGCAGTCGGGAGGAGGCGAAGCGCAAGCCGCCGATCGTGATCGGCTTGAGCGCCGCCGCGGTGAACGGCATCCGCGCCCACCCCTGCCAGATCCAGAGGCAGAGGTTCGTCAGGATGTAGACGAAGCCATAGGTCAGGAGGACCTGTTCGTTCGGCTGCTTGTAAAGGCGTCGGAGGAAGATCCGTTCGATGAGGAGACCCAGGAGCCCGCCGGTGAGCCCCCCGAGGATGACAGCGAGCGTGAACGGCCCGTGGAACCCCTTGAACACCTGCCACCCCACATAGGCGGAGACCATGTACAGCGCCCCGTGGGCGAGGTTCGAGATCCCCATGACGCCCATCACGATCGACATCCCTGCGGCGGTGAGAAAATACACCATCCCCATCGCGAGGCCGTTCACGAGGTTCGTAAAGAACATGCTCACGACGACTGACCTCCCCTCTCAACGGGCGAACCCGACCGGGTGAAGCGACTACAGACGGGCAAGCCGGACTGACGCCCGGCTTGCCTGCCGTTTCACAGACAGAGGAGATCCTCCTCCAGGCCTGTGCGGCTCCCGCGCGCCACTACTTCTTCTGGCTGCTCGGGAGCGTCGGGTCGATGAGTTTGGGCTCCGTGTAGAGCGGCGCCGAAAGCTGATAGACGCCGTTCACCAACTCCGCCTGACACACGTATGCGGGCGTGATCGCGACGCCCTCCGAAGTCCATGAGACTGACCCCGCCGGCGTGTTCAGCTTGGACGACAGGACGGCCTCCCACAGGTCGTCAAACTCGACGTTTCCGCCCGTCTTCTCAAGCCCTGCCAGGATGACCTTGGCGAGGGCATACGTGTTCTGCTCGGCGCTGCACGGGACCCTCCCGTACTTCGCCTTGATCGCGGCGACGAACGCCTTGTTCTCCGGGTTGTCGAGCTGCCAGGTGTACGCGGACTCACCTATGATCCCGAGACCGAGGTCGCCGAGCTCCGCCAGGGCCTCCGGCGTGTAGTCGCCATCCATGGTAATCGTGACCAGCGGCTTGGTCACGCCCGCCTCGCGGGCCTGGTAGATGAACCGACTGCAGGGTCCCGGCCCCTCGAGGGCGTAGAGGATAACGTCAGCGACGGTCGATGCGAGGCCGGAGATGTAGGGGCTATAGTCCTGGCAGCCGACTGGCGGCCAGAGCTGACCGACAACCGTTCCGCCCGCGGCAATAAAGCCCTGCGCCGCACCGTTCGCGTAGGCGATCTTGCCGGCGTAGTTCGCGCCGATCGTGACCATCGTGCGGTGGCCGAGGACATTGTAGCAGTACTGCCCGAACCAATAGGTCTGCGCCTCGCAGGTCGTCGGGTAGAGGAGGTAGGTCGTGCCGGGGCGGGTAGCCACCGACCTCATGCTGTTGAGCAGCGTTGTGGTAAGGATCTTCTTCTCGCTAGCGTAGGGGGCGATGGCGAGGTGCGCATCCCCCATCAGCGGCCCGATGACGATCTTCACGCCGTCGCTGTCGACGAGCTTCTTAAACATGTCGAGGGCGACGCTGACGCTCGTCGCGCTGTCGTAGATCGTCAGTTCGATCTTGCGCCCGGCGACCGTGTAGTTCACTTCCTCCAGGGCCAGGCGGAGTCCGGCCTCGAACTTCGGGCCGAGCTCGGCGACCGGGCCGGTGTAGTCGAACAGGGCGCCGATCTTGATCGGATCAGCTCCGAGGGTCGGTAGGGTCAGGAGCCCCAAGATTCCCGCTACAAACAAGAGCTTGCTGAGCTTCATTCTGAAACCTCCTTGTGGTTTCGGTTCGTGTCTTGGCTTCACGCGTCGCTCTTCCCTTCTCTTCGAGCTTCCTTCCACCTCCTTCTCCTTCTCCTTCTCTCCGTCGATCTAGTGGTAGGTCGTGCGTCCTCGTTTGGCTCTAGGTATCGCGCTCCTTGCGCAGGACCTTGCCTGCCAGGGCGGCGCTGTAGTGGCTGTTCTCCAGAACCGGGACCCCGTTCACGATGACCACCTCGATCCCTGTCGGGTAGCGCTTCGGTTCCTCGTACGTCGCGTTGTCGGCGATGGTCTCCGGGTTGAAGACGACGAGGTCGGCGAACGCCCCGGCACGCACGAAGCCGCGGTCGGGAACCCCAAACCGCTCCAGGCTGAGGGAGGTCATCTTCCGGACCATCTCCTCCATTGGCACGAGGTTGAGGTCGCGGCTGTAGCGGCCGAGGCACTTGGGGAACGCCCCGTACGCCGCCGGGTGAGGGATCCCCCGCCCCGTGACGATGGCGTCCGTCTCGATCGCCACCTGGTCGTGGGCGACGAGCTTGCGGTGCCACGGGTCGTCCATCTCGTCTATCCCCGAGCTTCCGATGTACAGGGCCATCGTCGGCCCCTTCTCCTCCATGATCATGTCCGCCGCGGCGTCAAACGGGGTCCTCCCGGTGGCGGCGCCGATCTCGACGAAGCTCATCCCCTCGTAGCGCTTGTTCTCCGGCTTGATCGCCGAGATGAGGCGGATGTTCTCCCAACCCGTCGCTCCGACGAGGTTGTGTGGCCATGCGCCGGGGAGCCAGGAGGGCCAGCCCGGCATGTCGTCTTCGACCGATCGGCGGATCCGCTCGCGTGTCTCTGGATCTCTCAAGCGCGCGGCGAGATCTGCCATTCCCCCCTCCAAGGCCCACGGTGGAAGGATCGCAAAGAGCGTGGTGTTTGCAGCCACGTAGGGAATGACGTCCATCCCGATGTCGACACCTCGGGCGCGAGCGGAATCGTGCAGGTCGATGAGACGGTCGATCGCCGGGAAGAAACGCTCTCCAAAGGCCTCCGCGTGCGAGTGAACCGCGGTGATGTGGTGCGCCTCGGCGATGCGGACGACCTCGCGTGCCGCCTGCAACAGGGTCTCGCTTGACCCGCGCACATGACAAGTGAAAACGCCGTGGAATTCTGCGAGCGGCGCACTGGTGGCGATCAGTTCTTCCGTGTCCGAGTACATGCCCGGGGGGTAGATCAAACCAGCGGAGAGCCCCCAGGCGCCTGCTTCCAGGTCTCGCCGCGAGAGGCGGGCCATCTCCTTCTTCTCGGAGTCCGAGGCAACTCCGGCGCGAAGGCCTTTCACGGCCATGCGGATCGTCCCGTGCGAGGTCATGGGGAGGACGTTGTAGGCGATGCCTTGCTCTTCGAGGTGGGCCATGTAGCCCTTGGCGTCCTTCCAGTGCCACTCAAACCCGTCGCACTGGAAGAACCCGCTGTAGCCTTTCAGAAGGGCCACGTCCTCGGCCGTCTCCACGGGAAACGGTGAGTAGCCGCAGTTGCCGGTGATGAGGGTTGTGATCCCCTGGCGCACGAAGCACTCCAGGATCTCAGGATGCTTCGGATGAGCGAGGACGAAGTCCGCGTGGCTGTGACAGTCAACGAACCCCGGGGCGACAGCCAGACCGCTGGCGTTGATGACTCGTCTCGCGAGCGCCTTGCCCAGCCGCCCAATCCTCTCGATCCGCCTACCGGTGATCGCAATGTCCGCGATGAACCACGGGTTTCCACTCCCGTCCATTACCGTCCCATCTTTGATCAGGAGGTCATACATAGCGCAAGGCTCCATTTGCCCCTAGAACCGTTCTCGGAGACAGCTTTCCTTGTTTCCGGAAGTGATTGAGAAGGAAACAGAGCACTCGACCTTGACCAAGGAACTTATGCTTAATGTCACTGCTTCTATCACGGCCTAGCATGCGAGAACGATCGTATTGGCCGAGCCCCTCCGGGTCAAGAAGGCGAGGTGCTCTCCCGAATCGATCTGTCTCATCGGCAAGGCCACTGGCAAGAGACGAGGCAATTCCGCGCCGTGATCGCCTAGGCAGCGTAGACCTCCTGATAGAGAGCGACAATCTCTTCTTCCGACGCCAAGCGCGGGTTGTTCCCTGGGCTACCGCTCCCGATCGCGTCCTTCGCCATCTGCGGCACCGCGCGCTCAAAGCCCACCTTGTCCTTGACGAGGTCGTGGAGGGGCGGGATCTGGATGTCCTTCACAAGCCGCGCCGCGGCCTCGACCCCAGCTCCTGCCGCCTCGAGATCCGTGAGCCCCCCAACGGGGACCCCCATCGCCCGCGCCACGTCCGCGTAGCGCGACGGCGCCGCGGGGAGGCTGAATCGCATCACAGGGATGAGCAAACAGGCGTTCGACACGCCGTGCGCGACGTGGAAATACGCCCCGATCGGCCGAGACATCCCGTGCACCAGGGCAACGGATGCGTTGCTGAAGGCGATCCCCGCCTCCAAGGCTCCCAACATGACCTTTTCGCGCGCCTCCTCATCCCTCCCGTTCGCCCACGCCTCTCGCAGGTTCCCCGAAATCAGCCCGATCGCGCGCAAAGCAAATGGGTCAGACAGCGGGTGCGCCTTCCTGGAAACGTAGGCCTCGATCGCGTGCACGAGGGCGTCCATTCCTGTCGCCGCCGTGACGCCGGGGGGACACGGGAGGGTGAGCAGGGGATCAACGATCGCGACGTCCGGCATGAGGAAGGGGCTTCCAATGAGCATCTTCACGTTGGTCCTAGAGTCCGTGATGATTGTGTACACCGTTGCCTCGCTTCCCGTTCCGGCGGTCGTGGGGATGGCAACGAGCGGCGCCCCGCGCTTCCCGACCTTCCCAAGACCCCTGTAATCCCCGATCCCTCCGGGGTTCGTCGTCATCACCGCGATCGCCTTCGCCGCGTCGAGCGCGCTCCCGCCGCCAAGGGCGACCACGCCGTCGCACTTCTGTTCGCGGAAGAGGCGAAGCCCGTGCTCCACGAACTCGACAACCGGCTCGGTCGTGACTCCGTCGTAGACGACCCAGCTAACTCCGCTCTCCACGAGGGACTTCTCAATCAGGGCGACGAGTCCGATCTTGACCACCGTGGGATCGGTCACGAGAAGGGCGTTCTTGACCTCCACCCGTCTGCATTCCTCCCCCGCCTTTGCCGCGGAGCCGGACCCAAAGATCACGAGGGCGGGGACGCGGAACTCTCGCACCGGAAGCATCGCTTTGACCTCCTTGCGGGCGGCTGCCGGGCCCCCGTCTCTCATCGACCTCCGCTCAGGCGGTGAGCCTCTCCCGCCGAAGATCGTTCTCCTTGGCCAATCGCTCGAACAGGCGCACGATCTCTCGAATGGGCATCTTCGCCCCGGCATCCCGGTAGAAGCGAGCCGTGGCCTCCTCGAAGCGCACACCCTGCTCGATACGCTTCTCCTCATCGGCGGCTGGGTCGAGAACCACTGCGTATGAGTCGGCTTCGAGCCCGGAGATCGACTCGAGGATCATCTCCGCCACTCCTTCCCGCCGCGCTCGCTCAAGCTCCTTCGTACGCTTCTCGCTCCCCTCCGCGAGCCTGCGGAAGAGCTCCTCGAGGTCGCCTCGAGCCCCTGCACGGTAGAAGGCCGCTGCTCGCGACTCAAGGTCGAGCGCAGACCGCAGGATCGCTCCGAACGTTCCAAGTTCCATCGTCCTCCCTCGGTCTCTCCTAGAACCAGCGCGTGATGACGACCTTGCGATCAGTGAAGAACTGGATCGCGTCCCGTCCCTGGCCGTGCAAGTCGCCGAAGAACGAGTCCTTCATCCCGGCAAAGGGGAACGAGGCGATCGGCGCCGCGATCCCCACGTTGATTCCGACGTTCCCGCACGGGACGCAGTAGCGGAACTCGCGCGCCCACTTCCCGCTCGACGTGAACAGGGAGGCCGCGTTCCCGTAGGGGAGGGCTTCGATGGTCGCAACAGCCTCGTCGAATGTGTCCACCCGCACGATCCCGAGGACTGGCCCGAAGATCTCCTCCCGCGCGATCGTCATCTCCGGACGGACGCAATCGAACAGGGTCGGCCCAACGAAGTATCCATTCGGGTACCCCTCGACCTTCACCTTCCGGCCGTCGAGGAGAAGCCTTGCCCCTTCGGCCAGACCTTTCTCGATGTAGCTGAGGATCCGGTCGAGCGACTTCTTCGACACAACCGGCCCCATCTGTGTCGACTCGTCCAGGCCGTCTCCCACCTTGATCCGAGACGCCGCCCTGACGAGCTCGGCCTTCAGCGGCTCGTAGACGTCGCCCACGGCCACGACTAGCGAGCCAGCAAGACAACGCTGCCCGGCCGTCCCATAGGCCGAGGTAAGGATCGCGGCCACGGTGCGGTCGATCACCGCGTCCGGCATGACGACGAGGGCGTTCTTCGCTCCCGCCTGGCACTGCGCCCGCTTCCCGTGCGCCGCGGCCGTGGCATAGATGTACCTCCCGACCGGGGTCGAGCCAACAAAGGAAACGCCGGCAACGTCCGGGTCGGCGAGGAGGGCGTCGACCGCCTCCTTGTCGCCATTCACCAGGTTCACGACGCCCGGCGGGAGGTCGGCCGCGTCGAGCAGCTCGAACAGGCGGCTCTGGCTCATCGGGCAGACTTCGGACGGCTTGACGACGTAGGTATCGCCGCAGGCGACGGCGTAGGGGAGGAACCAAAACGGGACCATCGCCGGGAAGTTGAACGGGGCGACGCAGGCAAAGACCCCGATCGGCTGGAAGACGCAGTCCTCGTCAATCCCGACCGCAATGTCCTCGGCGTTGTACCCCATCATGAGCGAGGGGACCCCGGCAGCGACCTCGACGTTCTCAATCGCCCGGCGCACCTCGCCCCGCGCCTCGTCGATGATCTTCCCGTGCTCCGCCGTCACCGTCCGCGCCAGGTCCTCGAAGTGCTCCTCGAGGAGGGCCTTCAGCCTGAACATGTAGCGCGCGCGGACAAGGGGCGGCGTCTCTCGCCACGCGGGGAACGCCGCCTTCGCTGCGGCGACCGCGCTTCGGACCTCTCCCGCGGTTGAGAGCGGGACGCGGGCGATCGCCTCCCCGGTCGCCGGGTTGCGCACGTCGAGGGCACGCTTCGCGTCAGACGCCGTCCACTTGCCGCCGATGTAGTTCTTCAGGGTCTCCGCCATCTCCTCCGGCCTCCTCTCGGGTCGCGCATTTCGGGTGGTCGACCCACGGCGCCCCGCCTGGCGAGTCCGCTCCTCTAGCCAAAGGCGCTCTTGATGAAGCGCGCCACCTCGTCGAAGTGCCTTCGCATCGCCCTGCGCGCTCCGTCTGGGTTCCGTTCTCGCAGGACGTCCAAGATCTTCCGGTGCACCTCGAGCGCGCGGTCGAGATGCTCGGCGGCCGCCTCGTCGCGCCCGCGCTCGGCGGCGCTGTAGATCTGCTGCGTCACTCGGAGGAGGGCGTTCTCCACCTTCTCGAGCGACGGGCTGCGTGCGGCCTTTGCGATCGCGAGGTGGAAGCGCACGTTCGAGACGAGGTACTTCCGGTAGTCGCGGCGCTTCACCCCTTCGGCCATCCGGGCCAGGGTCGCTGACATGGCCTCGATCTCTTCGTCGGTCGCCGCGCGCGCCGCTGCCTCGAGAAGGAGGACCTCGATCTCTTCCTTCCCCTTCCAGATCTCGAGGAGGTCCACCCCAGCCTCGAGGAGGGCGCTCACGCCGCTCTTCACCTCGCGGGCGCCGGCTGGGGCAACGTACGTCCCGTCACCGACCCGGCTCTGGAGGATCCCGACAACTTGAAGGGCACCGATCGCTTCGCGGACTGAGCCTCGGCTCACGCCCATCGCCGCGGCGAGGTCCCGCTCAGGCGGAAGCCGGTCCCCTCCGGCGTACTGGCCGGAGCGGATCGCGTCGAGAATCTGCTCCGCGACCTGGGAGCCCTTCGTCCTCGTCTGCGGGACTTCCCTGAACTTGAGCGCCATCCGTCGCGTCCTTCCCGGTCGATTGGTCTGCTCTTTGGACCGGTCATCCGATTTCTACCCCACAGCGGGGAGGAAGTCAACTCGCGAGAAGAAGGTGGCGATCTGGCATCCCACTCTGGCCTGTCGCGTGTTCGGTCGGACGCAGTCGCCAGGCGGGCTTGCCCAGGAAGTGCGCGAAGCGGTATCCTCGTGCCCGCGAAGGGCGCCGCAGGCGAGGCTCGAGAGGGGGACGGGATGGAGGAAGCGCGGGAGCTCCTCGGTCGGTTCGGGTTCGTGTTGCCCAGAGGGGGACGGGCCCAGGACGCCGATGAGGCGGCGGAGATCGCGTCGAGGGTCGGCTTCCCGGTCGTCATCAAGGTCGCCTCACGTGACCTCCTCCACAAGACGGACGTCGGCGGGGTGCGTCTGGGTCTCTGGACGAAAAGGGAGGTTCGCGACGCCTTCCGCACGATGATGGGTGTCGTTCGCCGCGCTGCCCCTGAGGCGCACGTCCTCGGCGCCGACGTCGAAGAGATGGTCCGAGGCGGGGCGGAGCTCTTCATCGGTCTGCAGTGGAACCCGCAGTTCGGACCGGTCATCGCCTTCGGCCTGGGCGGGATCTTCACCGAGATCCTCTCGGACGTCACCTTCCGCCTCCTCCCGATCGAGGCCGAGGAAGCGGAGGAAATGCTGACGGAGATCCGAGCGCGGAAAGTCCTCGAGGGGTCCCGCGGGCGGGAGGCCGTCTCGCGGGAGGCGCTCGTCGACCTCCTCGTCCGCGCCGGCCGGATGGGGATGGCGCTCGCTGGGCGCCTCGGGTCGATCGATCTCAACCCGATCGTCGTCCTGGGCAAGGAGCATCGCGTGCTCGATGCGAAGGTTCTCCTCGAGGAGGCGCCCCGTCCTTTGGGTCGGGTCGCTGAGCCGGACACGCGGTACGTCGCGCGCTTCTTTGACGCGACGTCGGTCGCCGTCGTGGGAGCGTCAGCGACGCCCGGGAAGATCGGCTACGCCATCCTGCGAAGCCTCCTCTCTGGGAAGTACACCGGGACGGTCTACCCGGTGAACCCGGGCCGCGACGAGATCCTCGGGGCGAAGGCCTACCCGAGCCTGTCGGCAATCCCCGGACCAGTCGACCTTGCCGTGGCCGCAACCCCCCTCACAACCCTCCCCGCTCTGGTCAAGGAGTGCGCTGCGAAGGGAACGCACAACCTCGTGATCGTCTCCGGCGGGGGCAAGGAGCTCGGAGAGGAGGGGGTCCGCCTGGAGCAAGAGATTGCTTGCCTCGCGAAGGGAGGCGACGTCAGGATCGTCGGCCCGAACTGCATCGGGGTCCTCTCCGGGCCGAATCGCCTCGACACGTTCTTCCAGGAACCGGAACGGATGACGCGCCCCAAGGCGGGACCCCTCGCTGTCCTCACCCAGTCCGGGACGGTTGGGGCGGCGGTCCTCGAGAAGGTCGCCGACCTCGGGGTGTCCCGTTTCGTGAGCTACGGGAACCGGCTCGACGTGGACGAGGCGGACCTCGTCACCTACCTCGGCGACGACCCAGAGACGCGCGTGATTGCCTGCTACTTCGAGGGCCTGGCTGACGGGAGGAAGTTCATCGCGTCGGCAAGCCGGGTCGCGGTTCGAAAGCCGATCGTTGTCTTCAAGTCGGCGCGAACCCCGGCAGGAGCGAAAGGGGCCGTCTCCCACACCGGCTTCTTCGGCGGGACGTACGGGGCGTGGCGCGGCGCCTTTGCCCAGGCAGGGCTCATCGCCGTGGACAGTGTCGAGGAGCTGGTCGCCGCCTCCCGCGCCCTCGCCCTCCAACCGCGCGCCAAGGGACGCCGTGTCGCCCTAGCGAGCAACGGAGCGGGCCCGATGATCCAGGCCCTCGACCTCCTCGGAGAGAGGGGCCTCGAACAGGCGATGGTCACGAAGAAGACTCTCGCCGCGATGAAGGCCGCCTTCCCGCCGTACTTCGTGGTCGGGAACCCCCTCGACGTGACCGGGTCCGCCACGTCGAAGGACTACGACGCCGGCCTCTCCCTCCTCCTCGGCGACGCGAACGTGGACCTGGTGATGGCCTGGTTCGTCTTCCAGGACGCACCGCTCGACGAGGGGATCGTCGACGTCCTTGCGTCCCTCCCCGCTCGCTTCCCCGGGAAGCCGATCCTCTGCGGCGCCTCCGGCGGGGAGTATACGGAGCGGATCTCGCGCGCGATCGAGTCCCGCGGCGTTCCGGTTTTCGCTACCGTCGCCGAGTGGCTCGTGGCCGCCTCGGCCCTGGCTCGCGTCAGGCCGCTCAGAACTACCTGAGAACTGGAATGTCATTCGGGCGACGGCGTGCACGGGCCCTGGAGCGGCGTTCGGGCAATCCTTCGGAATCGCCTCTTGGACGTTGAACCGGGCGGTCTGCTATGCCTGGGCCTGCCCCCGCGGAGCCTACTTCTCCGTCTGCCCCATCTCCTCGAGGGCCTTCTTGATCTCCTCGACGCTCGCTCCGTCCTCGATCGTCGACAGGTCGCCCAGGGCCTTCTCCTCACACAGGGCGCGCAGCGCGCGGCGCATCACCTTCCCCGAGCGGGTCTTGGGGAGCTGGGGAACGATGTTCAGGATCTTCGGCGTCGCGATCGGACCGATCCAGTCCCGGATCAGGGCCACGATCTCCTTCTTCAGGGCCTCGGACTCCTCTACGCCTTTCCTCAGGACGACGAACGCCGCGATCTCCTGACCCTTCACTTCATCGTCCACCCCGATCGCCGAGACCTCCGCGACCTGCGGGTGGGCGGAGATGACCTCCTCCACCTCCCGCGTCCCCATCCGGTGCCCGGCGACGTTGATCACCTCGCTCGCCCGCCC
>JAPLGE010000174.1 GCA_026390315.1 Candidatus Bipolaricaulota bacterium
GGCTTGTCGAGGTTCCATTTGGCCTTGATCTGCTCGATGACCTCAGGAGGCGCTTGAGGACCAAGCAGCGCAGACACGGGATCGGCAGGAATCACGTGGGAGATAAAGAAAACGACGGTCATGACCCCGACAAGCACTGCCGCCATCCACAGAAGTCGCCTGAGCGCATATCCGACCATAAGTCCGAGCCACCTTCCCTTCCGAATCAGAAGGAACCATGCAGACCGACCTGCGACGGTCCGCGCGAGAAGCCCCCAGCTCTCCCACAGGGGAGCTGGGGGCAGGGTCGCGCGACTTCCAGTTCAGTCGCTACTTCTTGGACACCACGGAGAGGTCTGTGAATGGCCAGATTGGCGGCACCTCAAGGCCTACAACGTTCGCCCTGACAGCTATCTGCGTTAGGAAGTTGAAGAGCATCGCGTACGGTCCTTCCTCGAGAGTGACCGCCTGGATTGCTTTGTAGAGCCTCTCGCTCTTCGCAGGATCTGGTTCCGCCGTGGCTTCGGCAACCCAATCCGAGAGACCGCTCGGGCACCACATACATCGCCAGGTGATCGACTTTATATTCGACTCAGGACCGGATGTTATGCAATCAGCGAATGCCTTCGTCTGGCTCTGCGCGGCCGGGTAGTCAAGCCCCCATCGCATTACTGTGATCTGGAACTTCTGTTCTCTGAAGAGCGGGAGGAGGACGGAGTTCAACATGGTTGTCACTTTGCACCTGATCCCGATCTCCTGGAGATCCTTTTGGACTTCGACAGCCAGGTCTGGGAAGGGCGCGTCCGTCCTAACAAGCAGCTCTATGTCGAATCCGCTCTCATAGCCTGCTTCCTTGAGCAACTGCTTTGCCTTGTCTGGATCGTGAGGGTAGCCGAGGTCCGAGTGTTCTGGCATGCCTATCGGTAGGATAGTCTGGCACTCCTGAGCGGCGCCCCCCATTATCCCCTTGACGATCGCCTGGTAGTCAATGGCGTACCGAACCGCTTGCCGGACCTTCACATTCTTGAAGGGTTCGAACGACAGATTCATCGCGACGTACGCGTAGCTGAAAGCAGGCGTCTCGATGATACTGATGCCAGCTTTGTTTCTGAGTTCCTCGATCATCCCAGGAAGCAAGCCCATCGCGATGTCGATGTCTCCGGCTTCCAGAGCCAGCCTCTGAGTCGTAGCCTCCGGCAGGTCCTTGATAATGATCGTCTTGATTGGGGGTGCCCCCCTCCAGTAGCCAGGGAAGGCTTCCAGGACGATTCGGTCTCGTAGGCTCCACTCCTTGAGGGTATAGGGGCCAGACCCCGCGTCGTGTGTCGCCAACCACTTGTCGGCCCAGGGATCATCTGCCGTCGCATGGGACTGCACAGCGACCGAGTCCAGAATCGAGTCGGGGCCGGTGACGCTCATCACCGTGGCGAACAGCCGGTCCCCGATTGGCTGGTTCGTGGTGATAGCGACTGTGTACTGGTCGACTTCCCGCACCATCTCCGGCGTTGGCACGAACTGGGTGAGGATCCAGACCCCTGGAGCCTTTGTGTGAGCCATTGTCCTGCGGAGCGAGTACACTACATCTTTGGCGGTAACTGGGTTACCGCTGTGGAATTTGGCTCCGCTGCGGATCTTGTAGGTCCAGGTCAAGCCGTCCGCAGACCGCTCCCATGACTCGGCGAGTCCTGGCTGGATCGTGTTGAACGCATCTCCACCGCCGCGGAACTCTATTAACTTCTCGTAAACCTGTCCTCCAATGAAGACTGCCTCGAAGTTGTAGATTGCCGCGGGCTCGAAGTCAGACAATGAAGAGTGGTTTAGTCCTATGACCAGCGTATCCGGAGGAGTCGCCGCTAGCCCATACACCCCAAGGGCGAGCACAACAGCAGTCGCCACCCACAAGAGGTATCGTCTTGTCATACAAACCTCCTTTAAGCACTTCCGCCTCCACACTCCTTCAAGCCGCCGACTCTCCTGCCGAAGATCACCTCCTTCGGGCACGGTCTCTTCGCCGTCACCTCGCCAAGCTGAGTGGTTTCGAGCCCGCTGCCGCGGCCCGGATCGCCTCCCCCTCCCGGCCGCTAGGCCTCATCGGACAGTCTGCAGGCTGCGTGGAAAGGCGCTCAGACGCTCAGCTCCAGTTGAGGTGACGACCACTACGTCTTCTATCCTGACTCCAAAGCGTCCGGGAAGGTAGATGCCAGGCTCGACCGAGAAGGTCATACCGTCCTCCAGCACCAACCGGTTACCTTTCACAATGTACGGATGTTCGTGGATGTCGAGACCTACTCCGTGGCCAGTGCGGTGCCATTCCCCCAGACCGGACTGGAGAACCATCTCATTTGCCACCCTGTCTATCTCCTGAGCTTCCACACCAGGCTTGACTGCGAGCACAGCCTGCTCCTGTGCAGCGCGGACCGTCTCGTAAACCCGTGACACCTCTTCGCGCGGAGGACCGCAGACCACGGTCCGCGTCACATCCGAGCAGTATCCAGCGACACAGCAGCCGAAGTCCAGAATCACGACGTCACCCATCGCGACAACCCGCCGTCCCGGCCGATGGTGGCCAACTGCTCCGTTGGGGCCAGAACCAACAATGGGAACGAAGCTGCTGGATTCCGCGCCAAGAGCGCTCATCTTGAGTGTCAAGGCTGAGGCGATTTGCCTCTCTTCGAAACCGATGATCCCTTCGGCAAGGACTTGGGCGAGCGCCCCATCCGCGATTTGCGCGGCCCGCCTCATGCATTCTACTTCCTCAGGGGACTTCCGCATCCTCTCACTGGCTAACACCGGTCCCGCGCGAGTGAAACGCCCCCTCGGGAGAGCCACTTGGAGTGCCATCAGCGAAGCAGCAGGCATTCCCTCGTCGATGAGGATCCGCGCACGCGGTGATGCCAGCCGGAGCAACAACCCCGAGAGACGCTCCGTGAAGCCGTCAACATCCTGCCACACGTGCACGTCGTATCCAGTAGTCTCCGCCTCGATCTGCAACTTGAAAAGCTTCGGGGCAAGAAAAACCGGGTTCCCGGTTAGCGGGATGAAACACAGCAAGAGACGCTCGAAAGGGTTGTCGGTAAAGCCAGTCAGGTACAGGAGATTCGATCCGGGACCGAGTACCAGAAGGTCGGCCCTGGCTTCGCGCATCTTCGCCTGCACGCTGCGCACTCTGCCTGAGTAGTCCACCTGCCCCCCTTGATTCGCTCGCCCGAGGTTGCGATGACCGCCGGTGCGGCTCACTTGTACTACCGGTACCATGTATATATCGAAACCGACATGCGGTCAATGACCCGCCCCCGGTTGACGGTCCACTTCTCAAGCTAGTCTAACCCACCTCCGGCGATGCACGCCAGAGCCTCTGGCGCAGGCGGCCAGTAGCCAAGACTGCTTTCTGCGTCGGGCCGCGCATCGCTCTCCCGGATCCCAGCGCACGAAGCGGACGGTGCCCTCAGAGGGACAGGACCTCGATTGTCTCGGGATCAAGCTCGGTGAAAGTTCGAAGCTTGTCCACTAGAGGGTAGATGGGGGACATTTCTGTATTCAAGGGCAGTCTCGTGAGACTCCCGCGACAGCGTTGGATCTCGTGAGCACCACCTTCCGAGGGGTCAGTACGCCGGCCTCGCGCCGCTTGGCAATGATCTCCTCCGGCCGTTAGCGCTTCCTCGGACATCCCTGCCTCCTTCCTTCCCGATCCTAGCACTCAACCTGGACCGTTCTGAGGGGGGCAGGCCAACCCGCGTGAGCCTCCTGCCTTCGCAGACTGCCTACGGAGTGAAGCGGAACCCGGCGCGTTTCAGGTTGGCGAGGATCGCCTCGCTCTCCCGGCGGATGAGCTCCTCGGTGTAGTGTCCGATCGTGCGGTGCTGGGCACGATTCGTGACGCCCTTCTTGCGGAGCATCGCCTTTGTCTCCTCGGGAAGGGCCTCGTAGCGGGCGTCCTCCTCTCGGTAGAAGCCACGAATCTCTTCGTCGGTCGGAACGTGATAGCGATTGCGGTGGACGACCGCTTCGAGCGGCAACCGTGGGCGAAGCGCGGGGGTCTCGTCTGCGTAGCCGAGGAGCACGAGCCCGGCAGGAAACGTGTACTGCGGGGCGCCGAGAACCTCCTGCACGTTCTCCGAGAGGACAGTGCCCAGGTAGAGGGTCCCCAGGCCCAGGCTCTCCGCCGCCACGACCGCGTTCTGCAAGGCGATTGTCGCATCCCAGAAGGAGATGAGCACGTTCGCCGCCTGATCGTTGTAGAAAGGCGTCCCGGATACCTCGAACCAGCGCTTGAGCCGGTACTGGTCGACCAGGGCAAAGAGGGCGGCCGGAGCCGAGTCAAGCTTCATCTCCTTCAGCCGCTTCGGGTCGTCCACCACGACAAGCGCGTAGGCCTGGAGGTTCCCTGCCGTCGCCGTGCGAATGGCAGCGTGCAGGATCGCGTCGATCTTCCCGGGCTCGATCGGGTCAGGCTTGAACTTGCGGATCGAGCGGTGGTTCAGCAGGCAATCGGTCACGGGATTCCTCATCGTCGTCTCCTTTGGTCTCGGATCTTGGGCAGCATGGTCGCCGGGTTCTCGTCTTCCTGCAATCCTGCATCGTTCACTCGCGCGGCCGCATCCCAGGCCTAGAATCCGAAGCTCTCTTCGACGCGAGGGAGATCACCGCCTCCGCGCCTTGGAGGACCCAGGGGGGCGTTGCCGGCGGACACTGTGCGGTGTCGCGAAGGATCTTCTCGCCCGCTTCTCCCAGCGCACGGGAGGGGAACCCACCCCCATCGAGCACAATGGGATAGACGCGCAATGCGCGTAGACGAGAGTCCTCGATCTCGGCCACAGCGACGAGCGCTTCTGGGGACATGACCCACGGAGTGGCTAGTCCCTCTGGGAGTCCGGAGTCCGCCCCGTGGACGATCGTCTCCTCCATGATGAAGTTCCCGAGGCTGTACAGCACGGGCATCTTCCCCACCACCTCGATCCCGTGAAACGTGTGAGGATGATGGCCAATGACGAGGCTGCACCCGGCCTCCTGGAACGCGCGGGCCACCGGGCGCTGGTACTGGGCGAGCTGTTTCTGGAATGCATTCCCCCAGTGGATTGATACGAAGACGAGATATCCCCTGTTTCTCCAATGGGTGATTGCGTCACAGATTCGGGCCAAGTCTTCGAGGTCGGGGCACGTGTGGATGAAGGTCGGCTGGCAGCCGGGCTCTTCCTGAAGATCTCGGGGATCAAACTCGTAGCGCGTGGAGACGCGAACCGGCGCGACCCCAGGACGATCCTCGGCGGCCGCATAGCCAAGGGGCAGCGTGCAGGCGACGCCGAGCACCGCGATCTTGGTCCTCTCGTCGAGCGCCAGGATCGCCGGAGCCAGCGCGTCGCCGAGGGTTGGCCCAGCCCCAACGGTGTCTATCCCCGCCGCGTGGAAGGCGACGATGGTGTCGAAAAACCCTTCCGGCCCGTAGTCAAGTGCATGGTTGTTTGCGAGCGAGACGAGGTCGAAGCCAAGCTCCCGCATCCGTCTAGCGACGGCCGGGCCTGTTCGCCACGCGACGAACTTGTCTGCCGGCGAACCACGCTCCGTGAGGGGGATCTCAGCGTTGGCGAGGACGCGATCGCAGTTGAACAGGCCGACGAGCGTCTTCACGGAGTCCGGGGCGCTACGGCGATCGCCCATCACGACGTCGCCAACCAGGAGGACACGATGAAGCCCATCTTTTTGCATGGGAACTTGCTCCTTTCATTCGGTGATCCGGCCGGCTTCGCGAAGCCGATTGCAGAGCGCTTCTAGGCCAAGACCGTGCAGAGTCGCCGCAGTCGGCCAGCCGGTCAATAGACTCCAGCCATGCCGGGCGTAGTAGCGGTCGAGGAGAGACTGCCAACCTTCGTCGTCAATCCGGTATCGGCCGACAAGAGGGGTCGTGACAAAATGGGGTGGTGGCTGGTCTCCGCCGCGGCCGGGAAGACCCAAAAGCCAGTTGATGCATCGCTCCTGGGTGTGAACGCGCTCTCCGATGCGCAGCAAGGCGCCTTCGTCGACCGCCCAGCCGGTTGCGGCAGAAAGGAGGGCGGCGACGTCCTCGGGGAGGATCATGTCCGGTCGGCCGCTCGCAACGAAAAAGCAGACGCCCAGGCTGTCGAGCACCGCGCAGAATCGTTCCTGGTGGATGACGAGACGTTCCACGTCGCTCGTGCTCCCCTCTTGCGGCACGGCCGTGAGTCCGTACCATCTCTTCGCAAGCTCCGCAGGGAGATCGCGCAGTCGTTCCTCGATCACCGCCCCGCGCGTGTGCGTCCCTCCGCGGGGGGAAAGGACCGTCCCGAACGCCCACGCGGGGGACTGCCACAAGGACTCGAACAGGTCATTACCGCGCACGTGACGGCAGTGGGACTCGCTTCCTCGCCCGAGGCACTGGGCCGCCCGCAGGCAACCCGCGGCAAGGAGGTCTCCAATACCCTCCCGACGAGCGATTCTCTCGATCAGAGAGAAGATGGAGGGCGCATCGCCCCAGCCGAGGGGGATGCCGTCGACCTCTTGCGCACTCAGCAGGCCGCTCGTGTAGCACGAAATGGCCCACGCGATGACGTTGCTCGTCGTATCGACATCGAGGCCGAGCGCGTTGCATAGCGCGTGCCCCTTGAGGACGTCTCGCGGGTTCTGGAAGTCGAGCTTGGCGCCGAAGTTGTCAGGGTCGTTTCCCTGCAGGCCTTCGCAGCGCCACGTCGTTCCGTCGGGATCGGTGAACGCGTGCGTCGTCCAGCACGCGATCGGGCAGTTCCCGCAGCTCCGACGAGCCACGAGGTAGGGGAGGAATGCGTCCGGATGCAGGGCGTGGATCTTGCCTTGCGGGATGGGTTCCCCCGAGAAATTGCGGTAGGGGCTTTCCACATCCCAAGGGGTCTCGTAGCAGTACACGCCGTACGTCATCCGGCGTCGATTGAAGGGGCTGCGGTCGAGCTTCTGGAGGCACCGCGCAACAACACTTCGGAAGCGCTCGGGGTGAGCGAGGACCATCGGCGCGCTTCCGCGCACGACGATCGCCTTGAGCCGTTTGGCGCCCCACACCGCTCCCAGGCCGCATCGGCCGGCGGCACGTGCTCCGTCCGCCATCACGCTTGCAGCCCAGACGCGGTTCTCTCCCGCCAGGCCGATGGTCAACGTGCTCACGTCTTCGCCGAACGACTGGCGCAAGAGGCGGTCGCACTCCGGAACCGTGTGGCCCCACAGCCCCTCGGCCTCATGGACACCAACGGCTCCTTCCTCGATGGTGAGGATGCAAGGACGGTCCGAGCGGCCGGTGAGGAGAATGTTCGCGATCCCCGCGGTGCGCAACGCCGTGGCGACCTCGCCTCCGACGTTCGAGGAGGCGATCCCTCCCGTGAATGGATTGAGGGAATCAAGCGAGAGGCGCGCGGCTCCAGGAGCGCCCGTGCCACACAGGAGTCCGGCGCCGATGGCCACCGGGCAGGCTGGATCGAACGGTCCCTCGACCTCAGTCGGCAGGCGATCGACCAGCAGCGCCTGGTTGACGCCGCGGCCTCCGAGGAAAGGGGCGTAGTCGGAAATGTGTCCGAGGTCGGTCATCGCGCCTCCGCGCGAAAGATCGACCTGGATGATTCGGCCGTCGCACACGTTCACGGCAGTTGCCTCCCTGACAGGCTTCCCTAGACCCACACTTCGCGCAGGACGCGCAGGGCGTTTCCGCCGATCACCTTCCCGATCTCCGCGTCGGGGTACCCGCGCTTCACGAGCCAGCGCACGATGTTGGGGAAGGTCTCGGAAGGGTTTTCGAGGCCCTCGACGTACGGGACCTCCTCCACGTCGCTCTTCCCTCGGGCGTGCTCGATGGACATGTGGGCGGAGAAGGCGTGGTGAAGGTTCACATGGTCGCCAAACAGCACGTCCGGGCCGAATCCGACGTGGTCGACACCGACCAGGTCAGCGCAGTACTGAAAGTGCTCCATCACCGACTCGATGCTGTGGCGCGGGTGCGCGCGAGTGATCGTAGTGTGGGGCGCTGCCTCGATGCCGATCACCCCCCCATGCTTCGCGCACGCCACGAGTACGTTCTCCGGCTTCATCCTTTTCGAGTCCCAGAGCGCTCGGGCTCCCGCGTGAGTGATGAACACCGGAGTGCTGCTGGTTTCGATGGTGTCCAGGCCCGTGAGATCGCTTGCGTGAGAGACGTCTATGGCCATGCCCAGCTGATTCATGCGCCGAACGGCCTGTCGGCCGAACGTCGTCAACCCGCCGTCGTGTGGCTCGCGAAGGCCCGTGCCCAGGGCGTTGGCCTCGCTGTAGACGATCCCCATCATGCGCACTCCCAGTCCATAGAGAATGTCAATTCGGTCGAGCTCGTTTTCGATCATCGTCGAGGATTCCAGGCAGAACGCAAGTGCGATTCGACCGTCCGCGTGGGCACGCAGGATGTCTTCGACCGTCTTGCAGGGGATCACCATGTCTTGATGGGCGATGTCGCAGAGGCGCATGCCCAAGTCGAAGATGACGTCCGACCACTTCCAACCCATCTTCGAGGTGATCGGCCCGGTGCCGTCGGTCATGTTGTCGAAGACAGCGTCCATCGCAGACACGCTCAGCCCCTCATAACCTGTGACCTCACGGCCCTGCGCCTCGTACTCCCAGATCTGCGCGACGTCCTGTGGCAGCACCGATGGGTGATCGTGTAAAGAGACGACCACAGAATCAGCAAGCAGCCTCTGCGCGCGCGCCTCCTCGGCCTCCGATACCGCAACGAGGTACGGTGGCACGCGGCCAACCTCCTTCGCCAACTGGAACGCCTTGTAGTCGACGCCCGACTCTAGATACTGGTAAGACTTGTACCCTCGATAGCGCTTGTTCAGTCCCATTCTCACCCTCCGATTCCCGCTCTTTTCAGGCGACCATGGCCACGGCCACACGAAGCGCGCACCGGAGTGGGTTCACAATGCGAGCCCCTCCCACCTCCGCGAGACTGCGCTCCTCGAGGAGAAAGGCCATGCTCATGCAGCCGGGCACGACGGCGAGATCCCCCATCTCGCTCACCAGGTCCTTGATTCGGGAAAGGACCGTCTCCGGGTGCTCGATGATGGTGTCCACAGGAAGGTCGAGCGCGCGGATCGTCCCGACTTGGCTGAAGATGCCGAGCTTGGTCGTGATCTCCTTCTCCTCTTCGATGAATCCGCTGTTGAGAGACAGAATCGCGAATGTCGGGAAGGCCGCCGCAGCGATCGAGTACGTCGCCCGCGCAGGTCCGATGACGGGGACGCGAACCTCGCGCCGCAGTCTCCCAATCCCCACGTCGCCGAAACAGCCGACAACAAACGCGTCAAACTGAGGTTCGTTCGCCTTGGCGAGCTTGACGGTGGGCTCAACGGCAGCGCGCTCGTCCTCCGCCGTCTCGATCGCGGCTGGCCCTTCCTCAACTTCGATCAGACGCACGCTGACTCCCTGCCCGGCCACTCCACTGAGCAGGCGTTGTCTTCGCGCGCGCTCGGCCTGCGACAGGCCCACCCCGGGCACCAAGTATCCGATCTTCATACCTCCTCCTTGTTAACGGTCCTACACCTTTCGATCGGCGAGCGCCCCCTGGCCTTGGCCTGAGCCAAGCCGCCTCTTGTCTTCGCGGATGTTCACCACCGCTTTGCCTTGGGATCCAGGATCTCCCGCAGTCCGTCCCCGGTGAGGTTGAACGCCAGCACTGCCAACAGGATCGCCAGTCCCGGGAAGGTGACGATCCACCAGTGTGTCAGGAAGAAGGTTCGCCCCACGGTGATCATCAAGCCCCATTCCGGCGTCGGCGGCTGCGCTCCCAATCCGAGGAAGCTCAGGGAGGCGCTCGTAAGGATCACGCTTCCGAAGTCCATCGATGCCTGGACGATGACGGGGGCGAGGCAGTTCGGCAGGACGTGGCGGAGGAGGATTCTAGGCCAGGAGGTCCCTACGGCACGCGCCGCCTCAACGTACGCGCGCTCTCGGATCGACACGGCCTCAGAACGAATCAACCGCGCGTACCACGGCCACCAGGCGATCGCAATTGCGATCATCGCGTTCTCCAATCGTGGACCGAGGGCCGCCGAAATGGCCATGGCCAGGAGGAGCGGTGGAAAACTCAGGAAGATGTCGGTCACGCGCATCAGGATTTCGTCCAACAGGCCTCCAAACGTCCCGGCGATAATCCCAAGCGGCAGGCCAATGGCCAGAGCCAAGACCACCACTAGCGTGCCAATCCTCAGTGAGATTCGCGTCCCAAAGATCACTCTGCTGAGGATGTCCCGCCCCATCTCGTCGGTGCCGAAAAGGTGTTCCAGGCTCGGTGGCCTAAACAGGTCATTGGGATGGACCACCTGGATGTCGCGAGGGTGGGGAGCGATCCACGGCGCAAAGATGGCCAAGACGATCACAAGAGCGACCATCAACAGCCCCACTACGGTCAGGGGATTTCGTTTGGCGCGGCGCGCCGCCTCTCGGAGTCTCCTCCACATAGTTAGCTCAACCGTATCCTCGGGTCCATGAAGGCCTGAACGAGGTCGACGACCAGATTCAAGATGACGTACGTCGCTGCGACGAGCAGGGTGACGCCCATGATCGCCGGGTAGTCCACGCTGACGATTGCCTTGGCGGCGTAGCGTCCCAGCCCCGGCCAGGCAAAGAGGGACTCGATCAAGAACGTAGAGACCAAGGAGTAGCCGAACGTGAGCGCGCCCACCGTAAGCACAGGCCCAACCGCATTCCGTAGGGCGTACACCGCCAGAACCTTGGACTCGCGCATGCCCGAGGCGCGGGCCGTTCGAATGTAGTCTTCACCCAACACTTCGAGCAGCGTGGTCCGGATGAGCCGCGTCGACAGCCCGAGCGGGTACATAGCGAGCGTCACGGCCGGGAGAGCAATGTGCCAGAGCGCGTCGCGCAACACCGGCCAATTCGCGGTGAAGACTGCATCGACCAAGTAAGACCCCGTCAGCCGATGGGGCGCATGGAGGATCTCCATCGTGAAGTCAAGGCGCCCGCTCAAGGGGAACAAGCCGAGCATCTTGCCCAGCACGAGTTGCAGCAGCATGGCCAGCCAGAAGCTGGGCAGAGCCACCCCCGTGATGGAGAGGAGCCGGCTGGCGTGGTCGATCGAGGTCCCGCACTTAGCGGCCGAGAGGATGCCCAGTGGAATGCCGACGGCGAACGCAATGATCATCCCGACTAGGATCAGCTCGATCGACGCGGGAAGATACGTTCCGAGATCGCGCAACACCGGCTGCTTGGTGACGATGGAGGTGCCCCAGTCGCCGCGCAGGAAGCCAGCCACGTACAGGCCATACTGGACCGGAATCGGCTTGTCCAGGCCCAACTCGATCCGTGCCCGCTCGATCTGTTCCACCGTGGCATGTGGCCCCATCCACATGTCGGCGGGGTCGGACGGGATGACGCGCGTCAACGTAAAAGCAATGATCGACACGCCAAGAAGAGACAGGAGACTCAACGCCAATCGCCTGGTGACGTACGAGATCAATAGGCTATCCTTACGAAGTTGGGCATCCCGGCGCTACGGCCCCGGGATGCCCATTCTCTCGCCTAGAGTGCGGGCTACTCGCGGTAGCAGTTGTACCAGAACACGACGTTCGGGTACGCCGAGTTGTCCACGTAGCCCTTGAGTGACGAAGCCGTGACACGCAGGTACTGCATGTCCCATACGGCGATGCCTGGAGCTTCACGCTGCAGCATGTTCTGGAGCTCGACCATCATGTCAATCGCTCCTGGGGTTCCCGCTGGCAACGTGATGGCGTAGTCGATGAGGGCATCGAACGTGGGGTTCTTGTAGTAGCAGAGGTTGTAAGCCGGCTTCTCCTGGCTGTAGAACATCCCGCTCAGGAAACTGTCGGGGTTCGCGTAGTCCGGCCACCAGTAGAGCAGGTAGATATCCTGCCGCTTCGTAGGATCGGGTGAACGGGCAATCGCGTTTCGCTCTGCGGTAGGCATAGCCCGTGCGTCAAGCTCGATATTCAGCTCAGCACAGGCCGCTTTCCATAGTTCGACGGTCTTTCGGATGTCGTCGTAGCCCGCGGGATAGGTCGTGAAAAGCTTCAACCCGCCGTTCGGATACCCCGCCTGGGCGAGAAGCGCCTTGGCGACCGTCGGGCTGTAGGTGAACGTTTCCACACGATCGGAGTGCCCCCACAACCCGTGCGGGATCACTCCCCGTGCCACCTGTCCATACCCGCCGAGGGCGACCTTCACCGTATCCTCGTAGGGGATGAGGTACGAAAGCACTCGACGAACAAGTGGGTTGTCGAGCGGCTCTCGCTGCGTGTTGTAGAGGACCATCAGGTTCTGTAGCGAGGGGTTAACCTCCACGCGCACCGCTGAGTTGTTCCGCAGCGCCTCGATGTCAGTCGCCGGCAAGGACTCCACGAAATCCGCCTTTCCTGTCTCGACCATCAACCGGCTGGTGGACGCTTCCCCGAGGGTGAGGAAGACGATCCGATCGAAGTGCTTCCCTTCCCAGCCGCGCCAGTAGTCGGCGAACTTCTTGACGATGACCTTCTCGCGTCCTTCCACGGTATCGATTGTGTAAGGACCGGTTCCGGAGTCGTGCCCGGCATTGAACCAGTCACTGTCAGAGTAGGCTGGGTCGAAGATGTACGCGCTGTATCCAGCGGCCGCGATCAGATCCAACGGAGCAGGCATGTTGAGATGGAAGCGGACGGTGTACGGATCGACGACCTCTACAGAATCAACCGGGCCCCAGATGTAGGCCGAGCCACGGCCGCGCGCGATGGTGCGGTCGACGCAGAACTTCACAGCCGCAGCGTCCATCACGTTGCCCGTGTGGAACTTGACCCCCTGACGCAGCTTGAACGTCCACGTCTTGAGATCGGCGGACTTCTCGTAGCTCGTCGCGAGGATCGGTTCAAACGTGTTCTCAACGGCATTGTATCGGAGCAGAGCCTCGTAGACGTTGTTCATGAGGGCGATCTCGCCGGAGGCGCCGTCGCTTGGATCCCAAACCGGAACGACCTCCGCCGCCTGAACATGAACCGCGATCTGCAGATCCGCACCGGCCAACGGAAGAGAGAGGCCCAGAGCCGCCAGAAGGACCGCGAGCGCCGCGGCCGCAGTTCGAAATGCCCGCAAGTATAGTGTCATTGGCTTCCTTCCTCCTTTGCTCTATATCCCTACGCAGGGTCCTTCGTACCTCGCTTGCGCTGGTGCTTGGGTGTCACCTCCTTCACGGATTTTCCTAGCGAGAGTCTACAGATCTGCGGAGACGAAGACAAAACTGTGCCCTGCTCGCCGATAACTGGATCTGGGATAGGTGAATCCTCACTTCGGTGAGCCTGCCCTCACAGATGAATCCGCTCGAAGTGCGCGGAACCCGATGGGTGCGACATCCGTCACCACTCGAGAACCGTCACGCGCTCTCCAGGAACGGTGCTCCAGACTCGAGCGTGAGGGACTCGAACCGAGCTCACGCTTCCTCTGCTGGGGTTCCCCCCTCAGGAGCAAACTGACCGCCGGAGTTCTAAAGCTGTCCACCACTCCCACCAGCAGCGGGAAGCGCGTTTTATTCGGCATTGCTGACCAGCCCCCGGTGGACGGTCCACTTCTCAGGCTGGTCTAACCCACCTCCGGCGATGCACGCCAGAGCCTCTGGCGCAGGCGGCGAGCAGCCAAGACTGCTTTCTGCGTCGGGCCGCGCATCGCTCTCCCGCATCCCAGCGCACGACGCGGCCGGTGCCCTCAGAGGGACAGGACCTCGATTGTCTCGGGATCAAGCTCGGTGAGAGTTCGAAACTTGTCCACTACGGGGTATGAGATCAGCGTTCCCGCCCCTGTCAAAGACCGCCGAACCACCCTGTTCGAGATACCCCACCACACACCTAGCTCAAGCGCCTGGCGCGGCCGCTCCGGCACTTTTTTCGCGATCTGCTTTTGCCTCGTACATTCGAGCGTCTGCGATCTCGAGGAGGCGAGAGATGGACAGAGTACACTCAGGCGTCCAAGTAGCCCAGCCAAGGTCGATGTGCAAGGGGATCTCGGCGACGCGCGTTCTCCCCCACTGCTCGACAGCCGACTGTAGGCGCTGCACAAGCGTTTCGACACGGGGACCTGTTTCAGGAAGAACCATGAGGAACTCATCACCGCCCCAGCGAATCGCCCAGTCGCTCTCGCGGAGTTGATCCTGGATAAGCCTAGCGATATCCCGCAGAACCCGGTCTCCCTCCTGGTGTCCCAGCCGGTCGTTTACCACCTTGAACCCCGCTAGGTCGCTGAGCATGAGGGTAAACGGCCGTTTGTACCTCTTAGAGCGACTCAATTCCGCCTGGATCGTGTCGTCGAAGTAGTGGCGGTTGAATAGGCCGGTCAAGGGGTCGCGCAGAGCCTTCTCCTTGAGAAGTTGCTCCATCTGAACCCTCTCGCTTACGTCCAGGATGTTCAGCAGCACAGCTTCGCGGTCCTGGTAGTCCATCGGTCGTCCCTCGAGTCTAAACCACACAAGACCAGCGTCTTTTCGGATTCCCCGCACGGTGGCCGCTTGGTTGACAAGAGCCGCACCATCCTTCACGCACGCCGTGCGATCCTCGGGATGGATCACCTGCCACCAAGGTTCCATCGCTAGGAGCTCTTGTTCTGAGTAGCATAGGAGTTCGGCCATGCAGTCGTTGACATAGCAGAAACGGGTGGACTGAATGACCGCGAGCCCAGTTAGCACGTTCTCAGTTAGGAAGGCAAACAGTCTGTGCCGATCGCTCAGCCTCTCCAGATGGGCCGCCTCGCGAAGAGCCAGGGCGGCGATACGTGCGACTTCCTCCAAGCCCCGGAGGCTTCGCGGGGTAGGGCGGGCGCCATCGCGGGGGTCGTCCATCGAGATCTGCCCGATGATCGTTCCGTCGAGCTCGAGAGGAAGAAGGAGGAGGTCTTCCGCTTGCCAACCGCCCAGTTTGACAAACCGTCGCCGGCTGCGAATCCAGGGAGTCACCACGCGCGGTGCCAGGCCTGCCGGGATGTAGTACGACCGGCCCACGCGGAACTGCGTCTGGAACTTCTCTCCGGAGACGAGACCTCCGTTCGCAAGGAAGAGGAGAATCTCCCGCTCCTCCTCTAGAGTGAGTCCCCTGGCGGCGTACTCCACAACGCGGCTTGTCCCTTTCGATGATGGACTGAGAGGGCGTTCGTAGAGGGAGACCACCGCGCGTTGGTACGGCGACTCTCTGCTCACAGCTTCTGCAATCCCTTCCAGCACTTGCCGAATCACCTGTTCGTCCCAGGCGACAGGACTCGCCGTGAAGGGTTGCGTCCCTGCGCTCGTCACTCCGCTGGGTCACCTCGACTTTTCGCAGAAGTCATCTCAACGAACGTTAGCGTCTGACTCGTTCTCGGTCAAGTTGAACACTGCGAAGACAACTGTCCGATCCCGTCGGGAACTCCTGCCTCGTCTTCCGGGGCTCGCTCTCGTAGCGTTTGAGCGGCAAGGGGCAGTTTGCCCCGAGGAGGCGGGTTTGGAACTACATGCGTGGCTAGCGATCTATCAGGCTGTGACTCTCACGGCCACAGCCAAGGAAAGGACTTACTGGACAATCGCTGCCGTCTTCCTGCTCGCAAACTCCGTTCTTCTCTTGCCCGCCGGTTTGCTCGCGGCATCGTCCTCCAACGACGAAGGCCAGTTGCTTGTCACAGGGCTCGCTGCCCTTGGCGGCATCATCTGCCTGGCCTGGCTTGCCTGTCAGGGCTTCGCCGGAAGAGAGAGTCTTCACTGGGAGAGCCTTCTGAGGAGCATCGAGCACCAGTTCGCAGGTGGGGAGTTCCACCGGAGCGCGTACAGGCTGCTTCGTGGTGAAGAGACATGCGTTCCCACGACGGCCTGGAAATGCGGGGACTGGTATCCTGAGGTCGAGCGGCTACGTTGGGCAAGACGAGCCCTGCCTCAGGTTGTCGCCCGACTGCTCGCCGTCGCGTTCCTTGTTGCCTGGGCGGCACTGATCGCGGCAACCTGGACGGCGTAGGGCCTCCCCGACCGGATTACCGGGAGTCTCCTTCCGCGTGAGCGTGTTCGTCGCTCGCAAGTCGGCTCGCGTTCGTCATCTCACCGATTGGCCTGGCTTGGCGCACCCATCGTATTCCCTCCTCGGCGGAGACTCCTTTCGGATTCGCGGTTGCCTCCCCGCCGTGTCCCGACTACCTTTGAGGGGAATGGCAGAGCTACGGACGCACTCGAAGACGCGGCGGCTCGGCTCGGCGTGACAGGCGCCAATCCTGTTATGAAGGGCGTTCCAGATGACAAAGGGTTGCCGTTCTCAGTCGGGCGCGCGTCTCTCGGAGCCAGGGGGCTTGGCATCAGGGCTCCAGATCACTATACTGCTTTCCATTCTCGAACAGGAAGGGGGTACACCGTGAACAAAGCGGATCTGGTGGCGAAGCTGGCAGCGAAGGCAGGATTCAGCAAGAAGAACGCATCCAAGGCGATCGACGCCATGGTCGATCTTATCTCGGGCGCGCTCGCCGCGAACGAGAACGTCACTCTGACGGGGTTCGGCAAGTTCGAGGTCAGGGCGCGCAAGGCCTCGACCCGGGTGAATCCTCAGACGAGGAAGAAGATCAGCGTGCCGGCCAAGGTCGTGCCTGCTTTCAAGGCGGGGAAGAACCTCAAGGAGCTCGTCGCCAAGAAGGCAAGACGGTAGGAACGGCAGTTCCCTTTCTGGCGAACTAGAGGCTGCGAACGGCGAGGACGCGTCTGTCCACGCTTTGTGTCGTGGCCTTTTCCTTTCTCGGCCGTGCGAACCTTCCCCGGCAGGGCTCGAGACCCGCGGGTTGACGCACAGTCGGGGCGGCCAAGGGACGCGGGGCGCGTGCGAGCGGCCTGGGCTGTTTCCCGGTGCGGGAGGGGCTCTCCGGGCGAGGACCGGTGCGGACGATCGCGGCGGGTGGAGAAGGCGAAGCCTCAGCCACCCGGGATCCACTTTGCGACCTTGGGTTCAAGGTCGCGCCGCGATACGTCCCAGATCTCCTTCAGGTCGGGTTCCTGAAGTCCCCAGGGATCGCAGCCCAGGGGCAGGTATGCGCCGTCGACGGCCGTCTCGGCCAAGGCGTACAGGCT
>JAPLGE010000117.1 GCA_026390315.1 Candidatus Bipolaricaulota bacterium
ACGTCCGGTACCGGGCCCTCCATATCGGCCCCGGCGCGCCCGCCGACACGATCCTTGCCTACTCGCTCAAGAAACACTCCTTCTCCTTCCTGCAAGACGGTTACGTAGTCCTGCGTCTCGACGGCAAAGTGGAATGGCTGCCGACGAGCCAGTTCGCCACTCTCTTCGCCACCCAGCGTGTCCCCATGGAGGCGGAACCGCGTGGCGAGTACTCACACAAATAGAAAAGAGCCGTATCTTCGTTGGCGGAGGCACGGCTCTTTGGGTTTCCATTCTGGCCTGTGCGGGGTCGTGCTATTTGGAGGGCACGACTTCCTTGGCCTTGGCCTTTTCGGGCTCTTTGACCTCTTCACCTTCGAACTTCAGGTGCTCCTCGTCCTGGACGTCGATCTTGACGAGGTTCTTGCCCCGGAACTTGCCGGCGAGCATCGCCTCGGAGAGCGGGTCTTCGATGTAGTGCTCGATCGCTCGCCGCAGCGGCCGGGCGCCGAACTCCGGATTGTAACCTTTGTCAATCAGGAATTCCTTGGTTGCCGGCGTCAACTCGAGCTTGAGCCCGTGCTCGGTCAGCCGCTTGAACACCTTGTTCAACTCGTATTCGACGATGGTCGTCAGGTCGTCGCGGGTCAGCGGCTTGAAGACGATCGTGTCATCGACGCGGTTGAGGAACTCCGGCCGGAAGTGACGCTCCACTTCCTTCGACAGGATTTCCTTCATCTTCTCGTACGTGGAGTCGGGCGACTTCTTGCCGAAGCCGAAACCGCCCTGGTTCTTGATCAATTCCGCACCGATGTTGCTGGTCATGATCATGATCACGTTCTTGAAGTCGATGCCGCGCCCGAAGCTGTCGGTCAGGCGGCCTTCATCCATGATCTGCAACAGCATATTGTAGACATCCGGATGGGCCTTCTCGATCTCGTCGAGCAACAGCACCGCGTACGGCCGGCGCCGGATCCGCTCGGTCAACTGTCCGCCTTCCTCGTAGCCGACGTAGCCGGGAGGCGCGCCGACGAGCCGGCTGACGTTGTGTTTCTCCATAAACTCGCTCATGTCGAGCCGGACCAGCGCGTTGCGGTCGCTGAACATGAACTCTGCCAGTGCCTGGGCGAGCAAGGTCTTGCCGACGCCGCTGGGTCCGAGGAAGATGAAGCAGCCCATCGGGCGGTTCGGGTCCTTCATGCCGCTGCGGCTGCGCCGCACGGCCTTGGCCACCGCCGTGATCGCCTCATGCTGCGAGACCACCGTCTTGTGCAACTCGTTCTCGAGCTCCAGCAAGCGCTGGGTCTCTTTCTTTTCCAGCCTCGTCAGCGGGACGCCCGTCATATTGCTGACGACCTCGGCGATGATCTCGGTATCGACCAGGCCGGTCGTCTCCTTGTTCTGCTCGTACCATCTCTTCTGGAGCTGGTTCTTCTCTTCGAGAAGTTGCTGGGCCTCGTCGCGGAGGGACGCCGCACGCTCGTAGTCCGCGCTCCGGACCGCCTCATCCTTCTCTCGCCCCAACTGCTCGATTCGGGATTCGAGCTTCGTCAGATCGGGCGGAGGCGTCATGTTCTTCAGCCGCACACGGGCCCCGGCCTCATCGACCACGTCGATGGCCTTATCCGGCAGGCAGCGCCCCGTGATGTACCGGGTCGAAAGCTCGACCGCCTGGAAGAGGGCCTCGTTCGTGAACCGCACCCGGTGGTGCGCCTCGTACCGATCCTGCAAGCCGCGCAGAATCTCGAAGGTCTCTTCCTTGGAGGGCGGCTCGACGATGATCGTCTGGAACCGTCGCTCCAACGCGCCGTCTTTTTCGATGTACTTGCGGTATTCATCGAGGGTCGTGGCGC
>JAPLGE010000161.1 GCA_026390315.1 Candidatus Bipolaricaulota bacterium
GCTGCTTCCCTTGGGAGAAGAATTGAAAATCAGAAATTCATGAGCGAAAGGGCCGAAGACATAATAAGCGTAGCCTCCAAGTTCTACAATGAGAAATTGGTGGAACTGGGAGAAAACGCGAGAAGAGAAGCGAGAGGAGAAGCCAGAAAAGAAGCTGAAAGGGAAGAAAAGAGAACGGGGGAGCTGGAAAGGGCGGGGCGAGAAGCAAGAAAAACAGCAAGAAGAGAGATGGGGAGAGAAGAGAAAAGCGAAGCTGAGAAACAAGATAAAAGAGAAGAACTGGCAGCAGAGGAACGGAAAGAAGCGAGAGGAGAAGAGAGAAAAGAAACTGAAAGGGAAGAAAAGAGAACAGGGGAGCTGGAAAAGGCGGGGCGAGAAGCTCGAAAAGAAGAAAGAAGGGGGAATTAGATTTTAGTCCCAAACCCAAACGCATTGAGTTCGAAAGTTGTCCAATAGGGCGTGCCAACTAGAACCGTACCGAGAACGTCATTCTGAAGGTTCTCGGTATGGTGACGTCAGGTGTACCCGGCGCCGTTGTGCGGAGAACCCCCTCGTGGGACCCGGAGTGGTTCAACAGGGTATCCTCGACGCTTAGCCTAGAGATGAGTACGATCGGAGCCCTCGAGCCGATTTGGGCAAAGAGAGGTCATGAATCGTGCCGACACGGTGTCCCTGGAAGACGAACGACCCGCTCCTCCTCCGCTATCACGACGAGGAGTGGGGAGTGCCGGTCCACGACGACCGGCTCCTCCTTGAGTATCTGGTGCTGGGAGGGGCACAGGCCGGGCTCTCCTGGTCCACCGTCCTACGCAAGCGCCAGGCCTACCGGGCCGCGTTCGACGGGTTTGATCCCCGAAAGGTCGCCCGCTACGGCGAGGCGAAGATGGAGTGGCTCCTGGCAAACCCTGGCCTGATTCGGAACCGCAACAAGCTCCAGTCGGCCGTGGAGAACGCCCGCGCTGTCGTCACGATACAGGAGGAATGCGGAAGCTTCGACCAGTACCTGTGGGGCTTCGTCGGCGGCCGGCCGATCCAGAACGCCTGGCCGAGCCTCGAGGAGATCCCGACGAAGACACCGGAGTCGGTTGCCCTGAGTAAGGACCTTCGGCGCAGAGGCTTCCGCTTCGCCGGGCCAACGATCGTCTACGCCTTCATGCAGGCGGTCGGCATGGTGAACGACCACGTCACGACCTGCTTCCGCCATCGCGAACTCGGCGGAGCCTCCGACCGCTAGGACGTCCCACCCGTTGGGCTAGGCGGCCGGCCGCCTCCCGGGTGCGTCGCCCTCCTCAGCCAACTCCTGCCTCTCCGCCGCCTCCCTCTCCGGCCGATCAAGGACATGCCCGATGACGCCGAAGAGTGCGGCGGTCGCCACGCACAGCCCCATCGCATACCACACCCAGAGCGGGAAGCCGAGCGGTCCCAGACGGGCGTCGCCCCACGCCCACACGTCGTTTCCGAGCGCAAACAGCGCGAGGCACGCCAAGGCCGCCAGGACTCCGCCTCGCGTGAGGCGCACGCGCCCTCCCGGGCGCGGCCTCGGCCGACGCCCGAGTAGGCTTCCCACGACAAGGACTGCGGTCGTGGCGAGCACAATCGGAACCACGGGGAGCGTCCCGAAGCTTGGAAGGAGGTTGAAGCGGTAGGCGGCGAGGAGTCCCTCGCCGACCAGGATGGACGCCACGGCGCCGGCCGGCGTCACCCGCGGCCAGTAGAGGGCGGCGATGACCGTGGGGAAGAGCACCGCGAACCCCGTGAACGACTCCGTGGCGATGTCGAGGAGCGTTCCGGGAAGACGCAGGGCGAGCAGGAGTCCACCCACTCCGAGCAGGAGGACGAGCGCCTTCCCGATCCAGAATGTTCCCGTCTCGCCCACGCGGCGGCGCTTGAGGAGCGGCCCGAGCACGTCGCGACTCACCATGGAGGAAAGCGTCAGGAGCTGGGAATCGAGCGTGGACATGAGCGCGGCCAGGCCCGCGGTCAACACCAGGGCCTCGATGACCCCGGGTGCGTGCTTGGAGAGGAGCATCGGCAGGATGCTGTCGGAGGCGGCGCCTGACTCGAGAGCCGGATAGCTGAGCCGTCCGATGACGCCAATGGAGACCGTGCACAGGAAGAGTCCCCCCGTGACGAGCGGGTAGAGCGTCGCCGTGAGGGAGAGCGCGCGGAGCGACCGCGCGGCGTAGAAGCGCTGGAAGAGCTGAGGAAACATCGGGTCGCACAGAAGCCAGAGGAGAAGGTATCCAAGCCACACCCCGGGGCCGAAGACGCCTCCCCCGCCGGGGCGCGAGAAGAGGGCCGGGAATGCCTCGGCCGCGGCCCGATTCGCCGAAGTGAGCCCGCCGTGGGCGCCGGCGATGACCCCCAGCGCCAGCGCGAGGAAGACGATCATCATCACGCCCTGC
>JAPLGE010000136.1 GCA_026390315.1 Candidatus Bipolaricaulota bacterium
CGCCCAACGAAACCTCTCTCTTCCCTCCACGAGGCCGCGGTGAGTGAGCTCCTCTACCTGTCCCAGAGCGACGTGGCCGCCGCCGGCCCAGGAATCGCGGAGACCCTGGCGCTCCTCGGGCAGGTCTTCCGGGAGAAGGCCGCCGGGCGGACCGAGATGCCCCCCAAGATCGGCATCCATCCCGAGAAAGATGCCTTCCTGCACGCCATGCCCGCGTTCCTCCCCGCGCTGCGAGCCGCGGGGACGAAGTGGGTCAGCGCCTTTCCCGAGAACCGCGGGCGTGGCCTCCCGACCATCGCCGGGCTCATCGTCCTGAACGACCCAGAGACGGGCCTGCCGCTCGCCGTGATGGACGCCGGCTGGATCACGGCGAAGCGCACCGCGGCCGCGTCCGCCCTCGCCGCCCGCCACCTCGCCCGCCCCGACTCGCGGATCCTCGGGATCCTCGGCTGTGGGGTTCAAGGCCAGAGCCACCTCGAGGCCCTCCTCGCCCTCTTCCCGATCCGAGAGGTGCGAGCCTACGACACCGACGAAGAGGCAGGCGAGCGATTCGCCGCGGAGGCGGAGGCGCGCTTCCGCGTCCTCGCCGCCCGAGTGAACGATCCAAGGAAGGCCGTCTCCGGCTGCGACCTCGTCGTCACCGCCGGCCCGATCCTCCGCGAGCCCCACGCGACGATCCGGCCGGGCTGGCTCGAAGCCGGGGCGTTTGCCTCCCTCGTCGACTTCGACTCCTACTGGGACCGGGCGGCTTTGCGCGAGGTCGACAAGTGGTGCACGGACGACCTCAAGCAGCTCGAGCACTACAAGACGCTAGGGTACTTCCGGGACGTGCCGCCGGTGTACGCCGAGCTCGCCGACCTCGTCACGGGGCGAAAGCCGGGCCGCGAGTCCCCTGAGGAACGGACGATGGCCTGCCACCTCGGCCTCGCCATTGAGGACGTGGCGCTCGCCGGCCACGTTTACCACGAGGCCCTCGAGAGGAAGATCGGCACGTGGCTTCCGCGCTAGACTCGAAGCGAAAGGAGAGCTCATGACGAAGCGAGCCACCCTCGGCGAGTCAAGCTCGCCCCGCGACTGGACGCCCCCGCCGGAGTGGCTGCGGATCGAGACGGTCGACGCCCACGCGGCCGGCGAGCCCCTGCGCGTCATCGTAGGCGGATTCCCGGAGCTCAAAGGGAAGACAATCCTCGAGCGCCGACGCGTCGCCAAGGAGACCCTCGACCACCTGCGGACCGCCCTCCTCTGGGAGCCGCGCGGCCACGCCGACATGTACGGCTGCCTCCTCACCCCGCCGGTGACCCCCGGGGCCGACTTCGGCGTCCTCTTCCTCCACAACGAAGGGTGGAGCACCATGTGCGGCCACGGGATCATCGCGGTGACCACGGTCGTCCTGGAGACGGGCCTCCTTCCCGCGCGGAAGGCCGAGGAGGAGATCCGGATCGACACGCCCGCCGGCCTCGTGACGGCGCGGGCCCGGGTCGCGGACGGCCGAGTCGAGAGCGTCGCCTTCCGCAACGTCCCCTCCTTCGTCCTCGCGCTCGACGAGAGAATCGAGGTGCCGGGCCTGGGAAGGGTCTGCGTCGACCTCGCCTTCGGCGGCGCCTTCTACGCCTACGTCCAAGCCGAGGAAGTCGGGCTGAGTCTCACTCCGAGCGACTTTCGCCGTCTGATCGAGTCGGGCATGGCGATCAAGCGCGCCATCATGACGTCACGCCCGATTCGGCATCCGTTCGAGGAGGACCTCGGCTTCCTCTACGGGACGATCTTCGTCGGCCCGCCCCTCTCGCCCGGCGCACACACCCGCCACGTCTGCGTCTTCGCCGAAGGCGAGGTCGACCGGAGCCCGACCGGAACCGGAGTCAGCGGACGTCTCGCGATCGCCTTCGCCCGCGGGGAGATAAAGGAGACCGAGCCCCTCGTCGTCGAGAGCATTCTCGGCACCCGCTTCACCGGCCGCGTCGTCAGGACGACCCGCTTCGGC
>JAPLGE010000088.1 GCA_026390315.1 Candidatus Bipolaricaulota bacterium
GGAGCTATCGGGAATCTCCCTTCGGCACGAGGTGGCCACTTGGGGTTCAAGCTGTTTGATCTGAGTCAGACGATGCGGGACGCGGCGACGAGCTACCCGGGGAACCGCACCGGCCTGCGCGTGGAGCGCCTCCCGACGAAGAACGCGGACTCGCAGCTCTCTCGCTTCACCCTGTTCGACCCGCACTGCGGCACCCATCTCGACGCACCGCGGCACTTCGTTGCGGCGGGGCTGGACGTCGCGGAGCTCCCGCTCGCCGTCCTGCCGGCGACCATCGTCGCGGCGGAGGGACCGCGCATCGGGCCCGAGGCGTTCGCCCGGCTCGGTCCGCTCCACGGTCGAGCCGTGCTCGTGCACACGGGGTGGGAGATCCACGCGGGGAGCCCCGCGTACTACCGCGACTACCCCTGTCCAACCCCAGAGGCCGCCGCGTGGCTCGTTGGGCAGGGAATCGCGCTTCTCGGGCTCGACACCCCGAGCGCGGACCCCATCGCGCAACCGCTCGTGTTTCCCGTTCACGAGACCGTCCTCGGGGCGGGCGTCCCGATCGTCGAGGGTCTGGTCGGTCTTGACCGTCTCCTCGGCCTGAAAGGCCCGCTCTTCTTCCTGGGTCTCCCACTCAAGCTTGAGGGAGTGGAGGGCTCTCCCATCCGCGCCGCGGCGATGGTCGTCGAGGACTAGACTTCTTTCGGCCGGCGGCTTCGGGCCGCGGGGCCCGTCGGATAGAATCGCCCCTGTCGCAGGCCGCAAGAAGGGAGGTCGCCGTGCGTGAGTCAACCGTGTACGAGAGATTCCCAAGATGGAGTCCGCTCGTTAGCAACCTTCCTTCGATCCTCGTCGCGGGGATCGGCGCCTTCCTCCTCGCGCGGCTCTACATCTGGCTCTTTCTGCCGTACCTTGCGTTCCTCGCCTGGAGCATAGCTGCGTCGACTGCGCGTACTACGGCGGGGGCTGCGCGTTCGGGAAGGGGAGGCTTTGTGCACTCCTCTTCAAGAAAGGAGATCCCGAGCGGTTCGCGAAGGCGACGGCCAGGTGGACCGACCTGGTCCCGGACTTCCTCGCGTTTCTCGGTCCCCTCGGCGTCGGAATCGCCCTGCTCGTTTGGGACTTCTCGTGGCTCGTCCTGGGGCTCGTCCTCTTGCTTGGCCTGGTCAGCTCGGTCGGGAACGGCGTCGTCCGTGGTTCGTTCGCCTGCCGCCACTGCCGTCAGCGCGCGATCGGGTGTCCGGCCGCGCGGCTGTTTGACCGCACGGCCGCGGGTTCCTAGGCCCTGACCCCAAGAGGCGAGGCCCGCTCCGGGCTAGAGATAGACGGTGTGGGGCTCCATCTCGTTCGGGCGGAGATACTCGATCTCCGTGGGCACAAGCTCGACGAGCGTGAACCGCGCGTCGTCGGCGCCCTCCCAGTAATCCTTGAAGAACACGACTGCCTTGGCAAGCGCCTCGCGGGTCTTCGCATCCCCGACGAAGCGTGCCTCTCCCGCGAGACGGACGTACCCCTGGTGCCCTCCCTCAGAGATCGGCACGCAGAGCTCGATGTCCGGGTTGCGGCGCATCTGCCTCGTCTTCCCATTCCGCGTCCCCGAGGTGATCCACAGCCTCTCGTCCCAGACGACGAGCGCGACGGGGCGCACCCGCGGCTGGCCGTCCTCGAGCGTCGCGAGGTATCCGGTCGGAGTCCCCTTAAGATGCTCGTGAACCTGTTTCTCGATCTGGGCTCGTGTCTCGCTCACTGCGACTCGCCTCCTTTGCGGCTTTCTTCTGGCACGTGCCTCGTTAGAGCTTGTAGTCTTCGCGCGGCGGGCTCCACGCGTCGTAGGCTTCCGTCGTTTCGTCGAGGATCTCGGCGCGGTGCCGCACCCCTGCTGGGATACAGGCTCCGTCTCCCGCGCGCAGGACGCGGAGGTCACCGCCGAGCGTGAATGCCATCGCTCCCTTCGTCACGACCGTGATCTGCTCGTTGGGGTGGTCGTGCTCGGGCACGACCGAACGGGGCTCGAAGCGGAAGAACGTCAGCATCACGTTCTCCATCCAGACGGCCCTTCGGCGAATCCCCGGAAGCGCGTCCACGACGCCCAAGTCCTCCACTCGGAAGAAGGTCATTCCGCTCCTCCGCTGGTCGTGAGTATGGTGGGATTCTACCCGAGGAATGGCTAGACTTACTCCACCCGCATCGGCAAGGAGAAACGATGTACGCACACCGCGAGATCACCGATGCCAAGCAAGTCCTTGACCTTGTCCGCTACGCGCACAGCATCCGGAATCCGGAGATCTCTGGTGTCGGCGAGTACCTCGCAAGCGACCTCGCCGAGGGGCGACGGCTGTTCGGAGTGACCGCTGCGGACAGGCTCGTCGCCTGCTGGCTTCTCCATCCGTTCCGCATGCGCCTCCGCCGCAGCCTCGTCTCGATGGGCGGAATCGGGCTCGTGGGGTCGCGGCCCGACGTCCGGGGGCAGGGGAGCGTTCGCTTCCTCCTCGAGAAGTCTCTTGAGACGATGCGCGAAGCGGGACACGCCGTCTCGGTGCTCTATCCGTTCAGCCAGAGTTTCTACCGCAAGTACGGTTGGGAGCTCTTCACCCAGTCCAGGCGCTACGAGCTCGCGCTCGGCGGGATCCAAATCCCCGACGACGGGTCGACGTCTCTCGATGCGATTGAGCTCTCCTATCCTGACGAAGCCTCGAAGGCCTTCTACAACGCATACGCCGCCGAGCACTACACGTTCGCCCAGCGAGGGGACCCGGAGTGGAGGAAGGCCCTTCACCTGTGGCCCGACCACATCGCGCGCGGGGCCGTGAAGATCGTCGACGGCGAGACGGTCGTTGGCCTCCTCGGGTACACGCTCTACCGCCGGCCGGACAAGGAGGCCGCCACCCTCAACGTCCACCTGTTCGCTCACTCAAGCGAGGAGGCGAAGCGCGCGATGCTCCGCTATCTCAAGCGGCAGTCGCACCAGAACCCGACCGCCGAGCTGCATGTGCCGATGGACGAGGTCCTCTGGCCCTACCTCGCCGACTCCCCGACCCAGCACAGGATCCACGACGAAGCGATGATCCGTGTCGTCGACCTCGAGTGCCTGGATCGCCTCGAGCTCGACGCGCCAGACACGCAGCTTGATGTCGAGGTCGCGGATCCCCAGGCGCCGTGGAACGCGGGCGTCTGGAGCCTGCGCGTCCGCGACGGGCGGCTCGGGGTCGCCCGCGGCTCGAAGGCCCTCCTGCGGTGCGGGATCGGGGCGCTCTCCTCAGTCCTCTCCGGGTTCGCCTCGTGTGGGGAGCTCATCGCCGCGCGACGAATCGAGGCTCTTCCGGGCTACGACGGAGCGGATCTCCCCAAGGTCACGACCCTCCTCGCCGACGGGTTCTAGCGCCGGCGAGGGGCTGACAGCGTGGGCAGATGAAGCTTGCCGTCGATCCGGTCTTGATCTTCGCGACGGTCGTTCCGCATTCGGGACAGGGCTTCCCTTCCCGGTACCCGACTCGGAGGTCGGCCGTGGAGAACCCGCCCGGCTTCCCGTCGAGTCCCACTTCGTAGCTCGCCGCGCCCTTCTCGATGCTACGCGAGAGCTCGGCGTGAATGGCGCGGTGGAGTTGCTTCACGTCCTCGTCCGAGAGGGTGGGGATGGGCCGCAGAGGATGAAGCTTGGCCCGAAAGAGGATGTCGTGGATGTACGCGTTTCCGATGCCGGCGAGCTTCGACTGGTCAAGCAGCAGCGCCTTGATCCCTCCGCGCCGACCCTCGAGCAGCTTGCGGAACTGCGCCAGCCCGACCTCGAGGGCGTCCGGGCCAAGCTGGGCCACCATCGGGTGCTCCTCGAGCCGGTCCTGCGGCGCGACGTGCGCGTAGCCGAACCACCAGAAGTTCACACAAAGCGAGTGGCCGTCCTCGAAGGCGAAACGGACCCGCCGCTTCTCCGGAAGCGCGTCTGAGCGGACGAGAAGGATCTCGCCGCCCATCCCGAGGTTCAGGAGAAGGAGGCCGCCGGTCGTGTCGACGACGAGCCACTTGCCGCGATGGCGAACGCCGCGGATCGACGCTCCGACGAGGGCCCGCCTGAACTCATCTACCGGCACGTTTAGGCACTTGGGCTGACGCACCTCGATCTCGCGGATCTTCCGGCCGGGGAGGGCTTCCGCCATCTCCCTCGCGCGGCAGACGATCTCAGGCAGTTCCGGCATGGGATCCTCCTTCACCTCACCGGGCCGGCGTAGTATAGCTGACGAGACATCCCCCCGGATCGGACGCGCGAACGAAGACGACGCGGCCGGGGCTTGACCAATATGGTTCGATATAGTATTGTTTGGTATCAACCTATTAGGGTGGGGGTGCGGTGTGACGGACGATGACTTGAGAAAGGCCGCTCTCGAGCTCTTGGCAACGGCCGAGGACGCCTACGTGACGACGGTGGCTCCGCACGGGTACCCGCGGACGCGGGCGATGTTCAACTTGAGGAATCGGACCCAGTTTCCCAGCTTGGCCGGCACCTTCGCTGGCCACGAAAGGGACCTTCTCATCTACCTCGGGACGAACACCTCCTCGGCCAAGATCGACGAGCTCCGCAGGGACCCCAAGGGCTGCGTGTACTTCTGTGACCACCCGCGCGTCGTCGGGATGTGCTTCGTGGGCGACTTCGAGCCACTCACCGATCCGAAGCTTCGCCGGACTCTCTGGGTCGACGGATGGGAGCGCTACTACCCCGCCGGGCCGGAGGACCCGGACTACACGGTGCTCCGAATGCTGCCAGACTCCGTGTCGGGGTGGCTCTCGTCGCGCCGAATCCACTTCGCCGTGAGGGATCGGTGAAAGTCCTCCGCGAGGGCGGGTTCCTGATGGCGAAGGTCCACCAGATCGCGGGAAGGATCTTCGCCCGCAAGCTCAAGGAGCAAGGCATCGAGGAGATCAATCCGGCTCAAGGTCGGATCCTGTTCGTCCTGTGGAAGGAGGACGGTATCCCGATCAGCGAGCTCGCCAGGCGGACGGCGCTCGAGAAGTCGACGCTCACGAGCATGCTCGACCGCCTCGAAGAGTCAGGATTCGTCGAGAGGGTCCGTTCGACCGAAGACCGGCGGACAATCCTCCTCCGCCGGACTGAGAAGGACAAGGCGTGCCAGAAGGTGTACGTCGAGGTCTCCAAGGAGATGAACGAGCTCTTCTACGCGGGCCTATCCGAGGAAGAGGTCGACCAGTTCGAGGGAGTCCTGCGACACATCCTGGAGACCCTCACCGCGTTCGAAGCGGAAAACCGCTGAGGGTCTCGACCGAGTCAGGACCTCGGTAAAGGAGGAACGGAATGGAATGCAGACTCGAACGCGGCACGATCCACTACGAGGAGGCGGGGAAGGGGGAGAAGCCGCCGAGCGAACGCGGCGGCTTCTCCCGGGAGCCTCGGCGCCGAAGGCCGGCTACTTGAGGTAGATGAGGTCCATGGTCAGACCGTTCGTCCCGCTTGGCGTAGCCATCGGGTTCGCGACGTTTGCGTTCCCCGCGTAGCTGTAGTAGGCGTAGGTGAAGGTCTGGTTCACGGTGTAGATCAGCCCGAGGTCTTTGGCTAGGATGGCCTGGTATTCCTTGTAGGTGTCGAAGCACGTGCCCAGGTCGAAGGCCGCCGCACCGAGGTCGATCAGCTCGTCGACCCGCTTCTCGACTTCGGAAATGTCTCCTGCCGCCGCGGAGTAGTGCCAGGCGTGCAGGCCGCCTGTCGAGCGGTAGACGTTCGCCCCGCTGTGCGGCTCGGTGCCGCCGGTCAGGCCGAGGCAGATCATCTGGTAGTCCTCTTGCCCCATCAGCTTGTTCACGAGGACGTTGAAGTCGATGAAGTTCGTCGTGACCTTAATCCCGCACTCCTTCAGGTCGTCAGCCAGGATGAGGCAGGCGCCCTCACGCGTGTTGTTCCCGGCGTTCGTGCTCAACTCGATCGCGACGGGCATCCCGTCCTCGAACTCGCGCATGCCGTCGCCGTTGCGGTCGACGATCCCGATCGAATCCAGGAGAGCCTGCGTGGTCGACAGGCTGTATTCGAAGACCACGGCGTCCCGTTCCGTCACCGGGCCGGCGTAGGATTCCCGCCCAGCGTAGAAGGGCGACAAGTAGCTCACCGGACTCCACTGCGGCACGGCCAGACCGTTGAACAGGTTCTGGATCATCGTCTCCTTGTCGATGGTGTGCGCCACGGCCTCGCGGAAGCGCAAGTCCCGGAAGAGCGCGCGGTACTTCGGATCCTGGGTGTCCCAGTTGAACGTGAACCAGGTCGTCCCAAACACCGGCTTCTCCCGGTCGACCATGACGACGTATCGCTTGGCCTCCTGGTCGCCCAGCAGGATCGGGATGTCCCCCGGCCGCGGCGCGAAGCAGTCGAGTTCGCCATTCTGGAACTTGAGAAGCGCGACGTCCTGGCTCGCCACGATCAGCACCACGTACTTGTCGAGGTAGGGGAGCTGCACCTGGTCCGAATCGTAGTGGTAGTAGTAGGGGTTTCGGCTCATCACGACGTTCAAGTCCGGCGTGTAGCTCTCGAGCATGAACGCGCCGAGTCCGACGAGCTCCGCGGGATCCGTGTCGAGACCCCAGACCTCGTTGAACTTGTCCGCGGGCACGTCCGGGAAGAGCTTCCGCACGTACGAGGCGAGCTTGTGCTTGGGCATGATGTTCGCGCTCAGGCTGTTCAGGATCGGCCGAAACGGCACGGAAAGCGTGAACTTCACCGTGCTCTCATCCACCTTCTCCACAGCCGGATAGCTGCCGTCCGGGAGCTCGAGGACATCGCGCGTGTCGGTCTCGATGTCCGTGTTGAGGTAAAGGTCCATGTAAGAGAAGACCACGTCGTCCGCCGTGAACAAGGTCCCGTCGGACCAGAGGATGCCCTGTCGAAGGTGGAAGGTGATCGTCAGGTTGTCGGCCGAGACCTCCCAGGTCTTCGCGAGCTCGGGCACGTAGTCGCCGGAGATCGGGTCGAGACTCACGAGTCCCGGGAACATGATGTTCGTGAACTGCGTCGTGCTCGTCTCGTGAGACGTCACCGCGTTCCACTTTTTCGGATTCCCGATGGCCGAGACGTAGAGGGTGCCGCCCCGCAGCCCTGGCTCGAGCTTCTCGTAGCTCGTTCCGGCGACGCCCACCGGGACGATCACGGCGTCCTCCGGCATCGTCGTGTATCCCATCGCCCACGTCGCCGCGGAAACCAGGGCGACGGCCAACACCAGCAGAACTCCCGCAACCAGACTCTTCATGCCCCACCTCCCGGTGAAAGCCAACCGCGCCTCCGACTCCGCGCCCCGACCGAGCCGCCGAACCCTCGGCGGCCCGTCCTGCGGCGCCAGGCCGCGTCTCGCGCCAGTCGGCGCTGCCTATGCCAGTCGAGGCAATCCAGATCCACGATCAGGATAGCCGATGAAACACCGCGCTCCAAGGACGCGACCCCGGAGCCATCGCGCGGCCGCCCCGCCCGCATTGGCCAGAGAACCTTGCCGAGAGAAGGAGCTCCTGCTATCCTCCCCGCGCTTCTCCCACTTGTCGATCCGG
>JAPLGE010000207.1 GCA_026390315.1 Candidatus Bipolaricaulota bacterium
GGGGCTCCTCACCGGCCGGCCCCCGCCCGATGCGCCGGCCAACCCGATCCTCGTCCTTCCCGTCGAGAACTAGAGTCCCGACCCCGAGAACGCCTTCTTCGCCGACGGCCTGACCGAGGAGTTGATCGCCGACCTCTCGAAGGTGCGGACGCTGCGTGTCATCTCTCGCACCTCAGCAATGCTGCTCAAGGGATCGAAAAAGGACGTACCCACGATCGCCCGCGAGCTCAACGTCCGCTACGTGCTCGAGGGCAGCGTCCGTCGTGCCGGCAACAGCCTTCGGATCACCGCCCAGCTCATCGACGCCGCTGAGGATGCCCACCTCTGGGCAGAGAAATACGCTGGGACTCTGGACGACGTCTTCGCCATCCAGGAAAAGGTCTCCGGTTCCATCGTGACGGCCTTGAAGTTGCAGTTGACTCCGGAGGAGGCGGTGCGTCTCGCCACACACCCGATTCCCGATGCCTTGGCGTACGAGTTCTACCTGAAGGCCAAGCAGGAGATCCTGAAGTGGACGGAAGCGGGACTCGAGACTGCGTTGAGACACCTGAAGAGCGGCCTCGAGATCGTCGGGCCGAACGCGGTTCTCTATGCCGGCATGGCGTACGTCCATTGTCAATACTCCAATCTCGGTGTTAGAAACGAGGAGGACTGCCGAAAGGAAGCCGAGGGCTGCCTCAACAGGGCATTTGAGCTGGACCCCGAGTCTTCGCAGGGCCACCTCGTCCAAGGACTGCTGTTGGCCTTCGAGAACCCAAGGGAGGGCATCAAAGACCTGCAGCGCGTGCTCGAGAAAGATCCAAACGACTTCGATGCCCTGTACTTCCTCAGCTGCGCGCTCGGGACTTTGGGACAAAGAAACGCCGTGATTCCTCTCGAGGAAAGGACAGCACGGATCGATCCCCTGAACCCTGCGGCCCATTTTCACTCCGGATTCAACAGGATCTGGGAAGGACAGTTCTTCCTGGCCCGCGACATCCTGCGAAGACTCAATCAGTCGTTTCCGCAAGATCTGGCCACCAAGTTCAACTATGGCCTGAGCCTCGCCTATACGGATGAGAGGGAACACGCGGGCCTGATCTTTGACGAGGTTGCGCGTGAGCAGCCGGCCAGCCACTTCGCAGCCCTTGGCCTCAGTCTGAAATACGCCCTTGAAGGGAACAGATCCGAAGCCCTGCGGTGCCTTGACTCAAGTCCACGTCTCCAGAAGACGAGAGACTTTCAGTATGCCTGTTGGATTACCGAGTGCTATGCCCTGGTCGGCGAGACAGAGAAGGCGCTCGACTGGCTCGAGCGCGACGTGAATCTCGGCATGATCAACTATCCGTTTCTGAGTGAATACGATCCCTTCCTCCGGCAACTCCGCGGCGAGCCGCGCTTCCAGCAACTCATGGCGCGAGTCAAGATCGAATGGGAGCACTTTGAGGTGTGAGGGTGCGATGAGCTTGGCGGCAGGTGTTCGCTTGGGCCCGCATGAGATTGAGCCGCTTTGCGGGCGTGAGCGGAGCGAGAGCCCGCAGGCGAAATCCCGAGCCCTTCGACTCCGCTCAGGGCAGGCTCCGCGAGAGATCTCATGGTGACACCCGGCACGAGACTGGGTCCGTACGAGATCGTCGCCTTGCTAGGCGCGGGCGGGATGGGGGAGGTCTATCGGGCCATTGACAAGAACCTTGGCCGCCACGTCGCTATAAAGGTTCTTCCTTCCGCCTTCGCCGAGGACAAGGAGCGAATGGCCCGGTTCGAGCGGGAAGCCAAGCTCCTTGCTGTCTTGAACCATCCCAATATCGCCGCGATACACGGGCTCGAGGAATCCGGGGGACGGCGCTTCCTCGTTCTGGAGCTTGTGGAGGGGGAAACGCTCCAGGCGCGATTAAGTCGAGGGACTCTCCCGATTGAAGAGGCC
>JAPLGE010000077.1 GCA_026390315.1 Candidatus Bipolaricaulota bacterium
CGCGGACCTGTTAGGAAGCCGGCTCCTGGGTATCACCGGGCTCCTCACGCGCGCCCACCCCTACCACCGCGACGCGGAGGTGACGCACTTCCTCGCTCGGGACGGCGACCGGCTTCTCGGCCGGGTCTCCGCCGCGGTCAACCGCCGCTTCAACGATCACCACGGGACCGAGATCGGGTTCTTCGGCTTCTTCGAGACCGTCGAGGACTTCGACGTCGCGCGGGCCCTTCTCGACCGAGCAGTCGCCTGGCTTCGGGAGCGCGGCATGCGGACGATGCGGGGACCGGGCGGGTACTCCACCGCCACGCACGAATCGCATCAAGGGGTCCTCGTCGATGGCTTCGACACGCCGGCCACGGTCGAGCTAACGCACAATCCCCCCTACTACGGGGAGTTCCTCGAGCGCTACGGGATGGCAAAGGCCAAGGACTACCACGCCTACCTGATCGACATCCGCCCCCGGCTCGACGAGAGGCTCGACCGCATCGTCACCGAGGTTCGCGGCCGCCGCGACATCGTCACGCGGGCGGCCGACCTCGGGCACGTCCGTGAGGAAGTCGATCGGATTGTGCGGATCTACAACGAGGCGTGGGCACAGAACTGGGGATTCCTGCCGCTCCAAGACGCCGAGGCGGACGCCATGGCGGCCAGCTTGAAGTGGGTCGCCGACCCCGGACTGATCCGGTTCGCCTTCGTACGCGGTGAGCTCGCCGCCGTCCTCGGGACGCTTCCCGACCCGAACGTCCCTCTGCACCCGCGCTGGAACCGTCTCCAGGACAGCGACCTCGCCCGCGTGGTTCGCCTCCTGCGCACTCGGCGTCGCATCCCTCGGCTTCGCCTCATGTTCTTCGGGATCAGACCCCCGTTCCGCAAGCTTGGAATCGACGCCGTTCTCTACCACGAGGTCCTCACCCACGCCCTGCGGCGCGGCTACCGCACCTGCGAACCCTCCATGCTCCTCGAGGACAACGACCTCATCCTCCGCGCGTCGGCCTTCATGGGCGGCCGCCGCTACAAGACCTGGCGGATCTACGACCTCGCGCTGTAGGGCGAGCGAGAGCCGCCCGCCTTTCTGTGTTCCCTCGTTCAGGCCGATTCACGGTCCCAAACCTCGCCCGTGGGGAGGAGGATGCGCTCGCCCCCGAGGTAGGCGAGGAAACGCTGCATCCCGCGCTCGATCTTCGGATCCGCGAGAGCCAGGCCTCCGGGCTCCTCCCAGTAGGCCACGATGGCGAGAGTCCCGGCGCGGCGGTCGTAGCGGCCGTCGAACCGCCCCACGAAGCGATCTTGGTAGAGGACCGGAAGAACGTAGTAGCCGAAGCGCCGCTTCGCTTCAGGCTTGTACACCTCCCAGACGTACTCGAAGTCCCACAGGCGCGCCACCGCGCCGCGGGCCCAGAGAAGAGGGTCGAGCGGAGCGATGAACCGCACCTCGTCGGAAGAAGGGAGCGCCTCTGCCGCGTGGAGTCCTTCCTCGGCCTCCGCGGGGGCGTAGAAAGGGGTCTTGATCCCGTCCACTCGGACGAGGGCGAGTCTCTCCTCGTCGACCAGCCGCTCCGGAAGGCCGCTCTTTCTCGCGTCACGCAGGAACGCCCAGACCTCCGCGTCGCCGCTCGCGGGGAGGAGTCCCACGGCGCCCACCCGTCGCGTCAGGAGGTACCGGAAGAACTCGTCGAGCGTGAAGGGATCGGCTCCCCCGACGTGCTCGGCCGGGACGACCCGTTCCGTCAAGTCGAAGTAGCGGCGGTAGTTCACCCGATGAGAAACGCTCACCTCACCGCGGTTCCACAGGACCTCCAGGGCGCCGTTTGCCGCTCTTGTCGACTTCCAGTTTCGGTCGTCGCCCTGAGCGACTCCTAGGCTCGCGAGCTCCCGGCTGGAAAGAGGGCCGTGCTCCTCGACGGCGCTGCGCACTGCGTCGATCGCTCCTGGGTGTTCCCGCGTGAGGCGAACCTCTCTCTGTCTCTCCCAGGCCTCCCCGCCCGAGGCCATGAAGGCGCGAAAGTGGCGGAAGGCCTCGATTCCAATGACGCACAGCACCTTGTCCCAGTACTCGAAGCCGAGCCGCTCGCGGTGGATGAGGTCAAGGGTCTCGTCGGGGTGCGTCCCGGAGACTCGGGCCTGGACGACGAGATCGTGATTCCGGCCGAGGACGGGAAGCGGATCGAGCTGTATCCCGCCGAGGTCGCGGAAGCAGGCGCGGATTCCCTTCTTGCCCGGCGGATGGCCGCCTCGGTGTAGCCCCGTGGCCCACAACTGGAAAAGCCTCGCCTGCTCGACGGTCCAATGCAGCTCCACTGGTCCCCACAACGCGCTTGAGATCTCCGTATTCTACCCCGCTGCCTAACCCCTTCCACCGGAGGGTCTGCCTGCAAGCCGAGCGAACAGAGAGCCAAGCAGAAGGTCCGGAGCGATCCCGAAAGGAGACGGGGAGGGCTCGCCACCAGGGCGGGCCCTCCCCGTCGATCTCCTGTTCGCGTGTCCCTCGTCGCCTGAGGGCTCGAGACGGCTCAGCTAGTCCCCAATGTAGATGCGGAACGAGAAGTGCCAGTGTCCGTCCGGGCCGAAGTACCAGTGCCAGCCGCTCGCGGGGACCCCGTAGTGCCACTCGCCTCCCTCCCAGTACCACGTCCCCCCGCCGAACCAGCCGAAGAAGGGCGGATAGGCGGGAGGAGCGGGTGAGTAGGGCGGGTACGGCGGATAGGGAGAGGGAGTGTAGCCGTAGGTCGGGGACGTGATGGTGAACGACGCCCAAGCGGTGACCCAGACCGGCGTCGGCGTGATTCCCATGATGTGCCCCCGGATCTCGCCCATCGCCAAGTTGGGGTTCGGCGCGACCTGCGGGAACGCCTCTCCGTACGCGGTCGGCGCAAGCGCAAGCGGCGTGAGGCTCGCGATGATCTGCAGCTGTTCAACGCCCGTCGGCGGCGTCACCGAAAACTGGTACGCGCCGTCCGGCAGCGTGTGACTCCCCGCCGTGACGAAGTTGTTCTGGGAGTAGGCGTTGGGGAAGACCAGACGCACGACCCCGTCGGGCTGCACGTCGTAGAGGTAGACGTACGCAGGCTGGCTGACCGCGAAGTAGACGCGCAACGTCTCTCCGACGACGTACGTCGGCTTGTCCGTCGACACGTTCACGGTGAGCGTCGTAGGAGTGGGGACGATCCCCAAGGGGGCCGGCGTCCCCTGAGCGCTGGCCAAGAGGCTCGCCGCGCCCAGAAGACCTAGCGTCAGAGCCATAAGCGATATGACCACCCGAGTTCTCATGTTCATCACCTCACTGGAAGGTACACCCGACCCTCCGTCCGGTTTCGCGGGGGCGCCTTGGCGGACACAGGGCCGCCTTGTATCCCCTGCCTGATCGCGCTACCTTCAGCTCAGAATGGACGTGATCGGCCTGGCCGGACGATCGGGAAGCGGCAAGAGCGCCGCCGCGCGAGAGCTCTCCAAGACGGACGGAGTGGCGTGGATCGACCTCGACCGGGTCGCGTGGGAGACCTACCGGCCCCGCACGCCCACGTACTGGCGCCTCGTCTCCCGCTTCGGCCGCGGCATCCTCGCCGCGGATGGAGCCGTCGACCGGCCTCGGCTGGCTGAGCTTGCCTTCTCGGACGAGAAGGGGCGCGAAGACCTCGACGCGATCGTTCACCCCGCCGTGGTCGAGCGTCTGAGGGAGATCATCCATGAGGAGGAGGCCCGCGGCACGCGGCTCCTCCTCGTCGAGGGAGCGCTCCTCGGCTCCTCGCCGCACGTAGACCGCACGCTCTTCCGGGCGATCCTGTGGCTCGAGGCCTCCGATGAGACCTGCCGTCTCCGACTGGAGCGGGCGGGGCGCCGGAGGCATGCGGAGCGAACCCTCGAGGAGCCGGAGCCCGAGGAGGTTCTTCGGATCGATGCCGACGGGTCTATCCCCAAGACCGTGCAGCGGATCGTCGAGACGATCGAGAGGCTCTAGGCCGCGCGGCGTCGACGGGCACTCACTGCCGGCGCGGGCCGCCGGCGCGCCCATCGCGACTTGCGGGCCTCGCGCTCAGTGAGCGAGGTCCTCCTGGCGCAGGAACTCCGCGTCGCTGTACGGGAGAAACTCCTTCCCGACGATCTGATAGGTCTCGTGTCCCTTCCCGGCCAGCAACACGACGTCGCCGCGCTCGGCGAGGTCCAGGGCGCGGCGGATGGCCGCGCGGCGGTCCGGGATCCGCTCGTAGGCCCCCTCCGTCGCGCGAATCCCCTCCTCGATCTCGTCGATGATCCCCGCCGGGTCCTCGGACTTGGGGTTGTCGCAAGTCAAGATGCTGACGTCGGCGAGTCCTCCGCTGATCCTCCCCATGATCGGCCGCTTCTTTCGGTCGCTCTCGCCACCGCACCCGAAGACGCAGATCACCTTCGCGTAGAACGGCCGTAGAGATCGCAGCATCCGCTCCAGGGAGTCGGGGCTGTGCGCGAAGTCGATGACCACGGTCGCCCCGCTCCGGGCCTGCAGGAACTCGTAGCGGCCGACCACGCTGCGCGCGGATTCGAGCCCTCCAGCGATCTCCACCAGGGAAAGTCCCTTCCGCAGAGCCGTACAGGCCGCGGCGAGGGCGTTGTACACGTTGTGCTCGCCGGGGAGAAGGAGCCTGACCGGGACCTCCTCCCCGCCTGCGCGCAAGGTGAAGTCGGTCTCGCGGGCCCGAGGTCGGACACAGAGGGCTTGAACGTCGGCCTTGACGTGCACGGCGTAGGTGAGCCGCTCTCCCGGTGACGCCGCGAGCACCGTCCCCGAGACCGGATCGTCCGCGTTGACAACCGCGCAGGCCTCCTTCTTCAGCCCGCGAAAGAGGAGGAGCTTCGCCTCCAGGTACTCGGCCATGCTTGTGTGGAAGTCCAGGTGATCGTGCGTGAGGTTGGTGAAGACCGCGACGTCGAAGTCGACCGCGTCCGTTCGGTGGAGAGCCAGGGCGGCCGACGAGACTTCCAGGACGAAGTTCCTCCGCCCCGACTCGAGCGCCTGACGCGCGGTCTCTTGGACGACCGGGCTCGCGGGCGTCGTCACCGCGCGCAGGCCCCGCTCTTCATTCGCGACGGTGGTCACGAGGCACGTCTCCCCCTCTCCCAGGAGGTGGGCGATCAGGTGGCAGGCCGTGGTCTTCCCTTTCGTCCCCGTCACTCCCACCGTGAACAGCTCCCGCGTCGGGTCCCCGAAGAACGCCGCGGCCAGCGCGGCCAGAGCCTGGCGCCCGTCGGTTACCCGGACGCAGGGGATCGGACTCTCGACCTCCTCTTCTGCCGCCGCCGCCGCGGCTCCGCGCTCGACCGCCTCGGGAAGGTGGCGATGGCCGTCGTCCGCCAGGCCGCGGATGGCAACGAAAAGACACCCGGGACGGACTTGACGCGAGTCCTCCGTGATTCCGGTGATCTCGATCCCGCGCCATTCCGACCGCGCCGCAAGCCCAGCCGACTGCACGAGGTCGAAGAGCGTTCGCTTCATCGCACGTCCTCCATTCGGTAGAGGTAGAGCGGGTGGTTGCCACGGGAGAGGCCGATCTCCCGGGGTCTCCAGCCGGCCATGGGATGGAAGTACGAGACGACGCGTGCGCCTGGCTTCAGCTCCCGACGGAGCTTGGCCTCCAGCCTCGCGTTCGCCTTGGCCGAGAGAAAGAGGACCACGACGTCGGCCTCGGCGAGGTCGGCTCGGCACATGTCTCCCATCACGACTCGCGCTCGGTCCTCGAGCCGAGCGAGCCGGATCCAGGTCTTCCCCCACAGCGCGCGGAACGGATCGACTTCGTAGCCGACCGCCCGCGCGCCGAAGTCGCGCGCCGCGGCGACCACGATGCGACCGTCTCCGCAGCCAAGGTCGAAGACGCACTCACCTTCCTTCGTCTCCGCCAGGACGAGGATCCGCCGGGCGGTCACGCGATCAGTAGGCTGCCAGAGCGCATCGAGGGTCAGGTTCCAACTGAGCCACAGGGCGGTCACCGCGCCCAGGCCGATCCCCAAGTAGAGCATCGACTCTAGAAGGAGACGAACAGGCCCGCCTCGTACAGCGGCCCGGCCGTGAGACCGCTTGCGGAGAGGCGCACGATGTAGCGAAGCTGAAGGAACGCTCCGAAGGGCATGAACGGGACGATCCGCGTTCCCAGAATCCCCTCGAGAGTGAGGCCGATCGAAGGGACGCGCGTCACCGCAAGGCCGACGCCCGCGCCCGCGAACGGATCGAGCGGCAGGAACGGTTGGTGAACGAGAACGCTTCCGCCCAAGAGCATCAGCCCAGCGAGGTTCCCCGTCGCGATCCCCACCTCCGCCCGCAGGTCGACCGTCTCGTTCACGCCCCGCTCCGTCAGGGCGGTCACGAGAAAGACCCCGGTCGGGTCAAAACCGACTCCCAGTCCCAACGAGAGAGACGACGCCGAGGCCGGCCAAAGCCAAACCACGACGAGGAAGAGACCGCCCAACCACGCCACGCGCTTCATCGTTCCCCCCTCGTCCCCGCCGAGCGACGGGGACTCTGCCCTCACGCGGCCGAAGGACACGCGAGGGCTAAATATCGAGCGCCGTGATCTTGTCGCTATTCTCCCAGATGAAGTCCCGGCGGAGGGCGACGTCACTTCCCATGAGGGTGGTGAAGATCTCATCAGCCTCCAGCGCGTCGCGGATCTCGATCCGCTTCAGGGTGCGATTCTCAGGGTTCATGGTCGTCTCCCACAGCTCCTCGGGGTTCATCTCCCCCAGCCCCTTGAAGCGCTTCACGGTGAAGTTGCCGTCGTGTTCCGTACGGAAGCGCTCAAGCTCTGCATCGTTGTACAGATAGACCGTCCGCTTGCCGTCCTTCACCTGATAGAGAGGTGGTTTCGCGATGTACACGTACCCCTGCTCGACCAGGCCGCGCAGGTAGCGGTAGAAGAAGGTGAGGAGGAGCGTGCAGATGTGGGCGCCGTCGACGTCGGCGTCGGCCATGATCACGAGCTTGTGGTAGCGCAGCTTCTCCGGGGAGAACTCCTCGCGGATACCGGTCCCCACGGCCGTGATGATCGACCTGAGCTCCACGTTGTCCAGAAGTTTCGAGAGCCTCGCCTTCTCCACGTTCAAGACCTTCCCGCGAAGAGGAAGGATCGCCTGGAAGGCCCGGTCACGCCCCTGTTTCGCGCTTCCCCCGGCCGAGTCTCCCTCGACGACGTAGAGCTCGCTCGTCGCCGGATCGGTGTTCGAGCAGTCGGCGAGCTTCCCGGGCAGGGTACTCGAGAAGAGAGGCCCCTTCCGACGCGCCATCGTCCGCGCCTTGGCCGCCGCCAGGCGTGCCCGGCCGGCCGAGACCGACTTCTCGATGACGATGCGCGCCACCTTTGGCTCTTTCGTGAAGTAGAGCCCAAGCTTCTCCTGCAGGATGTTCGTGACGAGGCTGGCGACTTCCGGGTTCCCGAGCTTGGTCTTCGTCTGGCCTTCGAACTCGGGATTGGGGATTTTGATGCTGATGATCGCGACCAAGCCCTCGCGGATGTCTTCGCCGCGCAGGTTGGGATCGTCCTTGCGCAGGATCTTCTTGTCCCGCCCGTAGTCGTTCAGGAACTTGGTCAGCGCGCTCTTGAACCCGGTGAGGTGCGTCCCGCCGTCCACGGTGTTGATGTTGTTGGCAAACGCGAAGATCGCCTCGTCGTAGCCGTCCGTGAACAACATCGCGATCTCGAGCGCCGTGCCTCCTTCCTCGCCAGAAACGTAGATCGGTTCAGGATAGAGGCACTCCTTGCCCTCGGCCAGTTCCTTCACGAAAGAGACGATCCCGCCCTTCGCCTGGAAGCGACGCGACACGCCTGCGATCTCGTTGTTCAGGATGATGAGGAGCCCTCCGTTCAGGTAGGAGAGCTCTTTCAACCGATGGGAGAGCTTGGAGAAGTTGTAGTGGATCTCGCCGAAGATCTGCGAGTCCGGGAGGAACGTGACCGTCGTCCCCGTCCCTTCGCTCGTCCCCGCTTCCTGAAGCTCGGTCAGCTTGGCGCCGCGGGAGAACTCCTGACGATAGAGCTTTCCGTTTCGCTTGACCTCGACGACCAGGTGCTCGGAAAGGGCGTTCACGACAGAGACTCCGACGCCGTGCAGCCCTCCGCTCACGTGGTAGCTCTTGTGGTCGAACTTCCCTCCCGAGTGAAGGGTGGTCATGACGAGCTCGACCGCGTTGATCCCGGTCTCCTTGTGGATCCCAACCGGCATTCCCCGGCCATCGTCCCTGACCGTGATGCGGCTGTCCTTGTGAACGGTCACCTCGATCTCGGTGCAGTAACCGCCCAAGGCCTCGTCGATGCTGTTGTCGACGATCTCCTCGATCAGGTGCATGAGGCCGCTCTGGCCCGTGCTCCCGATGTACATCCCGGGGCGGACGCGGACGGCCTCAAGGTCCTCCAATACCTGTATCTGATCGGCCTCGTAAACCATACCACCACCCGGTGAGATTATAGCCAAATTAGCTTCGGACTTCAAAAACGGCCCGCCGGGGCGACCGGCCCCCTCTCTCCGGGAGCGTCGCGAGCGGCCGCCCCCGCGCTAGCGCCTTTGATGGGGGCGAACGACCTCGACCAGGTCCGGGAAGTCAATCCCCAAGCGCTTCAGCGTCTCGATCGTCGGCACGCCGTCCTTCGTCCAGCCTCGGCGAGCGTAGACCGCGTCGCAGAGCGTCTCGTACTGGCCTTCGCGGAATCCGCGCAGGGCCTTCACCTTCTCCGCCGTGGCGAGGCCCTTCGGGTCGATCCCCACCTTCTCCCTGAGCTCTCGGTCGTAGCGCTCGGCGCGTGACTCGTACTCCTCCTCGGTCACCGGCCCGGCGGAGCGGTAGGGGATCCGATCCTGAGTGCGGCGACCGAAGCCCATCCGCAGGTTGAAGACGCGCTGGAAGTTGTAGACGCGTTCCGACATGAAGATCAAGTCGTCGGGAGTGACCTCGATCCCCGTGACCCCCGCGAACAGGTCGCAGTAGTTCTGAACGTGCTCCGGGACCTTGGCCGCTTCGATCCCGCTGTGACGAGTTCGATTGTCCGCCGGCTCGATGTCGTTCCACGGGAGCTTGCACAGGCCGACGAGGCCAAACCAGGTTCGCCACATGGGGAAGTAGTGCAAGGCTTCGGCCTTGTCCTTGAAGGTGGGGATCTGGTTCTTCACCAGGTCCATGAAGATGAGCCAGGCCTCGTCGTGCTGCGGTCCCTTGTTGGCGAGCCCGTAGCCGCCCTGCATCGCCAGAGACTCTTTGGTCACGTACTCGGAGTACTCGAGGCCCTTGGCTTCCATTCCGATGTCGTTCAGGAAGGCGGGATCGGCCCCGTAGTCGCGCGCAAAGGCCTCCTTCATCCGGCGGATCCCCTGGCCCACCACGGCCCCGAAGCCTTCGCCCCTGCCCATCTGGTGCAGGAGCTCAAGCGCCGCGTCCACGTTCCCAAAGGAAAGCTCCAAGCCACCCGTCCTCTTCTTGCTCAGGACCCCTGCCTGGAAGCACTCCATGGCGAAGGCCGTCGCGGTCGTAAACGAGATCGTGTCGATCCCATAGGTGTCGCAGTAGAAGTTCATCTCCAGGACGAAGTCCGGGTCGAAGATCCCCACGTTCGCGCTCCCGGCGGCCGTCTCGTACTCGGGACCGTCGACAAGGACGCGCTCGCCCTTGTACGGGCCGGTCTTCAGGACGAAGCCCTCCACAGCGTGGGAGCAGGACATGGTGCAACCGAACCAGCAGCCGTCCGGCACCCCCTGGCGGAACCGCTTCCGCCAGACAGGCGACGAGATCTTCGGGGCCTCGGGGTGCGAGCCGAAGCGATAGTTCTCGACCGGGAGGAGGTCGAACTCGTTCATCACCTCGACGATGTTGGACGTTCCGACGCTCCGCATGTCGTTCTGCAGACGATCGAGCGACAGGATCTCCTTGTTGATCCGCTCTCCCGCCTTCCTCAGGCGCTCCATGTCCGCCGGCCCGACCGAGTCGGCGCGCACGCCGCTTTGTTTCACGACGAGGGCGGCAAGCCTCTTGTCGCGGAAGACCGTGCCGATCCCGCCGCGGCCGGCTTGCTTCACCCGCGGGGCCTTCCGCCGCGGGTCGTAGAAGCTGAAGTTCAGGCAGCCCAGGCGCGTGTGCTCGGCGCCGACCCCCGCCGACACGGTTGAAACGGCCACGAGGTCCCGCGGCGCCTCCGAGTCCGCGAAGGCCCGCGTGAGGTTCGCGGAGAGGACGTGCGTGTTCAGATCCTTCTCGGGGCAATCGAGGACCTGCACGAGCCCTCTGTCTCCGTCGACGAACACGATGACGTCGCGGTCCGCCTTCCCCTGGATCTCCAGGGCGTCCCATCCCGAGACCTTGAGGTAGGGCCCGAAGTACCCGCCGACGTTCGAGTCGATCACGCTTCCCGTCGTGGGGGAGAGGCTGACAACGAGGGACTTCCCCGTCCCGGGATAGGTCGTGATCCCGCCGATTGGGCCAGGGGAAATGACGATCTCGTTTCGCGGATCGTCCCAGGTCGTCTTCGGAGCGACCGCGTTCCACAGCCGCCACAGGCCGAAGCCGCGTCCGCCGACGAAGAGGTCCTTCATCTCTTGCGTCACCGGCCGACTCTCAATCCGCTTCTCCCCGAGGTGAATGTACAGGGTCTGACCGGCGTAGCCACGCTCCACTGGGGCGACCGTGTACGAGGTCTCGAATAGGACCCGATACCCTGCCCGCTCACTCATCCCGTCCTCCTGCCTCCGGCAATGCCCTCGTCTTCGGGCGAACGGCCGTTCCCGCGTGCGGTGTCCCTCTCGTCACTTCGGACAGACCGGGCTCCCGCCCACCTCGAGCGCCGCGAGCTCCTGGGCTCGCCGAAGGGCGAGGGTGTTGTACAGCGGCCAGCGCGCAAAGCACGCCTCGTCTTGCGCCAGGGCGAGCGCCTGCTTCGTCTCCTCACAGAACGAGGCCCAGTCTTTCTTGGCCTTCGCGTAGTACTCCGCGTAGTTCACGTAGTTCTCGAGGTAGTCCGGCCCGAGCTCGATCGCTCGGCGCAGGCACTCCCCGGCCCGTTCCAG
>JAPLGE010000138.1 GCA_026390315.1 Candidatus Bipolaricaulota bacterium
GCTGCTCGGCCCGATCGGACTCGCCCGCATGCTCTTCCAGATACGGCCCTTTCTCTCCATCTGGCGCAAGTACTCGAAGCTCTCCATCCAGACGTTTGCCGCGGGGTTCCGCGATCCCTTCCTCCGCGAGGCCGTTCGCCTCCTGGGCGACGGCACGGCGTGGCCGATGCCCGATCGGCCCTTGGCGAGCGTCGCCATGCAGCTCGCCTGGGAGCACACCGGGAACGCGGGCGCGCCCGTCGGAGGATCGCAACCCCTCATCCAGGCGATCGTCCGCCGCTACGAAGGCCTGGGAGGAAAGATCTCCTACGCGAGCCGAGTCGCGAAGATCCTCGTCGAGGGGGGTCGCGCGATCGGCGTGCGACTCGACGACGGAACCGAGCGGCGAGCCGACGCCGTCCTCTCCGCCGCCGACGGCCGCACGACGCTCTACGACTGGCTCGACGGGCGCTACCTGCCGCCTCTTGTCCGGAAGGCGTACGAGACGTGGCCGGTCTACCCGCCGATCCTCCAGGTCTTCCTCGGCGTCGCCCGCGACCTCTCCGCCGAGCCGTTCGGAGTGGACTACCCGCTTCCGAAACCCCTCGTCATCGCAGGAGAGGAACGGACTCGCTTCGGCGTCCGCCACTCCTGCTTCGACCGGACGATGGCCCCGGCCGGGAAGTCGATCGTCCAGGTCTGGTACCCCACGAACCACGCCATCTTCGAGGCGCTCGCCTCCGACCGGGCACGCTACGAGGCCGAGAAAAAGGAGATCGCGGAGAAGACGATTGCCGAGCTCGACCGGCGCTTCCCCGGACTGGCCGCGGACGTCGAGGTCGTGGACGTCGCGACGCCCCTCACCTACCGCCGCTTCACAGGGAACTGGCAGGGCTCCGCCGACGGCTGGTGCATGACGACGGCGAACGCCTCCTCCCGTCTCCCCCTCCGCCTCCCAGGCCTCTCGGGCTTCTACATGGCCGGCCAGTGGACGCAGCCCTTCACGGGCACGCCCGGCGCGGCCCTCTCCGCCCGAAACGCGATCCAACTCCTGTGCCACTCCGACCGGCGGCCGTTCGTCGCCGAGGCGGCGGTGGCCGTGGGCGCCGGGTCCCGCGGAGGCGGGTCGCGAGGGAAGGGAGCCTCTTGACGACCGACGCCCGCACGGGCCCCCGCGACCCCGTCGGCGGCGTGTCCGCGCTCGCGCGTGAACTCCTCGACCTGTTCACCGCCGCCTGGTGGGAGGCCGATACCGGTCTCCCCGATCTCGGCCCGAGGATTGCGCGTCCAGAGCAGTCGAGGCGGGACCGCGAGCTCGAGGCGCTCGTCGACCAACTTCTCCGTGAGCTCAAGGCCCCTCCCGGCTCGCCCTGCGAACGGGAGGCCGCCGAGAGGCGCGTCGCGGCGTTCGGCCGGGACTTTGCGAAGTCGACGCTCGACCTCGAAGATCGGCACTTGGACGCGCTCCTCCAAGGCGGCTTCCCGGAGGCGGCGCGAGAGTTCGCCCGGAAGGCACGACGTTTCGACCCCACGGTGAGCGGCGAAGACATCGCCCAGGCCGGTCGAAACGTCTGGACGATGTCGAGCGCCCAGATGATGCTCGGCCTCCCTGTGCGGCTCAGCCCGTCCGTCTTCGCCTACAGCCTGCTCTACCCCGCGACCGACAACCTCCTCGACGACCCCTCGATCCCCACGGAATCCAAGCGCGCCTTCAACGACCGCTTCGAGCGCCGGCTCCGCGGTGAGGCGGTCTCCCCGAGGGATCCCCACGAGGAGACGATCTGGCGGTTGGTCTCGATGATCGAGGACGAGTACGACCGCTCCTCCAATCCGCAGGTCTTCGAGAGCCTCCTCGCCATTCATCGCGCACAGGAGCGAAGCCTCCGCCTCCTTCGCCCCGGGGCCTCGCCGTACGAGGTGGACGTCCTGGGCATCACCCTGGAGAAAGGCGGCACGTCCGTTCTGGCTGACGGGTATCTCGTAGCCGGCTCGCTTCGCCGTCCCCAGGCCGAGCTCTTCTTCGGTCTCGGAGCGCTCCTGCAGTTGGCCGATGACCTCCAGGACGTGCAGGGAGACACGCGAAGCGGGGTCCTGACGGTCTTCTCCCAGACCGCGCGGCGCTGGCCCCTCGATCGCCTCACCGATCGCACGCTCGAGTTTCGAGCCCGTGTCCTCGAACGCCTGAGCGCGATCGACGCGCCGGAGGCCGAGCCGCTCCTCGATCTCGTGAAGAGA
>JAPLGE010000033.1 GCA_026390315.1 Candidatus Bipolaricaulota bacterium
CGAGTAGGCCGTCCCGCCCTCGGGAGGCGTGACGTTCTCCACAATCTCGAACCCCGGGCTGTAGAGCACGATCACGTCCGGATAGCTCGCTTCGCTCGTCCAGTAGTCGACCGTACCCGCGGGTGGCTCGTGGGACTTGACCTGAACGACCGGCTGGAGGGTGTGCCCGTCGACCGGAGTCCCGATCGCGTAGTAGATCTTGAGGGTCAGGCTCCCCTCGTCGGCCACGTCCGCCGGAAGGGTCGCAAACAGGATCTCCATCCCCGTCTTGAAGTTCGCGAGGCCGGCCGGCGTGTTGACCGTCTTGAGGGTCGTCGTCCCGCTCATGACCGTGATACTCGAAAGCTCGCTTCCCGCCGCCGTTCCGGCGTTCCGCACGTTCACCGAGAGGGCGCGCACGGCGTTTGCGTTCACGTCTTTGTCCGTCACCGTGATGACCTGCTCCAGAGCCGGGTCGGCCGAACTCTTCGTGCCGGAGGCGACGTGCGCGCTCTGCTCGGCGATCTGCTCGAACCCCGCCTTGCGGACGGTCTGCGTCGTACCGGAGGTGACGCTCTGCTCGTAGGAGACCCCGCCCTCGCTGACGAAGGCGACGACCCGCGGGCGGATCGTCCGGCCGTCGGTGATGGCGCCGCTCGTGTTCGCCTGCATCCACACCTTGACGGTCATGGTGTTGTTGTCGGGAGTGGAAAGCGGCAAGTCTACGTTGTGAAGTACGCCTCCTCCTTTGAACTGGTTCCAGTTGAGCGGCATCGGGCTCCCTGGCGCCCACGTCAGCCATTCGCTGGTCCCAGTCCACGTGACGTAGTCCACGCCGTTGATGCGCAGGATGACCTTGATCTTCCAGATGTCGCTCGTCGTCCCGGTCCCCAGGTTCTCGACCGAGAGGATCTTGTTCGAGCCGGTCTGGGTCCACAGGACGTTGTTCCCGTTCGCGTCGTTGTCGGTGAACGCGCAGTCTTGCACGAGCCCCTGGTCCTCAGGGTCAAAGAAGGTCGGGTCGAGGGCGTTGTCAGCGAGCGAGTCGAAGCCGCCCTTGTAGATCGTCTCGCCCGTGAGGTCGGAGATCCACGCGCTCTGGTAGGAGGACGCGCCCATCTGGTAGTAGAACTTGAGGCGCAGAAGGACGGTCTCTCCGCCCACGGCCGCTCCGCCGACCGTCACGTACACCCTGACGTCGTGGATCGTTCCCGCAGGGACCGCGTACCCCGTGAGGGTGATCGTGATCCCGGTGGAGAGCCCGGCGAGGTTCGTCGTGTCCCCGAGGAGCGACGCTCCGTCGAAGATCTCGATCCGGTCGATCTGGCCGGCGCCCGCAGTCCCGAGGTTCTGGACGGTGACCGAGGTGATGGTCACCGTGTTCGACGAATCCCCCGTCACCCGGACGTCCTGCACCTCAATCCGGTCGCTCGGGTTGAGGTTCCCCGCCGCGATGTTGCGGTCGGAGAAGCTCGGCAACGCGAAAACCGCGGCTGAAACGAACAGGAAAACGAACAACCCCAGCACGGGGGGGCGCCAGTGTCTGCTACCCATGCTCTCCTCCTCTTGGCCCGTCAACGGCACTCCGTCGCGTCATAGCGTGGTCTCTTGCGAGTATAGGAGGCCCCTCCCCGGCGCCGTGAGAGGCTCGTCCACGCGGACGCGTTCGTCTGTCGTCCCTGTAAGGGACCCTTGTCCGAGGCGCAGCTCCTCCTGCAGACGGGAGCGGCCGACGGGCTCCGGCCTTCCCATCCCGGGTCTCCTTCCTCCCGGAGATCGCGGCTCATCTCGGTCGAGCCACCATCGATGGTTGCGCCGTCGAGCCGCCTCCTGTAGCCTAGGCGCATGGTGGTCCACGTGGTGGCGACAAATCGCAAGGCGCGGCACGACTACGACGTCCTGGAGACGGTCGAAGCGGGCCTCGTCCTCTCGGGCACGGAGGTGAAGAGCCTCCGCTCGGGCCAGTGCTCTCTGCAGGAGTCTTTCGCCATGCTCCGCGAGGGGGAGGCGACCCTGCGCGGGATGCACATCGCGCCCTACCAGCAGGGATCGATCCACAACGTCGACCCCGACCGGGATCGGCGTCTTCTCCTCCACCGCCAGGAGATCGTGCGCCTGGGGAGCAAGCTGCAAGAGCAGGGCTTGACCCTCGTTCCCCTTCGGCTCTACTTCGACCGCGGCCTGGCCAAGGTCGAGCTCGGCCTGGCCAAGGGGCGGAAGAGCTACGACAAGCGCCGCAAGCTGCGCGAGGACGACGAGCGCCGCCGCACGCAGGAGGCCCTCGAGCGTCACCGCCGCGGCCAGAGCGTCTGAGCCGCTCACAACCCTTGGCTTGCGATGAGGCAGGCCCCCCCCCGACGGCGAATCAAGGCCAAGGCTTCTGCGCTATCCCGTCTAGCCGCGGAAGAGGACCGCTTCCCGCTTGAACACGCGGACCGAGGCCCAGACCAAGAGGGCTCCGCACAGGACGTTCGCCGCGAGCGTGTACGCCAAGTGCGAGAGCTTGAGACCACCCACGATGATCTCCTGCAGGAGGTAGAGCGCGTTCGCCACGGGAATCAGGAAGCGCGCTCCAGTGAAGCTCAGGCCTCCGGTCATCGAGACGACGCCCACCAGCACGATCACCATGTACGCCGGCATGAGATAGGCGCTCGCCTCCTTCTGGTTGCGCGCGAAGCTCCCCACGATGAGGACGAGGGCGGAGAGGATCACGGCCAAGGGGACGAGCACGACGAGCATCCAGCCCAGTGCCGCCGGCCCCAGGGACAAGGTCATCCCGGCGCCCGCGGAGCCCAGGCCCGCCGGGGCGAACGCGCCTCCGGAGAAGCGCATCCCGATGAGGAGGCCGATCGCGGAAAGGACGGAGGAGACGAGCGAGACAGTGAGAATCGTGAAGAACTTGCCCAGGACGATCTCCGTCCGCGAGAGCTGGGAGACGAGGAGGGTGGCGATCGTGCCGCGCTCCTTCTCCCCGGCCGTGATCTCCGCGCCCAGGCCCATCGCGCCGGTGAGGATGGCGAGGATCATGAAGTAGGGGAGGAGCCGGCTCATGATCATTCGGCCTACGGACTCGCCCGTCGAGACGTCCTGGACGTCGACGGAGAGCGGCGGAGAGAGTTGGTCGAGGCTCAGGCCGAGAAGGTCGAGCTTCTCCCGCAGCACGTCCTTCAGGTACGCCTCGAGGAAGGCCCGCGCCCGGCCGGCGGCGAACGCAGCCCCCTGGTCCGTTTGGTCGTAGGCAAGGGTCACATGCAGGCCGAGACCGGTCCCGCCGGCCGACTTCTCCACGACCAGCATGGACGAGCCGACCTTCCTCTTGAGGTCGGAGAGGCCCTCCTCGCGGTCGCGCGCGAAAACGGGACGGAGGCTGTCCGTCTCGCGCAGGTGAGCGAGGAAGGTCGCGTCCTGGGCCAAATCGACGACGAGGACCGTCGGGACCGTCTCCTCGATCCGCGTCCTCTCGGCGGCGGTGAACCGCCCCATGACCGAGAAGAGGAGCGGGTAGAAGAGGAGCGGAAAGAAGACGGTGAAGAAGAGCGTCCGCCGGTCGCGCAGGGCACCGACGAGCTCCTTGGCGAACAGGAGGCGGACGTTCTCCCACATCGCCTAGGCTACATCCCCGTCTGAGGCGGCGTCTGCACCGGCGGCGGGGTAACCGAAGGCGACTGCTCGGGCGGCGTCGGGACAACCGTCTCGCTCGCGTCGGCCGGGAGCCCGCCGCTCGCCCCGCTCGTCGTCGGCGGGGTGTCGTCCTTGATCAGCTTCACCGTCTTCGCGGGCTCCGCGTTTCCCGTCGCATCGCGGCTGTAGAAGGCGAGAGCGTGCGGCCCATCGTTCTGAGTGATCGTGAAGGGACGCACGTACGGAACCCACTCGCCTCCGTCGATCTGGAAGTAGGTGACGACGCCCGTGGCCTCGGTCCCCGGCTTCACCACGAGACCAATCGGCGTCCGCGAGGTTACCCACAGGCCGGCTGCGTCCTTGTAGCTCGGGGCGCCGACCTCGATCGTCGTCTCCGGCGGCCGGTTGTCGAGGAGAACGGTGATCGTCCGGACCGCCTCGGCGTTCCCCAGGCGGTCGACCGCGTAGTAGGAGATGCGGCGCACGCCGTCTGGCCCCATGAGGGTGAAGGGGCCGGCGTACGTTCTCCACTCCCCGCCGTCGATCGAGAAGTAGATTCCCCGGACGCCGCTTCCCGGATCGCTCGCCGCAAGCTCGATCGGCGTCCGCGAGGTGACGAGCAGCATGCCGTCCACCATCTGCGCCGGCCCTTGGCCGCAGGGAATGCAGGGCGGGAAGTCGGCCGCCGCGACCGGAGGCGAGACGAGCGGATAGCGATCCCCCGCGAGCGTGTACGGCTGATCGCCTATCCCGTCCTTGTTCTCGTCCGTTCCCGTGTAGTCGCTCCAGAAGTTGCCCCGCCCGTCGAGCGACCAGCTGTTCCAGCCGTCCGGGTCGATGGCGCCGAGGCCGTTGTACACGAAGCTATTCCCGGCGATCACGTTGTCGCGAGAACCTACCGCCGCCACGACGCCGTAGCGGTTCTCGAGGATCAGGTTCCCGGAGACGGTGTTCCTGTGCGCATTGACGAGCGCCACGCCCGCCTCGTTGCGGTAGAGCAGGCAGGCCTCGACTCGCCCGTTCACGACCGAGTTCAGGACGATCGCCGCCTCGCCCGCCTGGTCGATCACGCAGTTGCGGATCACAAAGTGGCGCGTCGTGTGGTCGATGCTGATCCCGTAGCCCGCGTTAGCCGGGGCGATCTGCCACCCTTCGATCACGTAGGGATCTTCGGCCGTCCCGCTCCCGGCGATCACGCCGTTCGCGGTGGTGAAGCTTCTGTCGCCGAAGATGTAGATCGGCTCACGCGCGCCCCAGAAGCGGAACCCCTCTCCGCCCGAACCGACAGCAAGCCCGACCGCCACCAGGGAAAGCACAACGCCGACCACGGCTAGAACGATTCTCCTCGTCATCCTTGCCTCCTTGACCCCCAACTCCCCCGGCTCGAAAGGGAGGATACCACGTCCCCAAGCGAAAGGGAAGGGTCACTCCGCAGGCGTCGCCTCTGCAGCAGCGAAGAAGACCTCCTCCAGGTCGTCCTTTCCGAACCGTCCCTTGAGTTCGGCCAAGGTGCCCAGGGCGCGCAAGCGGCTGCGATGGAGGATCCCGATCCGGTCGCAGAGCTTCGAAGCGAGGTCCATGATGTGCGTGGAGAAGAGGATCGTCCGCCCTTCGTCGCGGAAGGCGCGCACCGTATCGACCACCGCGCGGGCGGCCATGACGTCGAGGCCGAACGTCGGCTCGTCCAGGATGAGCACGGGCGGGTCGTGGAGGATGCTCCGAGCCAGAGAGAGCTTCTGCCGCTCCCCGGTGGAGAAGGTCCCCACGCGCCGGTCGGCGAGGCGCACGAGGTCGAGCCTCTCGAAGATCTCGGAGCTGCGGCGGCGAATCTCCTCCTCGGGGATCTTGTTGATCCGGCCGAAGAAGCGGAGGGTCTCGCGCGCGGTGAACCGGTCGTAGAGGCCGGTCTCGGTGGCGAGAAAGCCGATCCGCTCGCGCACCCGCTCCGGCTCGCGCCGTGTGTCGAACCCGGCGACGACGGCCTCCCCCGATGTCGGGGTGAGGATCGTCGCCAGCATCCGCAGGGCGGTCGTCTTCCCCGCGCCGTTCGGCCCCAGAAGCCCGAAGATCTCGCCCTTCTCGCAGGAGAAGGAGAGGTCGTCCACCGCCTGCACCGGCCCCTTTCGCGTCGGGAAAACCTTGGAGAGGCGGCGAGCCTCGACCATGACCTCGCTCATAGGAACTCCGCCCCCACGCTCTCCTGCAGGACCTCGGGAATACGGACGCGGCCATCTTCGGTTTGGTTGTTCTCCAGGATCGACGCCACGAGCCGCGAGGTGGCGACCCCCGACCCGTTCAGGGTGTGCACGTAGAGAGGCTTCTCCCCGCTCGAGGGACGGTAGCGCGTGTTCCCGCGCCGCGCCTGGAAGTCCTCGCAGTTCGAGCACGAGGACACCTCGTAGTACCGGTTCTGTCCTGGGAGAAAGACCTCGAGGTCGATCGTCTTCGCCGACTGCTGGGCGAGGTCCTCGCTCGAGAGGAGGGCGACGCGGTAGTGCAGCCCGAGCGCCTGCAGGATCCCTTCCGCATTCGCGACCAGGTGATCGAGCTCGGCGTAGGACTCCTCTTGCGTGGTGAACGAGAACATCTCTACCTTGTTGAACTGGTGCACCCGGATCAAACCCCGTTCCTCCTCGCCGTAGGTCCCCGCCTCGCGGCGGAAGCAGGGGGTGTAGGCGACGTAGCGACGGGGGAGCTCGTCGAGCGAGAGGATCTCGCCGCGGTGGAGGTTTGCGAGGAGGCTCTCCGCGGTCGGGTTCAAGTACAGGTCGTCCTTCTCGCAGTGGTAGATGTCGTCGGCGAACTTGGGAAGCTGCGAGGAGACGTAGAAGCTCTCGGAGTTCGCGAGGAAGGGCGGGAGGACCGGCGTGAACCCGTTCCGCGCGTGAGTGGCAAACATGAACTGGATGAGCGCCATCTCGAGGCGCGCGCCCAGCCCGACGTACATCGGGAAGCGCGCCCCCGCGATCGCCGCCGCCCGCCGGAAGTCGAGGATCCCCTTCTTCTCCCCGAGGTCAAGGTGGTGGACGACCGGGAAGTTCGCGCGCGACGGCTCCCCGCGGCTGCGCAGGACGACCTTCGCCTCCTTCGGCCCCACCGGGACCGAGGGGTGAGGGACGTTCGGGAGGAGGGCGAGAAGCGCGTCGACCCGCGCCGCGGTCTCCTTGAGCTCGGCATCGAGGCTCGCGAGCTTCTCCCCGAGCGTGGAGAGGGAGGCGATGAGGCTCGAGGCGTCCTTCTTCTCCTTCTTGAGACGCCCCACCTCCTGCGAGCCGCGGTTCCGCTCGGCCTTGATCGCCTCGACCTCCTGGATAAGGCCCAGGCGCCGCCGATCGAGCTCCAAGATCTCCGCAAGGTCGATCGCGGGTTCTCGCGTGCGCAGGCGCTTCTCGATCCCTCTGGGATCCTCGCGCAGCCGGTGGATGTCGAGCATCGTCCCTCCCTTGAGGCGTGATTCTAGGGGAAGGAGAGACGCGAGACAATCGAGAAGGCCCATTTCGTCGCGCGAAGAGGCGGGCTATAATCGCCTCTTGCGATGAGACCACGATCGAACCCGGGGAAACGCCTGTTCATTCTGAGCCTCGACGGGGTCCCTTGCTCCTTCCTCAAGGAGGGGATCGCCGCGGGGCGCTTCCCCAACCTCGGTCGTCTCGGCGAGCCGGTCGAGATCGCCTCGACCTTTCCGCCCGTCTCCTCGGTCGCCTGGGCGACCTTCTCCACCGGCGTGAACCCGGGAAGGCACGGGGTGTTCGGCTTCCTCGAGCTCGACCGGGCGACGGGAGCCGAAACGATCCCGACCGCGGCCAACCTTTGCTCCCCCACGCTCTGGAAGATGCTGAACGCTCAAGGGAAGCGAACGATCGTGATGAACGTCCCTCTCACCTATCCCCCGCAGGAGCTCGACGGGATCATGATCTCCTGCTTCCTCTGCCCCGACCTCGCCCGCGGGGTGACGCCCCGCTCGCTCCTTCCGCGCCTGCGCCGCCTCGACTACCGGATCGAGCCGGATCCTTCCCTCGCCGCGACCGACCGCGGGGCGTACCTGGGCGAGATCCTCGCGACCCTCCGGGCAGAGCGGCGAGTGCTCTTCGACCTCCTTCCCGAGCCGTGGGACCTCTTCATGGCCCACGTCATGATGACCGACCGGATGAACCACTTCTTCTGGCAGGACGGGCTCGACCCGAAGAGCGAGTTCCACGAGGCGTTCCTGCGCTTCTACCGCGAGGTTGACGAGCTGGTCGGTGAGGTGGACCGCCTCCTTCCCGCGGACGTCGAGGTCTTCCTTCTCTCCGATCACGGGTTCTCTTCGGTCAAAGCGGAGGTCGACCTGAACGCCCTTCTCGCTCAGGAAGGGTACCTCTGCTACGGCGACGGCGGGGCGGGGCTCGCCGACATCGCCCGATCCTCGCGCGCCTACAGCCTGATCCCGGGCCGGGTCTACCTCGGCCGCAGCGGCGGGAACCCCGGCTCACACGGAACAGACGCCCAGGAGCGGCCGACCCGCGAGGACATCCGGGTTCTCCTCTCCCGGCTTGAGAACGGAGGCGGGAAAAGGCTCCTGGAAAGAGTCGTCCTCCGCGAGGAGGCCTACTCCGGGGACTGCTCCTCCCTCGCCCCCGACCTCGTCCTTCTCGGGAGTCCGGGCTACGACCTGAAAGCCAAGACCTCGCCGGGCCCGGTGATGGCCGCGCCGGCCCTCCGGAGCGGGATGCACACCTACGGCGACGCCTTCGCGCTCCGGCGCGGCGGGACGCTCCGGCCGGGCGGGACGATCCTCGACGCGACGCCGACGGTCTTTCGACTCATGGGCCTCCCGATCCCCCAGCACCTGGAGGGGACCTCGCTCTTGCCGAGCCGGAGCCGCCGATGAAGCTCCTCGTCTACTCCAAGGCCCTCTACTCGACCTGGATCTACTACAGCCCCGACCGCATCCTCTTCGACGCCGGGGAGGCCGCAAGCTCGATCCTCGGCAACAAGGCCTTCGCCATCCGCCGGATCTTCCTCTCGCACGGGCACGCCGACCACATCGCCGGGCTCGTCGGCCTCGTGAACATCCGCAACAACGCCATGGGCGACCGCGAGAAGGAGCTCACCATCTACTACCCCAAAGGGAACTACCTCATCTCCGAGATGATGGCCTTCCTCGCCCGGACGAATCGTCACCTCGCCTACGACCTCGAGTGGATCCCGCTCTTGCCCGGAGAGCGTGTCGAGCTCCTCGCCGCGCAGATGCCGCGCTACATCGAGACCTTCCCGACCGTGCACGTGGACAACGAGGAGTCGCTCGGCTACAGCATCGTCGAGGTTCGCCACCGGCTCAAGCCCGAGCTGGCGGGAGCCCCTCAATCCGAGATCGTGAAGGCCGTGCGCTCGAAAGGGCGGGACGCCGTCACCGAGACCTACCACCAGCGCCTCTTCTCCTACGGCGGGGACTCGGTCGGCCTCCGGCCGGCCTTCGTCGCCGAGACGGAGGTCCTCTGCCACGACACGACCTTCCTCGACGAGCGCGACCGCAAGGAGTACAAGCACGCAACCCTCGCCGAGGCGATCGCCGTGGCGCGGGCGGCCGGGGTGAAGAAGGAACTCGTCTGCCTTCACATCTCGAGCCGCTACAAGGCGAAACTGCGCGAGATCACCGAAACGGCCCTCGCGAACGAGGACCTCGGTTTCAAGGTCACCCTCGTCCCGCCGGGACGGATCTTCGCCGTCGACTGACCTCTTGGGCTGTCCGCGCCTCGACCCTCCTCGCCAGGAAGAAGAAGCCGACCGCCGCGATGACGCCGAACCCGGCGAGCGCGCCCCACAGCACGACCGGTCGCCCCATGAGCCGGTCGAGAAGGATCCCGCCGAAGAACGGTCCCGCGGACCGGCCGAACCCCTCCGCGAGCCCGTAGAAACCCAGATACCTCCCGGTCTTCCCTGAGGGGGCGAGGTTTGCCACCATGGCGTTCGCCGTGGGCGAGAAGAGGATCTCCCCGAAGGTGAGCACCGTCATGGAGAGGTAGAGGTACCCCGCCGCCGGGACGAGACCGACGGAGAAGTAGCCTACGGCGTAGAGGAGGCTCGACAGGACGAGGGCCCACCGCATCCCCAGCCTCTTCGCCGCCGCGAAGGCCGGCCACTGGAAGAAGACGCAGATGAGGCCGTTCAGCGTGAACAGAAACCCGAGGGCGACGTCGCTCGCCCCGAGAGCCCCGGTGGAGAAGACGGTGAGCGTCGTCGCAAACTGCCCGACAAGGAGGAAGAGGAAGAGACTCCACACGGTGAAGCCGAGGAACTTCCGGTCGCGCCCGGCGTCGAGGAGCCGGCCGATCGAGAACGGCTCCTGCGCGCGGGCGCCGATCGACTCCCGGACGAGGAAGAAGACGAGGACCCCGCCGACGAACGTCGCCGCCGCCGTGAGCAGGAAGAGGGAGTCGTACGACACGGTGAGGAGGAACCCACCCAGGGCCGGCCCGATGGCCCAGCCGGCGTTCCCCCCGATCCGGAGGAACCCGAACGCCTCGATGCGCCGCTCGGGCGGCACGACGTCCGCCACCATGGCGTTGATCCCGGGCTCGGCGGCCGAGCCAGCCAGGCGGATGGCTACGAAGGCAGACGCGATCCCCAAGATCGGCGCGTGCCGGGCGATGGTCCACGCCATCGCGAGGAAGAACCCCGTCTGCAGGACCATCGCCCCGACGACCAGGGGCTTCCGCCCGATTCGATCCGCGAGCTCGCCGCCGAGGATCCTCCCGACGGCGCTCGCCACGGCGGCACCGAGCATCATCGTCCCGACGAGCGTCATCGGGATCCCGCGCTCCTGATAGAGATAGAGACTCACGAAAGGCATCGCCGCGCCAAACCCAAGCGCGACTACGAGTTGGACGGCGAAGAGAACCCAAAGCCTCCGGTCGTAGCGCTCAAGGAGTGGGCGAATCCGATCGACGAGCTTCACCGTGTTCCGCTCCTACCCCAGACGCGCGAACGCCCAGCCCAGGAGCGGCGCGAGGCCGAGGGCAGGGAGCAGGTTCCCGACCTTGAGGTCGCGGACGCCCAGGAGCTTGAGAGAGAGCGCGAGGAGGACCGCGCCTCCGACCGCGTTGAACTCCAAGAGGGCCGGCGAGGGGGCGAGCGTCGTGCCCACGCCGGGCGCGATCGCCCAGCGCGCCACAAGGCTGATCCCGCCCTGGTAGAGGAGGACGCTCGCTGCGGAGAGGAAGACCCCCGGCCCGAGGCCCGCCACGAGGCCGATCGACGAGATCCCGTCCATGATCGATTTCAGGCCCAGGATCTGCCAGTCGCCGTACACCCCGTCGCGGATCGCCCCGAGGACCGCCATCGGCCCCACACAGAAGAGGAGGGTCGCCGCCACGAACCCCTGCGGGATCGTCCCCTTCATCCCGGCCGGGAAGAGTCGCTCGCTCGCCTCGCCGAGATGGCCGAGGCGCTCCTCGATCCGAAGCCACGTCCCGAGTCCCCCGCCGAGGAGGAGCGCGAGGAGCAAGACGAGTGGGTTCTCCGTCCCGATCGCAAGCTTCGTCCCCACGACAAGCGTCGCGAGCCCGACCCCGACCGTGACCGAGCGCGTGATCCCCTCCGGGATCCGCCGCCCCACGAGGAGGCCGACGAGCGAGCCGAGAAGCACTGCCCCCACGTTGATCCACGTCCCGACCATGGCGGAGATCCTACCCGCCCCTC
>JAPLGE010000208.1 GCA_026390315.1 Candidatus Bipolaricaulota bacterium
GAGATCTCCTGTCCCTGGTAGGTCACGTGGTCGCTCCCGCAGACCGATCGGACGATCTGCGGCAGGAGCTCCTCGGTGAGCGCCATGAGGGTTCGATAATCGGCGTAGGCATGGTAGAACTCCAGCATCGTGAACTCGGGATTGTGGTGCGTGGAGATCCCCTCGTTCCGGAAGTTCCGGTTGATCTCGTAGACCCGCTCCAGCCCGCCCACCACGCAGCGCTTCAGGTACAGCTCCGGGGCGATGCGGAGGTACAGTTCCAGATTCAAGGCGTTGTGGTGCGTGGTGAACGGCCGCGCCGTGGCCCCGCCCGGGATGGACTGCATCATGGGCGTCTCGACTTCCAGGAAGTCCCGGGCGTCGAAGAAGCGCCGGATCTCCGCGATGATCCGCGCCCGCTTGCGGAAGATGTCCGCCACGGGCGGATTGGCGATCAGGTCCACGTAGCGCTGCCGGTAGCGGACCTCCACGTCGGAGAGGCCGTGCCACTTGTCGGGCAGGGGCCGGAGGGATTTCGAGAGGAGGGTGAGCGTCTCGGCCTGCACGGTCAGTTCGCCGGTCCTGGTGCGGAAGAGCCGTCCCGTGACGCCCACGAAGTCGCCCAGGTCGAGCCGCTTGAAGAGGCCGTAGGCCGCCTCGCCGACGCGATCGAGCCGCACGTAGATCTGGAGCCGCCCGCTGCGGTCCTGGAGGTGGGCGAAGGAGGCCTTGCCGTGTCCCCGGATGGACATCAGCCTTCCCGCCACCGTGACCTCGGGAGCGCCCAGGAGCGTCGCCTCGTCCGCCGCCCCGTAGGCGGCCACCAGTTCCCCCAGCGGGTGGCTCACGCTGAAACTGCTGGGATAGGGATCAATCCCCTCGCGCTGAAGTCCTTCCAGCTTCTGGAGCCGCTCGCGCATATATGACGTGATCTCGTCCACAACACCTCCAATCTCAGGAGAAGACGCGCGATTATAGGGAGGCCCCCGAGGGGTGTCAAGGAAAGCAAGCTTCGAGCAAGCTTCGAGGCAAGCTTCGGGATTGGTGTGCCCGGATCGAGCCCCACCTGGCGGCTGCGGCTCGCCCTCCAGCGAAAGGAGTTTCTGCCAGATTCGGCGGGCCACATCGAGAGGCAGTCGATCTAGGTCGTGCTCTGCTCTTGGTTTCAGCCGAACAGTGTAGGTCATCACCGCGCCGCCTTGAGGCTACCTGACTCTCTCCGCTCTCGTTTCGCGATGTAGTCGCGGAGCGGTCGAGACGGCTTCTCTTCGGGGCCCGTTTCCCATTCGGTGCGACTGTACACGATGGGCACAATCACGACGACATCCAGATCGGAATCCGGGTCGGCATCGCCCCGGGCGCGCGATCCAAATACCTTCGGTATCGCAGGGCGGTCTCGTCGCATCACTGATAGCAGAGGCCGCGTATGAAAGCAAGGGTCGCCAAGGGGTCTCACCCCTTGGTCTTCAGCTTCGACTCGTTCTCGGCAATGAAGGCCTTGATCTCGTCGGCCATGCCGAGGAGCTTCAGCCACTGCTCCTTGTAGAGGGTGACGGGAAAGCGGCCCAGGCCGTACACCGAGACGCCCCCCTTCTCGCTCACCTTGATCGCGGTCGCCCGCGTCGTCTTCGCCTTCAGGGCCTCGTTCTCCGCCCGCAACCGCTCCAGCTCGGCCTTGAGATCCTCTTCCGGCATGGCTCGTCTCCTTTCGCTTCCACCCCACCTTCGCCCAAAGCATTCCTACTCTTTTTTGTCGAAAATCACTCCTTGCCGGAATAAGCCTTGGAGAGCCCGACACCCCTTTGCGCGCTTTGCCTGCCTGTGCGTTCCGCACGCA
>JAPLGE010000075.1 GCA_026390315.1 Candidatus Bipolaricaulota bacterium
CGCCGCGGTCGACGCGTCGAGGCCCGCGACCGCGGCGGACCGGCTGCGGCAGCTTTGGCTCGGGTTCGAGCAGAAGAGCGTTGCGGGGATCAAGGAGGCCGCGCGAGCGAAGCAGGAGACGGTGGGAATTCCCGTGCCCGCGCTTCAGCCGATCGGCCAGTCGCTTGCGCGGACGACGCGGGAACGCGTCGAGGACTTCCTGCCGCTCGCCTGCACCCTGTGGGACTCCACCGGTCGCGAGGGCCGTGTCGTGGCCGTGATCGCCCTTGGTGCCACGGAGCTCGTCGACCCGGAAACGATCATCCCGCTCCTGCGCGAGCTCGCCCGCACCTACGTCACGTGGGAGGACGCGAACCGCCTGGCGATGGACGCCCTCGAGCCGATCGTGCGCAAGGGCCGCAAAGGTAGCTCGCCTCGATCGAGCCGTGGATCTCTGACGCGAGCCCCCGGGCGCGGCGGGCGGTCGAGAGTGCCGTAGAGACCCTTCGGAAGGCGAGCGGCGAGCGCTGCGTCGGCCCTGGACCCTAGTCGGTTTGCTCCACGAGGTAGTTCTGGATTCCCATCTGCGCGATCTGATCGAGCTGCGCCTCGATCCAGTCGATGTGGTCCTCTTCCTCCTTCAGGATCGACTCGAGGAGGTCGCGGCTCCCGTTGTCTCCGACCTCGGCCGCGAAGCGAACGTCGTCGTTGTACGCCTTGACGGCCCCGTCCTCCGCTGCCCAGTCGTTCTTGTGCTGAGCCTCGACCGCCGCCCCGATCTTGAGTTCGACGAGCTTGGACACGATCGGCCTCCCCTCGAGGAAGAGGATGCGGGCGATCAGGATCTCGGCGTGCTTCATCTCGTCCTTCGCGCGCTTCTCGATGGCCTCGTGGAGCTTCTTGTAGCCCCAGTTCGCGCACATCTCCGAGTGGACGATGTACTGGTTGATCGCCGTCAGCTCCTCAGCGAGCCGCGCGTTCAGCCGTGTGATGACCTTGCTGTTCCCTTTCATGATCGACGCCTCCTTCCTCAAACGCTCGGCCGGCGCTCGGGGACCAGGCGACCCCGTTCCGGCTGCTTTCCCGAGCATAGCGGCAGCGAGCGCGGCCGACAACCAGCCGGGGCCGCCACGACGCAAGGCCCGCGCCGGACGGTGGAGACCGGCGGCCCGACGCGCGTCACCTCGAGCGAGCAGGGTCTCGCGGACAGGATTTCCCCCGGCGCCCTGACCCGTCTACGCTGCTCTGCAGGACACTGGGAGGTGACCAGAATGAAGGGACGAGTGCTGCAGTTTGGGCTCCTCGTCGTGCTTGTGAGCCTTGGAGTCGCGGCCGCGCCGCTTGGCCTATGCGACTACGTGTCGCCGCAAACGGACCTGCGCCATCTCTCGCTCTCCGCGAGCTACCGCCACTTCGTCGACGGAAGTGGGGGCGGCGCGGACGTGAGTGGCGGGAGGGCGGCGCTCGACTTCGGCCAGCTCTACGACTCTCCGGACATCGGCTTCACTCTTGCCGGAAGCGCGGAGGTCCTCCTCGCGGACTTCCTTCCGACGGGCGGACTTGGCGAAGCCTTGGGGACCTTCCGCTACTTCCTGTCCGCCGACCTGCCGTTCTTCGGGTTCGGCGGAATCGAGACGTCGCTTGCCAGTACGCAGAGCCAGCCTCGCGTGCACGTGAGCGCGGGAATGGGCTACGGTCGCTTCTCGGACGTGACTCCGCTCGCCAAGGCGTTCAGGATCTCAAACGAGCTTCTCAAGGCCAAGGCGATCTCGCAGCCTCTCGGGGATAGCGTCAGGATGGCGCTCGCCAAGGCGATCGGCACCAAGTACGCCTCGGTCAAGGACCAGATCGCGGATGTCGTGAACCAGATCCAAAGCGCCGCGGCCGTGACGGTCACCGCCCGGCAGGTCCTGATCGTCGAGGACGTCGTCCTCGCGACCGGCGACGAGCGCCGCTGCGGCTGGTCGATCCAGGCTGGCGTGGGGTACAAGCTTCTCGACCCGTTCGGGGCTCCACAGGACCTCCTCGTCACCGCTTCCGCCGACGCCGCGCTCGCCCCGGATCCGGCCGGGCAGCTCCTCTTCCGCGCGAGCGTTTCCGGCCCGCTCGACCTCCTGAACGAGAACACGCTCACCGCGCATGCCTCGTACGACTACGTCCTTTCTGACACAAGCTCGCTCCGCCTCACCTACTCGCTGCAGCACCTGCAGCCGCGCGGAGGCCCGGCGAGCACGAGCCACGCCGCGGCCGCCCTCGTTGGGTTCGCCGTCGGACGGGCAAACGTCGGGCTTCAACTGTCGCTGTCGAAAGGGGCGGCCGACCCCGCCTGGTCGCTCGACGCGTCGATCTCCGTGGCCATGAGCCTCCTCTAGAACGAGCTCCCGCATCGGAAGAGCGGCGCCGTTCTCTCTTGCTGCCCGGCCGTCGCGGCAGCCGTCCGCCCGTCCTCTTCTAGAGTCCGCTTGACCGGAGGGCTCTATCCTCGTAGGATGTCAGTCAACACCTGTCATCCCAATAGGAGGTTCGACATGCGGGGCGAGCCCCGCGATGGCTAGAGCGGAGGGACGCTTGCGCGGCGATCAGAAGGTCCGAACGAGGAGGGATTCGAGATGTACGCCATGTACAAGACGGTCGAGGTCCCTGAAGTCGGCGAGACGCTGGGCACAGGTTGGCTGCCTCCCCTGCCCGACCTACGGGACTACACGGACGAGAAGCCGGAGATCGCGGCCATGGTCAAGAAGCTCGGCCTAGGCAAGGGCGGGCACGAACTGAGGGGGTTGGCGCCCTCGGTCGACCTGCGGGACTCCTGTTCGCCGATCGAGAACCAGAAGAAGCTTGGGTCGTGCACGGCGCACGCGGCGGTCGGGATCGTCGAGTACCTCGAACGACGGGCGTTCGGAAGGCACATCGAAGGGTCGCGCCTCTTCGTCTACAAGGCGACACGGAACCTCCTGCAAGTCACGGGCGACACGGGGGCGTGGCTGCGGAGCACGATGGGCGCTCTCGTGCTCTGCGGAGTTCCCGACGAGAAGTACTGGCCCTACACCGACTCAAAGCCCGACTTCGACAAGGAGCCGCCGAGCTTCGTCTACTCCGTGGCGGACGCCTACGAGGCTGCGGTCTACTTCTGCCACGACCCGCTGGGGGCGGCGGTTCCCGGCTCTACCGCCCTCGCGAACGTCAAGAAGTACCTCGCGGCGAAGATCCCGTCGATGTTCGGGTTCTACGGGTTCCCCTCGTTTGACTCAAGCGACGTCAAGGGTGGGATCCCGTACCCCTGCCCGGGCGAGAAGGCCCAGTGGGGCCACGCCATCGTCGCGGTCGGCTACGACGATTCCAAGGAGATCACGAACACGACGTGCGGGAAGAAGACGACAGGAGCCCTCCTCATCCGGAACTCCTGGGGAACGGCATGGGGCGACGCGGGCTACGGGTGGCTGCCCTACGACTACGTGCTGAACAAGCTGGCGCTTGACTTCTGGTCGCTCCTCAGCATGAAGTGGGTCGACACGAAGCAGTTTGGAATCTGACGGGGATATTCGAGGGACACATCGCCGATTCCGGACTCCGGCACACCCACTCTGCGAGATTCAGGCACCTTCTCACCGGGGCAAAGGGGCAGTTCCTCATTCTTGGTGTTGCCAGGGGTACACTCCTCGCCATCGGGCAGGGGCCGTGCCTTTCCTTGCAGCCCCGAGACCATCAAAGCCTGCCAGGAGAGATGGGGGCGAGTCATCACTCCTGATATGTCATCCAGAGACCCGACCCTCCTTCCCTGACCCCTTTCCTTGACCATACTTCCCAGTTCTCCCGCTACGGCCGGGCGTCCCGGCCATAGGTGGCGCCTCAGACGCGAGTCTGCTGACAATTAAGGTCAAGCTTCGGTCGAGCAATGGCGCGATTTCTCGGGGGAGCCCTCTGCAGCTATCCTGGGCGGACGTCTTTCCCTGGCCTCGAGCGGGAGGCGACCGTATGGACCGACTCGATCTTCTCGGCGCGTGGGTCGTTCAGGCGATCTTCGTCCTGGCGATCCTGGTATTCGTCGCGCGGCTTCTCGGCAGACCGAAGCTCGGACACTGGCTGGCAGGGGTGCCGCTTCTTCTGACCGCTTTCCCTCTTCTCTACCTTCTTGTCCGGGCCCCGGCCTACGGGCGTCCTTGGATTCACTACCTTCAGATCAGCCTCATGCTCGCGTTTCACGGGGTTGAGCTCATTCTGGACTACGTCCTGAAGCTCGACTTCCGGCAGGTGCGCTGGGCGGTGATTGGGTATGTGACCCTCTTCTTCGCCGGGACGGGTGGAATGATCGGCCTTGCCTCAGCGGCGGGAAAGCCGTTCAC
>JAPLGE010000216.1 GCA_026390315.1 Candidatus Bipolaricaulota bacterium
GGGGGAAACGGTGGCGACGCGCTCGTCGTGGCGAGGCACCACTTCGAGAGCGGGGCGGACGTGACCGTCCTGGCTCTGTGCCGTCCCGAAGACCTCTCGCCGACGACGGCCTTGATGGCGCGCCGCTTGGAGGAGGTCGCCCCGGGCCGGCTCCGCTTCCTCGGCAAGGACCTTGGGCCTCTCGAAGAGCGCCTCGCCGAGTGCGACGGGGTGATCGACGGCCTCTTCGGAAGCGGCCTCGACCGGCCGCTCGCCGGCCGAGACGCCGAGGCCGCTGCGCTCATCAATGAAGCCGGGCGCGAGACGGTCTCGCTTGACCTTCCCTCGGGCCTTCCCTCCGACCAGGGAGCCCCCCTGGGAGAGGCGGTCGAGGCCGACCTCACGATCGCCATGGAGTTCTTGAAGCCCGCGCACCTTCTCTTCCCGGCCCGCTCCTTCTGCAGCGAGATCGAGGTGGCGAGGGTCGCCTACCCCGCGGAAGTCCTCGAGCGCCTGGTCCCGCTCGCCCGCGTTCTCACTCAGGCCGGCGCCGCGGCGCTCCTTCCCGCGCGTCGGCCGGACGGCCACAAGGGAACCTTCGGCCACGTCCTCGTCGTAGCCGGGTCGCGGGGGATGAGCGGTGCGGCGATCCTCTGCGCGCGCGGGACGCTCCGCGTCGGAGCCGGGCTCGTCACGATTGCCTGTCCGGCCTCGATCCAACCGATCGTCGCGACCGCCCTCCCCGAGGCGCTCACTTTTGGCCTTCCCGAAGAGGATGGCCACGTCGGCCCGGACGCGGCGGCCGCCCTCGAGCCGGCCCTCGACGCGGCGAGTGTCCTCGCGATCGGGCCGGGCCTGGGAAGGTCGCAGGCCGCCTCCGAGCTCGTCGGGGCACTCCTCGCGCGATCGAACGTCCCGCTCGTCCTCGACGCCGACGCCCTGTTCGCCCTCGCCTCGCATCGAGACTGGCTCAAGCGCGCCGCTGGCCGCGCCGTCCTCACCCCCCATCCCGGGGAGATGGCCCGGCTCGTCGATCGATCGGCGGACGAGGTCGACCGGGACCGAGTCGAGACGGCGCGGGCCTTCGCGCGGGAGCACGGGGTCGTCCTCCTCCTCAAGGGGAGGCCGACCGCGATCGGATTGCCGGACGGCGAGGTCTTCCTGAACGGAACCGGGAACACCGGCCTCGCCAAGGGCGGAAGCGGGGACGTGCTGACGGGAGTCGTCGCTGGATTCCTCGCGAACGGCGCCTCGCCGGCCGACGCCGCAGCCCTCGGCGCCTACGTCCACGGCGCCACAGCGGACCTTCTCGCGCGCGAGATCCCGGAGCGCTCGATGCTGCCGAGCGACCTCGTCGAGGCCCTCCCGCTGGCTCTCGCCGAGATCGAGCGATGAGGCTCGTCGACACCCACGCCCACCTCGACGACCGCCGCTACGACCCCGACCGCGACCCGGTCATCGCCCGCGCCGCGGCAGAGTCCATCGCGATCGTCACGGTGGGGGCCGATCTCTCCTCAAGCGAGGCGGCGGTCCGGCTCGCCCGGGAGAACCCTCTCGTCTGGTGCTCCGTGGGCGTCCACCCACACGACTCAAAGACGCTCGACCGCGCCGGCCTCACCCGTCTTCAGGAGCTCGCCGCGGAGTACCGGGTCGTCGCGATCGGCGAGATCGGCCTCGACTACTACCGCGACCTCTCCCCCCGCGATGTCCAGCGCCGCGTCTTCATCGAGCAGCTCGCCCTCGCCCAGGAGCGGAACCTTCCCGTGATTCTTCACAACCGCGACGGGACCGAGAATCTCCTTCGGATCCTGGGCGAGGTCAAGCTCCCGGCCGGAGGGGTCGTCCACTCCTTCCTCGGTGACGCGGCGCTCGACAGGCGGTTCCTCAAGCTCGGACTTCACCTTGGGATCGGCGGGCCGATCACCTACCCGGCAAACGACGCCCTCCGCCAGGCCGTCGCCGCCGTTCCGCTCGACCGCCTCGTCCTCGAGACCGACTGCCCGTACCTCACTCCCGTC
>JAPLGE010000102.1 GCA_026390315.1 Candidatus Bipolaricaulota bacterium
CTACAGGCTCACGAGTTCGAGGTCTCGCGCGCTGCGCAGCGACTTCTCCGGGCGCAGGAGGGCCACGCGGCGCTCGGATCCTCCGTAGGCCTTGGACGTGAAGAGCGTGAGGCAGCGATCGCCGAAGAGATAGGTCGGCACGAACGGCTGGTGGGAGCGCAGAAGGGCGCGCAGCCCTAGGCGACTCGAGATCTCCCGGAAGTAGTCGCGGCCGAAGGTTGGTCGCCCGAGCGACCCTGGATCGAGCACGTAGCCGGCCGCATCGGCCCAGTCCCCCCACGTGATCTTCCGCCAGTTGGCGCTTCCGAGTCTCACGGTCTCGATCTCCTCGAGAGAAGCAACGTCGGGAAGCGCGCCGTGAAGCGCGAGGACCCGGCGTGGATGGTAGGCGGCAAACGGAAGGAGAGAAAGGGTCTCGGCGTAGGTGGGAGCGTTCTGCGGCCCCAGGCCCTCCCAGAAGTCGGCGGGCGTGAACGGGGAGGCCGCCCACGCCTCGTGGTTCCCCATCAAGAGGAAGAGCCGCTGCGGGTGGGAGAGCTTCGTCTGGAGGAGGAGGGCGAGATTCCCTGCCGAGTCGGGTCCGCGATCCACGTAGTCTCCCAGGAAGACGATCACGTGGCCGGGGAGGAGGTAGCGGGCGAGCACGATCTCCGTCGCCTCGCGGTCTCCGTGCGTGTCGCCGACGAAGACGATCGTCTGGCTTTCGGGGAGGCGGATCAGGCGACCCTGCTCGCGGAAAAGGACGGCGGCTGGGGCAAGGAGCTCCTTTCGATCCATGAGCGAAAGCTTACCCGCAGGGGTCTCGTGGGCAACCTCTGCTTCGTCCCTCACGCCCCCTGATCGATGATGGATGGCGCAACGTGTGGTACACTGCCGCCGCGGAAACGGGGGCGCTGATGAAGAAACCCATCCTGGTTTGGGTCTTGCTTGGCCTCATCTGGGGGTCGACCTGGCTCTTCATCAAGCTTGGCTTGGAGGACCTGCCGCCGCTCACGTTCGCCGGGATCCGATTCCTGGTCGCTTCGATTCCCGTCTTGGTCTGGGTTGCGGCCCGGAGAAGGCCGATGCCGACGTCCGCTCGCGAGTGGACCCTCATGATCTCGACCGGGATCGTGACCTTCTCGATCTGCTACGGCCTCGTCTTCTGGGGGGAGAACCACATTCCCGTCGGCCTGACGTCCGTCCTCTACACGACGCAGCCCCTTTTCGGACTCCTCCTCGCCCACTTCCTCCTCCGGGACGAGCCCCTCACCGTGAGGCGCCTGGGCGGGGTTCTCTTGGGGATCGGCGGGGTCGTGCTTCTCTTCTCGCACGAGCTTGGGGCCGAGGATCCCCTGGCCCTATTTGGGATGGGGGCGATCCTCCTCTCGTCGCTCGCCGCGGCCGCGGTGGCGGTAGGGATCAAGCGCTGGGGCACTCAGATCGACCCGGCGTGGCTCACGGCCGTACAGATGGTCGCGGGCTTCATTCCCTTGCTGCTCGTCGGGATTCCTCTCGAAGGGAACCCTCTTCGATTCCACTGGACGCCCATGGCCGTGACGGCGCTTCTCTATCTGAGCCTCGTGGGGTCGGCCCTACCGTTCGTCCTTTACTACTGGCTCCTGCAGCGGATGGATGCGACGAAGACCCAGTTGATTGCCCTCCTATGTACCGTCGTCGCCGTCTTCCTGGGCGGGGTGGTGCTGCACGAGGAGCTCGGCTGGAGGACGGCGCTGGGCGCGTCCGGAGTCCTCGCGGGCCTCGCCATCACGACCTGGCCGGGCCGCGATCGCGCGGGCGTCCCCGGTTCCGGAGGCTAGGCTCTCCTCCCGAGGCACGGTGCGTGCTCGTCCGAAGTGGAGAGGAGCGCGCAGCGGGTTCTTTCGCCGGGCGCTCCTCTCGCCGAGATTGAGGCGATCGCGTCTAGGGACGGGTTGTGGCCCCCTCTCGAGGAGAAAGGACGAATGAGCGGAGGATGAACTCGTTGAGGCGGTCGAGGAGTCGCTCGATCTCCCGGACGAGACCTTCTAGCTTCGGATCCAGCCGGGCTCCACCCGCGCCGGGGCGTGCGTTCTCCGCGAGTCTCTCTTCGACCTCTTTCAGGAGTCCGCGCGCTAGGCGCTCGAACTCGCTCGGTTCGAGGCGATCGAGTCGAGCGGTAACGCCGCTCACGTAGCCTTCGACCCAGGTGCGCAGTTCGGCCAGGGTCTCCTTCGCCTCTTGTCTTGCGGCAGAGGATCCTCTGTCGGGTTCCGCGCGATCGGCGAAGCGCTCGAGGGTCTCAACGAGCCGGCGGCGGCGGAGGTCGAGCTTCACGACCTCTTCTCGAACGGAGGGTGGCTCCTGCCCCGACGCGGGCGGAGTTCCCAGCTCCTGGGTCAGCTTCTCCAGAAGCGCACGGACCTCTTCAAGTTCCTTCCGCAGGCCCGTCCAGCCGACACCGTCAGCCCGATCGTCGAGCGCGTCGAGGGCTCCGCAAAGCCTGTCCAGGATCGCAGGCAGAGCGCTTGCGGGCGCAGGGGCCTTGGCCGCTTGGTCCTGTGCGAGCCCCGCGACGGGGAGTACGGCGAGCGCAGCCAGGAGGGCGACGAGGACGACCCCCAGCCACTGATTCGCGCCCGGCCTGGTACCGGATTCTCTTCTTGCTTGCATGGTTCCTCCTTCCTTCTTCTCGTGTCCCACCGCCTCCGGCGTTGGGACACTTCAAGCAGCACGCTAGCTGGACGCGGGTCACGGTCGAACCGCGCGGCGGTCAACTCCAGATCAACGGCGCCTCATCTGCTTGCCCCGGGGCGGGCCGGAGCCTACGCTTGGGGCCGTGAAGGCGCTGGGCGGACGGGCGGGGCGGAGGGTGGTCCTCGGGGCGGCAGGGGCGGTGCTCCTCTTGACGGGTCTCGTCGTGGCGTTCTTCGCTCGCTCCTATGAGGGGGTCCTCCAGGAGGCCTTCCGCGAGCGGAGCGCCGCCTACGCCGCGGCCTTCGCCGACGCCGCGGGGGCGTGGCTCGCACGGGAGGAGTCGGAGACGGCACGACAAGCGGCGCGCTTCCTGCTCATGGGAAGCGCGTTCTACGTCCAGGCCGTCGTCCGCGGGGAGGTGCTTCTCGACGAGCGGGTGGAGCGAGCCGATTCGCTGGCCCTTCCGCTGCTCTCCGTGCCGCCGTCCGCGCGAACGGTCAGGATCGCGCGGCTTGACCGGGGGCCGCGGTACTTCGACGTACTGATCCCGATCGTCTTGAGCTCCGGTGAGGCGGGCGGGAGCCAGGGCGGGTATGTCCGCGTTGGGATCGACGCGAGCTCGATTGCAGCGCGGAGCCGCGGGATGACCTTGTTGGCCTCTGGCGCGGCCGCCCTGGTCGATCTTCTCCTCATCGGAGCCTTCCTCCTCCTCTTCAGGCGGTCGCGGCTGGCTCGCGCGGAGAGGGGAAGCCTGCCCGCCGGGGCCTCCACGCCCGAGGAAGCGATCCTCGAGCTGGGAGGTCTGCGAATCGACGAGTCGCGGAAGGAGGTCACCTTGTTGGGCCAGGAGCTCTCCCTCACCCCGAAGCAGTACGCCCTCCTTCACCTCCTCGCCAGGAGCCCGGGACGGGTCTTCTCCGATCGAGAGATCGTCGCGGCTATCTGGCCGGACTCGGCGTACGCCAACTCCAAGGACGTGAAGCAGCAGGTGTACCTCCTGCGGCGGCGGCTCGCGACGGCGCACCCCGAGGGCGCGCGCCTCGTCGCCAACGTCCCCGGGTTCGGCTACCGGCTTGCGCACTCGGACGTTGATGAGGGCTTGACTGGATCGTGATGGGCTGGCGAACCGGGTGGCATAAGATGAGAGGGCAAAGGAGGTGGAGAGAGTGAAACGGGCGAGCATGATCGCGACGGGGATTCTGGTGCTCGTTCTCCTCTTCGAGGCGAGCGCGATTGGGGAGGGCGAGCCGCCTGCAGCCGCGCCGGGCCAGGAGACCCCGGCCGAGGCACGGCTCGAAGGCATGGCGGAACGCCTGCGGCTTCTGCTGACTTACTCTACTCTTGCCATCCTCTCGCCCACGCTCGCCGACCAGCGGGTACACGTCCAGTGGGTGGTCAACCTCCTGGAGGGGACAGGCGGACGGCACTTCGTCCCCCGCCTTTCTCCGGAGGGAGAGGTGCGCGGGCTGGTCGCGGAGGCGCGAGCCCTCGCGCCGTGGATCTTGGGAAAGCCGATCGAGGCACCGCTTCGGGACGAGCTCCGCTTCTTTGTCAAGAACATCGAGGTCTTCGTCGGCCTCGCCCTGCAGGCGGCGCTCGAGAGCCTCAATCAGCGGCACCTGGAGCAGGGCGGAGACGAGATGCGGAAGGCCTTCGCCTTCCTGGCGGCGGCCCTGGGCTCGGAGACGGGCCCGACCTACCTAGGCGGCGTCCTTGCCGTGATCCGCCTTCTTCCGGGTTTCCCTGCCGCTTGAGACTCGGTCTTCCGGCTCGTAGGACGGACGTCTCGGGCCGTTTGGGGATCTTCTGATCGGGTCTCGTTTTTTCTGGCGTGTGTCGGGGCCCTCGCTTTGGCCCTTAGGCGAAGGTTCAACGGGACTGCTTCCCTGCCGGCCTGCGCGCAATCGTGTTCTCTCTCCCATTTGACGGGAGGGCTCTTCCGCGTCGACAATGGGGCCGGCGGAAAGGAGACGCGGATGGACAAGACGACGAAGCCGTATGGACTATGGCAAAGCCCGATCACGCCGAAGAGCCTGGCCGGGGAGCGGCGATTCGGCGACGTCCTTTGGGACTCGGACGGCGAGACACTCGTGTGGCTCGAGGGTCGCTCGGACCGGGGCGTCCTGGTGGCCAAGCGTCGCGGCGAGGTCCCGCGCGACCTGACGACGGAGCTCTCGGTGCGGGCCAGGGTGGGGTATGGAGGGGGCGACTTCACGGTCTCCCAGGGGACGCTCGTCTTCGTTTGCGACGGCCGGCTCTACCGCCAATCCCTCGCCCGCGGAGGAGCGCGGCCGATCACGCCCCCATTTGGTCAGGCCGC
>JAPLGE010000118.1 GCA_026390315.1 Candidatus Bipolaricaulota bacterium
AAAAGATGCCCGGGACGGACGTCATCAGGGTCTCGTCGACGACGGCGCCGCCCGTGAGGGGCGACAGCTCGATACCGGCCCGCTTGGAAAGCTCGTTCTCCGGGATGAGGCCGACGGAGAGGAGAAGCGTGTCGCAGGCGACCTCGCGCTCGGTGCCGGGAATGGGATAGAACGAGGCATCCACTTTCGCGACGACCACCGAGGAGACGCGGTCGCGTCCCCGGACCTCGATGATCGTGCTCGAAAGCTCGAGCGGGATGCCGAAATCGAGGAGACATTGGCGCACGTTTCGTTCGAGGCCGCTCGGCCAGGGAAGGATCTCGAAGACACCTCGGACGCGCGTCCCCTCGAACGTCAGGCGCCGGGCCATGATCAGGCCGATATCGCCGGAACCGAGGATGACGGTGTCCGACCCGATCCGGAGGTTTTTGAGGTTGACCAAGTTCTGGGCGCTCCCGGCCGTGAAGACGCCGGCGGGACGCGTGCCGGGAATCCCGATCATCTCGCGGGTGCTCTCGCGGCAGCCCATGGCGAGAATGACGGCGTCGGCTTGAAGGAGAGCGTAACCGGAGCGCGAATTGACGCGGAGAGTTCGGTCGGCGGCGAGGTCGAGGACCATGGCCCCGGTCCGGAAGCAGACGCCGGAGCGGTCGGCGTCCTCGGTGAGGCGCTCGGCGTATTCCGGGCCGGATATCGTCTCCTTGTAGAGGAAGAGGCCGAAGCCGTCGTGGACGCACTGGTTGAGGATGCCGCCGGGACGACGGTCGCGCTCAAGGACGAGGACGCGGGAAGCGCCGGCGCGTCGGGCGCCGATCGCGGCCGCGAGGCCTGCCGGGCCGCCGCCGATGACGACGACGTCGTGGCGCTCGGGGGTCAGGGATCGTCTCGCACTCATGGCTTGATCCTCCCCTGGAAAAGGGCGGACGCGCCGCCCCTCTTCGTTATCCGGTCGACGCGGACACCCTCGCCCTCGAGGACCTCGACGAGGCGCGGAGTGCAGAAGCCGCCCTGGCACCGGCCCATGCCGCAGCGGGTGCGGCGCTTGACGGAGTCGAGAGTGCGGGCGCCGAAGGGGTTGCGAAGGGCGGAGACGACCTCAGCCCGGGTCACGTGCTCGCAGCGGCAAATCATCTCGCCCCAGTCGGGGTCGGAGGCGGCGAGGCGGGCGCGCTCGGCGTCGGGCAGGTGAGCGAAATGAGGCACGGGCGGCCGTTCGGGGTTGAAGTCGGGACGCGCGATAAGGTCCTCTTTGGCCCCGATCATGTCCGCGACCATCCGGGCGATGGCGGGAGCCGCCGTAAGGCCGGGCGATTCGATGCCGAGGAGGTTGATCCAGCGGGGGCGGAGGGGGCTTTCTTCGATGACAAAGTCCGCGAGCTTCGAGCCGCCGTTCGGACCGGTGAGCTTCGGACGGAGGCCGGAATAGGCGTGAATGAAGGGAAAGCGCCGGAGCGCCGGGACAAGCCCGAACGCCTCTGTCTTGAGGCGGTCCTGGACGGGGCGGGTGGACGCCGCATCGCGCTTGTCGGGGACGTATTCCGAGCTCGGGCCGAGGAGGATATTGCCTTCCAGGGTCGGGGTGATGTGGACGCCGAGGAAAGAATCGTC
>JAPLGE010000024.1 GCA_026390315.1 Candidatus Bipolaricaulota bacterium
GAGCTGCGGCCCGGCGAAACGGGGAGCCTCGTCGTCTCGACCCCGATCCTCGCCCGCTACCGGATCGGTGACCTCGTCCGCGCGTTCCGGGCTCCGTACTTCCGGTGCATCGGCCGTGATGGGCCTTGGACCGGGCTCGTCTACGCGTGGGGTGAGTTCTCGACGCTCAACTTCGGCCGGCTGTAGAAAGCCCGTCCTAGCGCCGGGCGAAGAGTCCGCGCAGGAGGAAGACGACCCCGACCGCGATCAGGATCGCCGGCCACACAAGGTCCCAGTCGACGAGCTCGCCCAGCCCGACGCCGAGTAGGACGAGCGCCAGGATGAGGTTCCCGCCCAGCGGTCGCCGATGCTCGGGGCGGAGGTACCGCACAAGGATCTCGACCAGGAGGATGACGCCGACTCCGGCAAGGACGACGGCCCACGTCTCCCACCACGGGTAGCGCGCCACGGCGTCGACGTTCCCGAGGAGGAGGGCCACGCCGACCCAGATCAGAATCGCGGCCCAGGTCGCACTTCCCACCGGGTCGCGACGCCACTTCTCGTCCGGAGCCTTCTCTTCCTTCTCCTCGCGCTTCTCGTCGACCTTCTCTTCGGCTTTCTCGTCGCGCTCCGGTGCTCTCTGCGGCACCTGGTCGGTCATGGCCTCCCTCCTTCATCACGTCGCTCTGACTTCTTTGCGCCAACGGTCGTGCGGCCCAGTCTAGCGCGGCCAATCCCATCGAGGCAAGGCCCGCCGATCGCCTCTGCCAGTGGTCTTTGAAGAAGGGCTCCCTGCTCTTGCGGCTGCCGTCCCGGCAGTGGGAGCTTGGCTGCCTGCGGTGCCTACCGCCGGGCCGAGGCTTTCTCGCTTGCCGGTCGGCGCTCGAGCTTGGCGAGCGCGTACCCCATCTGTTCGATGGCGCGCTCGATTCGCTCCAGTGAGTTCGCGTAGCACAGGCGCAGGTAGCCCTCGCCCATCTTCCCAAAGACGTTCCCCGGAAGGACGGCCACGCCCGCCTCGACCAGCAGGTACTCGGCCAGCTCGTCGGAGCTACGGCCGAAGGCCTTGACGTTCGGGAAGACGTACATCGCGCCGTCCGGCTTCTGGCAGCGAACGCCCGGGATGCCGCACAGGCCGGCGACGATCGCATCGCGGCGTCTCTCAAACTCCACCCGCGCGGCTTCGACGTCATCCTGAGGACCCGTCACGGCCTCGATCCCAGCGTACTGGGTGAAGGCCGCGGTGGAGCCGACCACGTGCGTCAGGAGCAGCTCCACGCGCTCGGCGAGCGCGACGGGCATGGCGGCGTATCCCAGGCGCCACCCGGTCATGCCATACGTCTTGGAGAAGCCATCAAGGATGATCGTCCGCTCCTTCATTCCGGGAAGGGCGGCGATGCTCAAGTGGGGAGCGCCGCTGAAGATCATGCGGGAGTAGATCTCGTCCGAGAGGACGTAGCAGTCGCAGGCCTTGGCGACTGCCGCGACGCGCTCCAGATCTTCGCGGGGCATGACGCCCCCGGTGGGGTTCCCTGGCGAGTTGAGGATGATCAGGCGCGTGCGCTCGGTCGCCAGACGCTCCAAGGCGTCCACGTCGGGCGTGAAGGTTCCCTCCTCGCGGAGAGGAAAGGGAACGGGCTTTCCGCCGACGATGCCGATGATCGCTTCGTAGGACGGGAACCCGGGATCCGGATAGAGCACCTCGTCGCCCGGCTCGACCAGTGCCAACGCGGGGAAGAACAGGAATGGCTTGGCTCCCGGCCCGACCACCACTTCCTTCGGTTCGATGGAAAGACCGCGCCGCTCTCCGAGATCGCGGGCGATCGCCTCCCGCAGGGCGGCGACCCCGGCGGGCGAGGTGTAGCGGGTCTTTCCCTCGGTGATGGCGCGGATTCCGGCCATGGCCACGCGAGGGAACGTGGGGAAGTCGGGCTGGCCGATCTCGAGGTGGATGATCTCGCGGCCCTCTTTCTCGAGGCGCTGGGCCCTGTCCAGGACCGCATAGGCTCCCTCAAAACGAAGATTGCGAACACGTTTGGCGAAGCGCATCGTTCCCTCCTCTTGGGTCAAGACGGGCGGCCTTCCCGAACGGACGCGACCCCGCGGGAAGCCCGGGCACGGCGCGTGACTATACCCGGTCCGCTGTGCCCTTCCTAGAGCCTTCCCTCGCGCCGGTCGCGCTCGACCTGCGCCGGGTCCCTCTTCGCCGGGTCGCCGTAGCCGCCTCCTCCTGGAGTCCGCACGCTGACCGTCTCCCCGGCGGCGACGGAGAAGGTTCCTTTGGCGGGAAGGAGGGATTCCTGGCCGTGGCGAATGAGGACGTTCTGGCCGCAGCTCCCGGGCTCCCCTCCGGCGAGACCGTAGGGGTGGCTTCGGCGCCGGTCGGTGAGAAGGGAGACCGTGGCCGCGTGGTCGACCGCGGTGAGGTCACGACGGATCCCGAGGCCCCCCCGGAACCGACCGCGGCCGCCCGTTCCCGCGATCAGCTCATAGCGCTCGACACGTAGGGGGTAGGCCAACTCGAGAGACTCCACGGGCGTGTTCAGCGTGTTCGTCATGTGGGAGTGGACCCCGTCGACCCCGTCCCGCGCCGGACGCGCCCCGAACCCGCCGCCTATCGTCTCGTAGAGGGTGTACGGTCGGACGCTCCGCGGGTCGATTCCGCCGATCGCGACGTTGTTCATCGTCCCCTGGCAGGCGGCGATCGTTCGCTCCGGCGCAATCTGAGAGAAAGCGCCAAGGATCACGTCGACCATCCTCTGTGAAGTCTCCAGGTTCCCTCCCACGACCGCGGCCGGGAAGACGGCGTTCACCACGCTCCCTCGCGGAGCGATGATCTCGATCGGTCGGTAGCAGCCAGCGTTCGGCGGGATCCCGGGGTCGGTCAGGACGCGCGCGGCGTAGTAGGTGGCCGACGCGGTGACGGCGTACACCGCGTTCACCGGACCGGCGACTTGAGGAGAACTCCCGCTCCAGTCGACGCGCAGGGTCTCGCCCCGCGTTTCGACCTCGACGGCAACCCGGATCGGTCGGTCGCTTATCCCGTCGCCGTCCAGCACGTCCTTGTACGCGGCACGGCCCTGGGGAAGGCTCGCGATCGCTGCCCGCATCCGCCGCTCGGCGTAGTCCATCACCGCGGCCATCCCCCGGGCAAGAAGAGAGCTCCCGTGGCGGCGAACGAGTTCGCGAAGGCGCTCTTCTCCCGTGACGCACGCCGCGCGCTGAGCGCGCAGGTCGCCCAGTCGCTCCTCCGGGGTGCGAACGTTCGCGAGGATGAGCTCGAGGAGGTCGCGATCCAGGATCCCCTCGCGCCACAGGCGCACTGGCGGGATTCGCAGTCCCTCTTGGGTGATCTCCGTGGCATCGCCGGCGAGGCTTCCGGGAGCCTTGCCGCCCACGTCGGCGTGATGGGCGCGATTGGCAACCAAGGCGAGGAGCCTCCCTTCGACGAAGACCGGGGCCACGAAGGTCACATCGGGGAGGTGGGCGCCTCCCGCGTAGGGGTCGTTGAGAATCACGATGTCGCCCGGCCGTAGGTCGCTCGCCGAGTGAAGGGCCGCGGCGACGGAGAAGGGCATCGCCCCCAGGTGGACGGGGATCGACTCCGCCTGAGCGACCACGGCGCCGGCGGCGTCGAAGACGGCCGAGGAGCAGTCGCGCCGTTCTTTGATGTTCGGGCTGTACGCGCTGCGGACGAGGTTTGCGTTCATCTCCTCCGCCACCGCCGCCAGGGCGTGCCGGAGGACTTCCAAGGTGATGGGGTCCATCGCGTCCGTCATCGGATCTCCAAGATCAGGCTCCCGAAGGGATCAACCCGGCCGACTGTCCCCGGAGGAAGGAGCGTGGTCGCGTCTTCGCCCAGGACGATCGCCGGGCCGGCTAGGCTCGCATTGGGGTGGAGGTCGTCGCGATGAATTACCTTGGTCTCCACGGCTCCATTCCGATCGAACCACGCCGCCGCGCTCTCCCGAGGCGCACGGGACCTCGTTCCCTCCGGGACAACCGGGACTTCCTGCGAGGGCGCCGTGGCGCGCACCCGCAGGGCGACGAGTTCGACCGGCTCGTCCGGGGCGGCATGGCCGTAGCGCCGGCGGTGGGTCTCGTGGAACGCGTTTTCGAGAGAGATGACAAACGAGGGATCGGTCGGCCCGCAGGGCAGGGGCACCGTGACCTCGTGCGACTGGCCGAGGTAGCGAAGGTCGGCGAAGGTCCGAAAGACCATCGCCTCTTCGGGAATGCCGTCGCCGGCCAGCTCGGCCCGGCCGCGAAGGCGCAGGTTCAGGAGAATCTGGTCCAGGGCGGCCGGATCCGCCCCGCGCAAGGGGCGGACGAGGCCCTGGCTCAGGTCGTGACCGACCTCGGCGACGAGGAGGCCGAGGGCGGAGAGGACTCCCGCCGCGGCGGGGACAATCACGCGCGGGATGGCGAGCCGCCGAGCGAGTGAGACGGCGTGCAGCGGGCCCGCGCCCCCGAAGGCGAGGAGGGAGAAGCCGCGCGGGTCGTGGCCCCGCTCGATGGAGATCACGCGAATGGCGCGCTCCATCGCGCTGTCGGCGACCTCCAGGATCCCGAAGGCCGTCTCTTCGATCGGGAGAGCGAGTGGGCGAGAGACGGTCTCGATCGCTCGCCGCGCGGCATCATCCCAACGCAGAACAAGCGGACCGATCGCCCCGAGCGTCAGGAGGGCCGTCTCGAGAGCCGCGACGAAGAGGATCGTCCGCCAGACGTCGACCCCGGACAGCGCGTTCGTGGTGAGGGACTGAAAGACCAGGCCGGGCCGAAGACGGTGAAGACGAGCTTGGTCAGAGGCTCGGTCGTCAGGCGGAAGATTCGGCCGAGCAGGAACCCCACCGCTCCGACGAGGAACACCGGCAAGAGAACGTCCGCGAAGATCACGGTACATTCACCCCGCCGAAAGACTCTGTGATCGCGCGCACCCCGCCCCTCGCCCTACGGGATCAGGCCGCAGGCCCGCTTGAGCGCGTCGACGTACTGAAGGGGAACACGCATGGCGCCAAACGCTTCCTTCACCGAGCCCGGACCGTGATCGTCCGACCCGCCGGTGAGAAGGAGGCCCTCTTCCCTGGCCAGGCGAGTCAACTCCGCAGGGAGGACGTGCAGCCGGCTGCGGGCGAGTTCGTACGGGTAGAACGCCTCTACGCCGTCGACGCCCTCCGGGTGGACCCTGGCGAAGAACCCTTCCCAATCGCCGACCTCCATGAGGCAGGGGTGCGCGATCGAGGTGACGCCCCCGGCCGCGTGGACTGCGGCGGCCCCCTGGCGAAACCCGGGCTTGTCGAGCGCAACGTAGCACGGCCGCCCCTTTGCGAGGAGGCGATCGAACGCCTCGCGCATCGAACCGACAACCCCCCTCTCCACAAGAAGCTGGGCGAGGTGCGGCCGGCCGACGCTCCCTGCCGCGAGAGCGCCCACCTCCTCAGCCGTGATGTCGAGTCCGGCCCGATCGCGACAGCGCTCGACCATCTCTGCCATCCTCTCCCGGCGGGCCCTCTGCATGAACGAGAAAAGCTCCTGCAGAAGCGGAGCGCGGGGATCCGTGAAGTAGCCCAGCAGCTCCCCCCGCACGCCGTCGAAGTCGACCTTGATCTCCACGCCGGTGATGACTTCGACGCCCTGGATCTCTTCAACACGTTCGGTGAGCTCTGGGGAGATCGTGTCGTGGTCCGTGATGGCGATTGTGGAGAGACCGAAGAGAACCGCCCGACCGGCGAGCTCGGCGATCCTCTGGGTCCCGTCCGAGGCGGTGGTGTGGAGGTGAAGGTCAGCGTCTCCGCCTTTCATGCGGCCATCCTCTCCAGGACCTCACGGATCCGCGCGGACGCTCGCCCGTCGCCGTAGGGGTTCTTCGCACGTCGCATCTCGTCGTAGAGGGCGGGGTCGTCCAGCAGACGGCCGGCCTCAGAGGCGATCCGCTCCGGATCGGTCCCCACCAGACGCGCCGCCCCCGTCTGCACCCCCTCGACGCGCTCGGTCCTGTCGCGCAGCACGAGGATCGGGATGTGCAGAGCCGCCGCCGCTTCCTGCATTCCCCCGGAGTCGGTAAGAATCAAGGTCGAGGCGGCCATCAGGTGGACGAACGACGCGTAGTCGGGCGGGTCGAGGAGGACGATCCGCGCCACGCCGCGAAGCTCTGCCTCGGCGACCCGTCGCACCTGCGGGTTGGGGTGGACGGCGTACACGATCGTGACGTCGCTGCGTTCAGCGAGACGCCGAAGCCCTTGACAGATTCGCGCGATCCCCCCCGCAAGGCTCTCCCGGCGGTGGGCCGTGACGAGGACGACTCGGCCGGGGAAGGAGAGGCGCGTCTTCGGAGGGACCCGATCGCGGACGAAGCACAGCGCATCGATCTCGGTGTTCCCCGTGACGAAGATCCCCTGGGGAGGGACCGCCTCGCGAAGGAGTCGCTCCCGCGCCTCCTCGGTGGGAGCGAAGTGAAGCGAGGCGATCGCGTCGACGAGGCGGCGGTTCATCTCCTCAGGAAACGGCGCATACCGGTCGCCGGTCCGCAGGCCGGCTTCCACGTGCGCTACGGGGATCCGCCGGTAGTAGCCGGCGAGAGCGCCAACGAACGCGGTCTGGGCATCACCCTGCACGAGGAGGAGGTCGGGCCGCTCCGCGTTGAGCACGGGCTCGATTCGCTCCAGAATCGCTCGCGTGACGTCGAGGGGGCTCTGATCCTCGACCATGACGCGAAGGTCGTAGTCGGGCACGATCGAGAAGACGGAGAGCGCCTGGTCAAGCAGCTCGCGGTGCTGCCCGCTCACGCAGACGACGGGCTTCACCCGGCTCGACGCGGCGAGCTCGCGCACGACCGGGGCCAGCTTGATCGCCTCCGGTCGCGTCCCGAAGACAAGGAGCACCTTCATCGGGCGATCCTTTCTGCCGCCTCCACTACCTGTTCCATGAGGATCGTGGTCGTGAGGGGCCCAACTCCGCCGGGGACCGGGCTGATCGCCCCGGCGAGCGGCGCGACTGCGGGGAAGTCGACGTCCCCCACAATTCGCCCGTCGACCCAGTTCGTCCCCACGTCGACCACGACCGCCCCTGGACGGACCATCCCCACCCCGAGGAAGCCCGGCCGCCCGACCGCGACGCAGACGAGATCCGCCTCCCGCGTCACGGCCGCAAGGTCCTGCGTCTTGGAGTGACAGACGGTCACGGTCGCGTCCCGCGCCAGGAGAAGGAGCGCGAGAGGGCGCCCCACGACGAGGCTCCGCCCCACGATCGCGGCGCGCCGTCCCGAGACGTCGATTCCCTCGCCATCCAGGAGCGCGAGGACCGCCCCGGCCGTGGCGGGGACAAAGCTCCTCTCGCCCGCGAGCAGGCGGCCAAGGGAGGCCGTCCCCGCGCCGTCGACGTCCTTCTCCGGCGGCAGGGCACCGCGCACGACCCCGGCGTCGACGCCCGCAGGAAGCGGGGTCTCGACCAGGATCCCCGAGACCGTCGGGTCTTCTCCCAGCTCCGCGATCCGCCTCACGAAGGCCTCGGACGTCGCGGAGGAAAGGACGACCTTCTGGACGGCGATTCCAAGCTCTGCGGCCAGTCTCTCCGTGACGCGCAGATAGGAGAGGGTCGCCGGATCAGCGCTCGCCAGAATCACGGCAAGCTTCGGGGAGATCCTCCTTTCCTTCAGGGCAGCCACTCTCTGGCCCAGCGCCTCCCGCCGCGGGAGGGCGATCCGCTTCCCGTCCAGTACCTTCACGACTCACGTTCTCCTTCCAAATCCGGTCGAGGATTCCGTTGACGAAAACCCGAGCGTTCTCCGTTCCGTACTTCTTGCACAGCTCGACGGCCTCATCGATCGCCGCCTCGGGCGGAACGTCGGGGAGGTAGAGCAGCTCGAAGGTCCCCAGCCGAAGGATGTTTCGGTCGATGAGGGCGAGCCGCTCAAACCGCCATCCCACCGTCCGCTCCGCGATCAGATCGTCGATCTGCGCTCCGTGCTCGCCTATCCCTGAGAGAACCCGTTCGATGTAGCCCCGCTGGTCGCCCGGGTCAACCTCCTCGAGGAGTTCGTCGAGCGGGGCCTGGAGGAACTCTCTCTGATAGAGCACGGAAAGGAGGAACTCTCGCGCCTCCCGACGGTGCATCAGCGGCGGAAGAGGCGCCTGAAGAACTCCCGCAGGCGACCGTTCACGTCTTCGCGTGACTCGAGGTAGACCCCCACCAGGTACCCCGCGAGGGCGAAGCCCACGAGGATGAGCATCACCTTCCACGTCACGAGGATGAGGAGAAGCCCGGCGAGAAGGCCTGCGGCGGCCCCGATGGCCCTAGGGTTGATAATACGCATTGGTGTCCTCTTCCCTGCCCTCATGCTCTCCGCGGGGACGGATGCTCTCGACGAGAACGGTGACCTCCTTCACCTCGACGCCCGTGCGCTCCACGACGCGCCGGGCGAGGGTCCCCTGGATCCGCCGGCCGACCTCACCCACCTTCTCCTGAGGCGACAGGCCGATCTCCACCGCGATCGCGATGCCCCCCTGCACGCGACGCATGCGAACGCGAAAACGGTCGATCCGCACCTCATCGCGGAGGATCCCACTGATGAACTCCCGCAGCGCGTGAGCCGAGAGCTCGATTCGCCCCCACTCCCCCTCTTGGGAGAAGCGGAGACCCGTCGCGCGGCTGCGCCAGACCCCCAACAGGAAGTGGAGGGCGGCGAAGAGCAGGACGCCTCCCAAGGTGAACAGGACGACCTCTCCGAGAGACGTCGTCGCGAAGTCCTGGACGTCGCTCCAGGCGAACGTCCCCAGGCCTTGCAGGATGCAAAGAACGCCCAATCCAGCCGCGATGAGCGCGGCCAGAGCATGCAGGAGAAGCGCCACGAGTCTCATGCCTCTTCCTCCTCCTCCTCTTCGCGCGGTTCCTCCGCCTTGACCAGGCGCTGCACGTCGACGTCCACGCCGGTGACGTGGAGCCCGGTCATCCGCTCGATCTCCGCCTTCACGGACTTCTGGACTTCCTTGGCCACCCGATGGATGGGGTTCCCGTAGAGGATCGTGATGCGCACGGTCACCTTGACGGTCTCCCCCTCCACCTCCGTGTCCACGTAGCGCTTGAGGCCGTCCCCGCGGCGGAGCGCCTTGTCGCCCGGCCGCAGGTTGGCAATCCCGTCGACTTCGGAGACGGCGATCCCCGCGATCGCCGTGACAACGTCCCTCGAGATGCCGACCCGACCCTTCTGCGGCTCCGCCATCGGAACCTCCTCAGCGGCCGACGTTGCGCCGCGCGATCTGTGGTGGAACGACCTTCCTGACCAAGACGTCCACCCCGGTCACGGGGATTCCAGCGATCTCTTCGACGTCCGCCCGCACGCTCAGTTGTACGCCCTGGGCCACCTCGTGGACCGGATAGCCGTACTCGACCACAATCCGCAGCTCGACGTGAACCCCCTTCTCGTCCAGATCCGTCCGGATGACGGGAGAGAGATCCTCCCCGCCGAAGATGCTCATGATCCCGACCGCCGTTCCACGCGTCTGGCGCGCCGCTCCCGGCACCTTCTCCGAGGCGAAGCGGGCGATCGCAGCGAGCACGTCCTCGGAGATCGTGATCCGACCGTCTTCGTCGACGAGCTCAACCCTTCGCTCCGCCATGCCGCCTCCTACACCCGCTCGACGTACTTCCCGACGCGGGTGTCGATCTTGAGGGTGTCTCCTTCCTTGACGAAGAGCGGAACCTGGACAACCGCCCCGCTCTCGAGCGTCGCCGGCTTGTCGACGTTGGAGACCGTGTCGCCGCGGACGCCGGGTTCCGTACCCACCACCTTGAGCATGATGAAGTTGGGAAGGTCCATCTTGACGACTTGGCCCTCGTAGAAGTAGCCCTGAGTCGTGATCCCTTCCACCATGAACGCGCCCTGCGGCCCGAGGAGCTCGAGAGGGACGTTGAACTGGTCGAAACGTTCGCCGTCCATGAACATGTAGGCCTCCCCATCCTTGTACAGGTACTGCAGCGGGCGGGAGTCGAGAAACACCGATTCGGTGTTCTCTGCGCCTTTGAAGGTGGCCGAGATCACCCGCCCCGTCTTGACGTGGCGAAGCCTCGTGCGAGCGACCGGCCCTCCCCTCCCCCGTTTGGAGTGCTCGTACTCGATGATCTCGTACATCTCTCGCTCGTAGAGGATCAGCATCCCCCGTCGCATCTCGCTGACCGATAGGCTCATCGCGACCACTCCTTCCTCTTCTCGCCATATTCTCCCTTTTCGCCTCCCCGCTGCAAACAAGGACGCGCTCAGGCGGGGCGAGGGCGGACGCGCGGGGCAAAAAGGCCGCGTGGCGCGGAGGGACACTCTCGATGACCCGCGCTCGCCGGGCGCCGACGCCGCTCACCGCCGCCCGCGCGCGGGTCGGCTCCATCTGGATCCAAAGCGGTCAACGAGAGCGTGCAGCTGGTTAGGAAGGTAGACGCCGACAAGCCCTGCGATGAGAAGGGGGACCCGCGGCGCGGAGAGGGAAAGAGGGACTCCACCCAGAAGGTAAGCCGCCCCCGCAGCGAGGGCGGTGAGGATTCCTAGGTAGACGATCCGCGTGAGAGGACCCAGCAAGACGTGGTGTGACAGGCGCCGGTGCCGAAAGAGCCCCGAGTACGGAAGCCACAGGACGCGAGCGATCCCCCAACGTCGAGACGGCCCGCTGCGCCGAAGGTCGAGGTCCGGGCTGAGAAAGAGACTCGATAGGAGGTAGGAAGAGGAAAACGTCGCGACCTCGGGCCAGCCCAGCGCCTGGATGTGCCACAGGTAGGCCCCCGCCGCGGCGCAGGGCACGAAGACGGCCGTCTCGATCGCGAGGTGTGTCCTCCCCGATGGCATGAAGGTACAGTAAGGCCCCCCTCCGCGCCCCGCAACACGGGCTCGCCGCTTGACGCCCAACGGATGGGGGGATACAATACGTTAGCAAGCAAAGGGTGAGAGTGCTAAGTCAAGAAGGAAGGAGGAGATCGTCCGATGAAGATCAAGCCGTTGGGAAACAGGATCCTGGCCAAGAAGATCGACGAAGAAGAGCGGAAGACCTCGGGGGGGATCGTCATCCCGGAGACCGCTAGGGGCGACAAGGTCGTGCGCGCCAAGGTCGTCGCCGTCGGCACGAACGAACGCATCGAAGTCAAGAAGGGCGACGAGATTCTGGTCCCTGACTCAGACTTCGCCCTGACGAAGGTTGAGTTCGGCGCAGAGAAGCTCTTCCTGGTCAAGTCCACCGACGTACTGGCAGTCATCGAAAAGGAAGGGAGATAGCCAATGGCAAAAGAAGTCATCTTTGGAGAAGATGCTCGGCGACGGATGAAGGCGGGCATCGACAAGCTGACGGACGCCGTGCGCATCACGCTCGGGCCCCGCGGCCGGAACGTGATCATCAGCAAGAAGTTCGGGACGCCCGACATCAGCGACGACGGCGTGACCATCGCCCAGGAACAGGAGTACAGGGATGAGTTCGAGAACATGGGCGCACAGCTCGTCAAGGAAGTGGCCTCGAAGACGAACGACATCGCCGGCGACGGAACGACGACAGCGACGATCCTGGCGCACGCCATGATCGACGAGGGGTTCAAGATGGTCGCCGCCGGCGGGAACCCGGTCCAGCTCAAGAAGGGGCTCGAGAAGGCGGCGGCGAAGGTCGTCGAGTCGCTGAAGAAGCAGAGTCGCGCCCTCAAGACGAAGGCGGAGACCGAGCAGGTGGCGACGAACTCCGCGCACGATGAATCGATCGGAAAGATCATCGCCGACGCCATGGAGGCCGTTGGCGAGGACGGGGTCATCACCGTCGAGGACTCGGACACGATCGAGACCCACTACGAGGTCGTGGA
>JAPLGE010000134.1 GCA_026390315.1 Candidatus Bipolaricaulota bacterium
CGGATCTCTCCGGCGTGAAATGGCGGCTGGCCGACTTCAAAGGCAGGACGACGCTTGTCGGAATATGGGCCACGTGGTGAGGGCCCTGCCGTGAGGAGTTGCCTCACATGCAGGAGCTCTACGAGAGATTGAAGCGCCGGAAGGACGTCCAGGTGGTGACGTTCAACGTGGACGACAACGTCGGGCTGGTCGCCCCCTTCATGAAGGAGAACAAGTACACGTTCCCGGTGGTTCCGGCGCAGTTCCTGGTTCAGCAGCTCGTGCCGTCGCTCGGGATCCCCCTCAACTGGATCGTGGACGCCGGCGGCGCGGTGCGACTGGAGAGCGTCGGCTTCAGCGGCGAGGCCGACAAGCCTGGATTTCCACGGAAAAGGATCTCCTTAACATCTCGCCGAGCGGAGGTGCTGACTACGAGATGAAGCGGAGTGGCCGATTGTTCCACCACGGCACCTTGACGGGCTTGTCGAGCACGTGAGAAGCGAGCAGGATCGGCAGGTGCGCGCGGCGAGGCAGCTTCACGATGACCTCGTCGGAGGCAATCGCCACATCGGCGGGCATGTCGATCAAGTCGCGAAAAATATGGCGCGCCTGGGCATCGGCGTAGCCGCGCATGCGCCGCGCGAACAGCCGGTACAGGCCGCTGGCGATCACCAGCAACGCCATATCGAAGTCGATCTTGAACCCGACGGTGGACGACAGGGCGTCCATGTGGAAGAACCGAACGGCATCGGAGAGCGCGTTCTCGATGAGCATGCGCTGGGCGTAGCGGGTGATCAACTTCTTCGGGGATGTGTGGTGCTCGTTGGTCAGCAGAATGGTCGGCTCGTCGTGACCCAAGTCCTGAACAAACACCTGCCGGAACGTCCCGCCCGCCAAGTGAACCCGCTGCTCGAACACGCGCGGCGTGCGGTACTTCCGCGTCAGCACATCGAGTTCGATCGTGCGCCAGGCCGAGCGAGGCAAATTGACGATCTCTCTCAGCAGCGTCGACGAACGGCGGCGCAACGTGACGAAGAGAATCTTCTCGTGGTCGAGCCGGACCAGGTTGGCGTAGGTCGTCAACTTGGAGTCGAACACGAGGTGCCGCGGATTCTCGCCGTGGGTGCGCCGCCAGAAGGCGATGAAGCGGAAGATCTCGCCGGCTTCTTCCCCTTTCCGAATGTCGGCGTTGGAGTAGCAGAAACTCCGCCCGTCGGCGTCCTGAGCGAGGAAGACGAGCACGCTCGGCTGCCGCCGGCTGCGCATCGACACGTAATGCCGCTCGACGACCGGATGCTCGCCGTAGTACGGGACGGAGTGGAAGTCGAGATTGAACGAGTCGGCTGTCCACAGCGTGTCGCCGGCGACATGCGTGTGCCAGGCGGCGAGCAAGTCGTCGAGGCGGGCGGGCACGACCCGCGAGGAGTACTCCGACAGATAACTCTTCTTCGGGGTGGCGTTGAGCCCGGAGAAGAGGGCCAGGCCCTCGTCGGCGGCCAACGCCATCACGTGGCTCTTGCGCTCGAGCGCAAACAGTTTGAGCGCCAAGCTGGCGCGCAGCGCGTGGCCTGGCGGAATCAACTCCGAGCCGGGCAGCTTGGCCGCGCGCGCCACGGCGTCGAGATCGAGCCGGACCAGATCCGGCAGGAAGAGAAAGAGGCCTCCGCAGCGGGTCGAAAACGTGCGCGGGGCCAGCGAGAAGGCGCGGACATCGGCCACCGCTTCCCGCGTAGGCCGCGGCGCGTGGGGGCGTTCCTCGTCCAGACGCCTGGGCAGCGGCGCAAACCCTTCCGCCTTCAAGACCTCGCCGACGGCCGTAGGACTGAGCCCCAGGTGCCGCGCTTTGAGCGCCTCGCTGATGTCGTAGACGGAGTAATTCTGTTTGCGCAACTCCACGATCACCGCGCACGCGGCGGTCTTCTTTGGCTGCGTGCGGGGGCCGGGGCGTGGACTGGCGAAGAACGCGGGGTCGGGATCGCGGCGGAACTGGTGGCAGAAGACCCGGAACGAGCCCGGGGTGTACCCGAAGTCCTGGGCGACCTCGTGCGAGGGCCGGTCGTCCACGAAGTAGGCGCGTAGCGCCTCGTACAGCCGATGGCGAGGGTGGCTCGGCTCGAGGAAGAAGCGGCGGCATGACGTTAAGTCTTTTGGTGACTCTATTGGCACGAGCGCACTGTATTACATACCACGGCTCGTGGTCAAGCGGAAACCGACCGCGACGGGTTGCAGAAGCGGAAATCACGGCCGGGCTGGCGTCCTGCGCCTTGAGCGTGGCATTCGCTGGAGTCGGAGCCCCGAACTGAGACGTACAGAAGACATGGCGCCTTGTGCGGTGACAGCGTACCATTTCACTAACGGCTAGCGGAGCCAAGCGACCGGTGCCGTTACTGATGAGCCGAACGGCCGCTCGCAGCAGCGATCGCGAGACCGAGACGTGTTAAGCGGATCCTTTTCCGTGGAAATCCAGGCAAGTGGGTGGATCAGGTGGTCGAGGCGATCGAGAAGGCGCGGGCGGGGACTTAACGAAGTCCGAGGTCAGAAGTCC
>JAPLGE010000143.1 GCA_026390315.1 Candidatus Bipolaricaulota bacterium
GGCCGGGGAGAGAGACTAGCGATGTCTCGGCGTCCTGGACGCCTTGCGGCGCGCGGACTCCGGGCGAGCGGTCCGTTTGAGCCTAGAGATCGGGCGGCACGGCAGGCCGGTCTCGCCAGGGTTCCAGGCGGACAGCGGCCACGGTCTCGTTGTCGTCGTTGAACGCGATCTCCCCGTGGACGGCATCGCCATCGAGGACGCCCGGCAGCCAGTGCACGGCGTCCGCCCACATCTCCTCCCAAGGGAGCGCATCGACGCGGAACCAGGCCGGCCGGATTTCGTCCGTCTCAGCGGGCTCGCCGGACCAGTTCCAAACGAGGAAGAGGAACACGTGATGTTCCATCTCGCGTGCCGCCGGGAAGAGGAATCGGATGTCGCCCGACGGGACGAGGTCCGCGACATCGACGCGGACGCCGATCTCCTCGGCAACCTCGCGGACCGCAGCCCCCGCGGGGGTCTCGCCGGGCTCAATCTTCCCGCCGATTCCGTCGTACTTGCCGCGGCCAAACCCGGTCTTCTTCAGACCGAGGAGGACCTCGCGGATCGGGGCAGGGCAGATGAGGTAGCACAGCGTCGCCTCGATCATGGTTGCGCCTCTCTCCCTTACCGAAGCCACAGCCGGCGGCGGAAGAGGGTGGGCCGTCGGAATCGCTCCGTGGCACCGAGCGAAGACTCTGGCGTTTGGGGCCGCGCCTAGAGAGTGCCTCGGATCCGTTCCAGGTTCGCCTTGGCCTGCGGGGCGTTTGCGTGGAACGCCGTGAGCTTCTCGCAGGCGTAGTCGTCGCAGTGCGCGCAGATCACGACATCCTGCTCGATGGCGCACGCGCGAACCTTGCACTCCTGGCAGTAGCCGATGTGGCGGCCGGTGGTTGAGGCGCATCCGTCGCACAGGCAGTCGTCCGCCTTGAGGGTCGTCTTGAACTCGCGGCTCCAGTCCTCAGCGAGCTTGGTGAGGGCCTCGCGGTCGCCCTTCTTCGTGGCGACGAAGGCGGGGCACGCGGAGCAAGAAAGCCCGCAATAGGCGATCATCTCTTTCATCGGGGACCTCCTCGGTCGAATCGTACTCAGCCGTGCCTGCGAAGGCGAACAGGCGCGGTTCGGGCTACCAGGCGCGGGGCTTCGCGAGGATCTCGCGGATCCGCAGGTCGAAGAAGCGGTTCATGTGGGCGGCGCGGAGGACGACGACCGTGTCGGCGCCTCGCCCACTCCCGCCGATAGCCAGAACGTCCCGATCGGTCGGGATCGCGCCTGAGTCCGCGGCCATGACGGCGATCTCCACGCACACCTTCATCCCCTGGCCGAAGAGGCGGAGCGTGTGGGCGACGACCTCGACCGGCGTCGTCCCTCCGAAGGTGCTCGAGATCGACCGGCTCACTCCGCTGAGCGCGTGGGTGGCCGTCACGATCGGGATCCCCGCCTCGCGGAGCGCGGCCGCGCGCGTCGGGTCGAGCTCAAACTCGTCGCCGGCTCGGAACCCCACGTGATGGGTGACGCAGACGATCCGCCCCCCCTGCGACCCGAGGGCACCGAAGCAGACGAGGGCGGTCTCTCCGGTCGACGAGGCGACGACGACATGCTCGATCCCGCCGCAGGCGAGGCGCCGTCCTGCCGCCTCGATCGCGCGGGAGGTGTTGCCTGGACCCGGCTGCTCGAAGATGACGATGGGCGAGCTCTCCATTCCCAGCCTCCTAACCCGGCCTCGAGAGGCCTAGGCTCCGTCAGTGTCAGGATTCGGTCCGACGGAGTCAAGGCCGAGCGCGGGCGGGCATCCTGCTCGGGGACGGTCCTGCGTCTCGGGGAAGGGTCGCGCGGGGATGAGCCGAATGGGGCGAGGCCGTCGATGGTGTCCTCGTTCTTCCCAGGATACGATCACTTGCGCGAAGGGCGGCCGCGGGACCCGTCGCCCGGAGGTGGAGGAATGCCCAATCGCTACGCGAGCGAAGAGGTGGCGCGAGCCGTCGACCACTACACGGCCCGGACAATCCCAGTCCACGTCTCGCTTGTGGCCAAGGAGGCGGTTCTCAGCCAGCCCGAGGCGGAGAAGCTCCTCGCGGAGTCGCGCACCATTGGCCTTGGACAGTGCGGCTGCCGCGAGAAGCAGGGGCGGTGCGACGCGCCCCGCGACGTCTGCATCACCCTGAACGCGGAGGCCGAGGAAGCAATCGCCCGCGGAACGGCCCGGGCCGTCGGCCTTACGGAGGCGCTCGACGCCCTGCGGCGCTCCCACGAGGCGGGCCTTGTCCACCTCGCCTACCGACATGGTGACGGCGACGTGGGCGTCTTCTGCTCCTGCTGTACCTGCTGCTGTTGGTTTCTCTCGGCCCTCAGGCAGTTCGACTACCACGACGCCATCGCCGAGTCGGCGTTCGTGGTCCGGTACGACGAGGAGAGGTGCGTCGGGTGCGGTGCCTGCGTCGAGCGCTGTCCGTTCGCGGCCTGGGCGGCCGACATCGCCTCTTCGGCGGGGGTGTCGTTCTCCCCCGACCGCTGTCTCGGCTGCGGCCTCTGCGTCGGGAGGTGTCCGGCCGGCGCCCTCGCGCTCGTCCCGCGGGACGGAGCGGGCGGGTAGCGTCCCGGCGCGGGACGAAGTCGGCACGTGGACGCCGAGCGTGACTCAAGCAGGCGCGGTCCGCTCCTCGATGCCCTTACGGCGCTCGTGCACGCCTGCCGCCGCGATCCCGTGCGAGTGGGTCACCGGCGAGACGCGAGGGTACTTCCGGCACTTCCTCGCCTACCTGCGCGACCCGGCCCTCTGATGCGCCGCGAGGCCCGGCCGCGACGCGCCCGTCAGTCCTGCGGTCCGCTCAGGACCTCGGCGCACCTGTGCTCTCCAGGAAGCGCGCGCGGAGGAGGGCCATGATCCGGACGAGCTCTTGCGACTCCGTCTTCAGGAACTCGTGCAGCTTCGAGCAGCCCTCGTACTCAGAGCAGGCCGCGCAGTTTTGGACTTCCTTTCCGATCGCGCAGGCGCGGACGGTGCACGTCGCGCAGTACTTGGCGAGAATCGGCTGGTCGGCCGGGCGACAGCCCAGGCAGGCCCAATCCTTGGCGGAGAAGGCGCCCTCTCCGTAGGAGGACGCCGCCTGCTCGAGCAGGCTCAAATCGCCGCCGACCGTCCCTCTGTACGCGCGACAGTTGTCGCAGTTGACCCCGCAGTAGCCCACCATCCGCGATCACCTCTCCTCGTTCTCTGACGCCATTCTCGGGCTCTTCTAACCTACAAAATGGCATGGCGCTAGTTAGACTCTATCCTGTCCGGCCGGTCGTGTCAAGCGCCGGCGGCCTCCGCACCCACGCCGCAGGCATGCGTAGCCCTCTTGGCCTAGGGTCGCCCTTCCGCGCACGATCCGGAGAGGGTAGACTCCCGACGGAAGAGTGCTCGCGCGTCAGTGGAGCAGGGTCTTCCGCCTCCGATGGCAAGGGAGGCAAAGGAGGATTCGGATGGAGAGGTCGATCGCGATCATCGGGGCCGGCGTGGCCGGGCTCTCGGCCGGGTGCTACGGCCGCATGAACGGGTACCGCACGGAGATCTTCGAGATGCACGACAAGCCGGGCGGGCTGTGCACCGCCTGGCGGCGCAACGGTTACACGATCGACGGCTGCGTCCACTGGCTCGTCGGCTCGAGGCCCGGGTCGGGGATGCACCGGGTCTGGGAGGAGCTTGGCGCCGTGCAGGGGAGGACGTTCGTCGATGCCGACGAGTTCCTGCGCTACGAGGCAAGAGACGGGAAGGCATTCATCCTCCACGCCGACGTCGATCGACTGGAAGAACACATGCTCGACCTTGCGCCCGAGGACGCGGAAGCGATCCGCGACTTCTGCAACGGCGTGCGCGCCTGCGTGAGGATCGGGGACATGCCGGTCGGGAAGCCGGCCGAGCTTATGAGCTCCTGGGAGAAGGCGTGGTCGGGGCTGGGGATGGCCTGGAAGTATGGACGGGTCATGAGATGGCTGCGACAGCCCACGACCGCCGTGACGGCCCGATTCAAGAGCCCCCTGATTCGAAATGGGATCCTCTCGGCCTGGCCGGGGACGTTTCCCGCCGGCTTCCTCCTGATGACCCTCGCCTGGCTGCACACGAAGAGCGCGGGCTACCCGATCGGCGGGTCGCTC
>JAPLGE010000122.1 GCA_026390315.1 Candidatus Bipolaricaulota bacterium
CACCTTGGTCGCCATCGCGTCCTTCACCGCATTTCCACAAGGCTCCCAGCCCGTTTCGATGCGCCGGCAGACGAGGAGCAGGTCTTCGAGGTTGATCACCTGCCCGGCCGTGTTGAACACGTACGACTCGCCGGGAAGGCCCCGGCGAAGGAGGAGATGAGTTCCCGAGAGGTCGGCGTCGAAGATCGACCCCGGAAGGCCGGAGGCGAGGCTCACGGCGTTGTTCACGTCGACCGGCCCGTTTACGAGAGGGAACGCCCTCTCGAGCGCGGCGCGGAGCAGGAACTCGCTCGCCGGCCGGCCGCGGCCGCTCGGCTGGTAGTGCCCGTGGCGAAGGATCTTCCGCACGCGGGCGCGCCGCTCGGCGGGGATGAACTCCTCCCCGGCCGCCTCGGCCTGGGCGAGCGCCTCCTGCAAGAAGCCGGGCGCCGCCTCGGTCGCCCGCGGCGGCTCGATCCCCTCCGCCCAGATGAGCGCCGGAAGGACCGGAGACGGGTCGAGCGTCGCGTCAAGTTCCAGTCGATAGTCCCGATCCGCCATCCGATCACCTCGAGGCGTGCCGACCTCGCGCCAGAGTCTACGCCGGGCCGCCTGCAGCGTCACGCGATGGGCGCCCTTCCGGGAGCGCGAGCTAGAGGGAAACCGGGCCCTTGATCGGCCGACGCCGCAGCTGAATCGGTCCGGGGTCTTTGCCTAGAGGACGCGAATCCTGACGGCCTCTGACAGCATCCGCGCCTCGTCCGTCGTCCAGTCCCCCGTGAGCACGAGCAGAAGCCGCGTCTCGACCTTCCGGGCGTTCCCCGCCGCGAGCCAGAGGACGAGCTGGTACGTGCCGGGAGGAAGGATGTGAAAGGGCTTGCTCGCGGGGAACTGAACGGCCACGCTGAACGCGGCTCGCCCGGCGAGCCGTGCCTCCTCCGCGTCGGCCAGGGCCTCGCCCGGGAGGTCGCGCCGTCTCTGGGGATCCAAGACGTGCCCGAGCGTGCAGAAGCCCACCATGCCGGGAGAGAGCGCCTCGAGGAACGGCTTGAGCGTCCAGGACCAAAGTAAGTTCTTCGGCAAGAAGGAGGTCAGGCGGCGGAAGGAGCCGTCCGTTTGCCGCTCCAAGACGTCCGCGACGAAGACCTCTACCTGCTCCGCGCGGCTGTTCCCGGTGTTCCGGACGCGCAGATTGAAGTAGTAGGCGTCGGCCGCCGTGCCCGGGGAGCCGGGGTGCACGAGAAGGGTGTGGTGGAACTCCGGCGGCTCTGGGTTCACCTCCAGCCGGAGCCTGGGGCGGACGAGGAGACGCGACAGGCGGCTCTGGAAGGCGGCGATCGTCGCCGAGGCGACGGCAACGGTGGCGAGGATCCACGTCCCCAAGGGCGTCCCGCCGACTCCCCCCGCCACGCTCGCCTCCTTCGAACCCCGATCGCACCGTACGGGCCAGCCGGCCCGGTGTCAAGCGCGCGTCCGTGGGGAATCGGAGGGGACTTCGGGACGGCGCCGGAGTGAGCCCCTGGCCCGCCGGCTCAGGACGGCCGCGTGACGCCGACGAGCGACTCGAAACGTCCGATGTCCTCGCGGACCACGTCGAGGCTTGATCGCCAGAAGGCGACCGACCGCGTGTCGATCCCGAACCGGCCCGCGAGCTCGGCCGCGTCCGCCATCCCCGTTGTGGACAGGAGGTCGTCGTAGCTTCTTGTGAAGCGCTTCGGGTCCTCGACGTAGCGCGCGAAGAGCCCCAGGCCGAAGAGGAGACCGAACATGTAGGGGAAGTTATAGAACGACATCGGGTAGTAGTGCGGCTTCGCCGCCCACATGTACGGGTGAAGCGCCGCCGGGTCAAGCCCGTCGTCGTAGGTCGCGCGCTGGGCCTTCCGCATCAGTTCGCACAGCTCGTCGGCCGAGAGCTCCCGCTCGGCGCGGCGCTCGAACACGTCCTCTTCGAACAGGAAGCGGCTCGTGATGTCGACGACCACCTGACAAGCGTCCTGGAGCGAGTTCTCGAGGATCCCGATCTGCCCCGCCGGCTCGACGGCCCGAAGCGCGGCTTGGGTGACGAGGGTCTCGCAGAAGATGCTCGCCGTCTCGGCGAGGGTCATCGGCGTCTCCTGCTGGAGGAGCGTCCGCTCGGCGAGGGCGAGGTTGTGGTAGGCGTGGCCGAGCTCGTGCGCCAGCGTCCCGACCGCGGAGAAACAGGGGGTGAAGTTCGAGAGGACCCGCGACTCGTCGAGGCGAAGATCCAGGCACATCGCGCCGCTCCGCTTCCCGTCGCGCGGCTCCGCGTCGACCCAACGCTCGCGGAAGGCCCGCTCCGCGAGCTTCCGCATCCGCGGCGAGTAGGCCCCGAACTCTTCCTCGATGAACCGGGCGCCCTCGGCGTAGGTCCAGGCGCGACCGCCCTCTCCCACCGGCGCAAACAGGTCGTACCACGCGAGCGCCTTGGTCCCGAGGGCGCGCGCCTTGGCGCGTAGGTAGCGGCGGAAGTCGGGGAACGACTCGTGGGCCGCCGCCATCATGGCGTCCAGGGTCTCGCGGTCGATCGAGTTCGTGAAGAGCGCCGCGTCAAGGGCGCTCGCCCAGCGCCGACGCTTGGCGAGCACGTTCACCGCGCCCTTGACACTATTGAGAGCCGCGGCGAGCGGGAGGGCCGCCCTCTGCCAGGTCGCGATCTCCGCCTCGTAGGCCGTGCGCCGCACGTCGCGGCTCGGGTCGTGGGCGAGGTTCCGCACGGCCGTGAGGGGGAGCTCTTGACGCTTCCCCTTGAGCACAAGGGGCACGATCAGTTGCGAGGTCAGGTTCGTGTGGAGCTTCGACCAGGCGACCGTCCCGCTCGGGCCGAGCTGGGCCGCGAGCTCCTCCTCGGCCGGCGACATCTGGTGGTCCGCCTCGACCTTCGCCTTGCGCAGGAAGAAGGCGTGGGCGCGGGCGACCGACGAACGCTCGACCAGCGCCTCGGCGTCGAGCGAGCCGATCCAGGCGGAGAGGCGGGTCTCGAGGAGCCGAAGTCGGACGAGGTGCTCCTGCAGCTCGCTCAGCTTCGCCTGCGCGGGGTTGTTCCGTGAGTCCGTGAACACGAGGCAGCGCAGGTACGCGCCTACCGTGCGCGCCTCGTCGAGCGTCCCGTTCATCGCCCCAATCACTGCGTCGAAGGCCGCGGCGGTTGCCGCGTCGAGGGGCCTCGCGGCGCCCTTGGCGACCCCGTGCCGGTCGAAGAGCGCTTCGAGCTCCTCGATCTGCCGCACCACGCCCTGAAACGCCGAGCCGAACTCCTTCGACTCGAGACTCGGGTACACGACGCTCATGTCCCAGTGCGGAAGCTTCTCCTGCGACTTCGCCATCACGCGGCCTCCTATGTCCGTCACGGCCGTCTCGCCGTCCGCCGGCGGTGCAATTATAGGAGAACGGCGGGGAAATGCCACACCGTCGGGGCTCCGCGCCGCTCGCCCTTGGCCTACCCCCTACCGCGCCTCCGCCGCCCAGAGCGAGACGAGCCGGAGACAAGTCTCGAGGGACTTCTCCATCTCCTGCACGCTCGCCCACTCGTAGGGCCCGTGCGGGTTGTGCGTCCCCGTGAACAGGTTCGGCGTGGGGAGGCCGCGCTCGGTGAGCTGCGAGCCGTCGGTGCCGCCGCGGATCGGCTCCACCCGCGGCGTCATCCCGGCCTGGCGCACCGCCTCGAGAAGGAGCTCCGTGGGACGGGGGTCCTTCTCGAGCCAGTAGCGCATGTTCCGGTACTGGCGGCTGATCGCGCAGGAGACCCTCGCCCGCGGCTCGAGCCCCCCGATCGCCTCGACCGCCGCTTCTAGCGCCGCTCCGTGCGCCTCAAGGCCGTCCAGCTCGAAGTCGCGCAGGATGAAGTCGAGCTCCGCCCGCGCGGCGTTCCCCTTCATCGCCACGAGGTGGATGAACCCCTGGCGTCCCTCGGTCGTCTCCGGGGAGCGGGCGTACTGGGGAAGCAGGTTCACGAGCTTCGCCGCGAGCACGAGCGCGTTCACCATCCGCCCCTTCGCCCTCCCGGGGTGGATGGCGACCCCCTCGATCTCCACGCGGGCCTTGTCCGCGGAGAAGCTCTCGCAGGTCACCTGACCGAGCCCCTCCCCGTCGAGGGTGTAGCCGACGTCCGCGCCGAGATCGTCGAGGGCGAGGTGCGCGATTCCCGTCCCCGTCTCCTCGTCGGGCGTGAAGCACAGGCGTAGCCTCCCACACGGCCGGCTCCGGTCGCCGAGGAGGACTTCGGCGAGCGTCACGAGGATCGCCACGCCGGCCTTGTTGTCCGCGCCAAGCAGGGTCGTGCCGTCGGCGGTGACGATCGTGTCCCCCGCGCGCGAGGCGAGGCCGGGCGCCGTCGTCTCGTCGAGGACCTTCTCCGGGTCGCCGGGGAGGACGATCGGGCGGCCGTCGTAGTTCCGATGGACGACCGGCTTCACGTTCGCCGCCGCGTAATCGGAGGCCGTGTCCACGTGCGCGAGGAGGGCGACCACCGGCGCATCGGCTCCGTCCGTCCCGGGGATCGTCGCCAGGACGAACCCCGCTTCGGTGAGCCGGACCTCCTCCGCCCCCAACTTCTCTAGCTCTGCGACCAACATCCTTGCCAGGTCGAGCTGCCGTGCCGTCGTCGGCACCGTCTCCGACGCCCCGTCGCTCTGCGTGTCTACCCGCGCGTAGCGGACAAGCCGCTCTTCAAGCCTCCTCCCACGATCCATCGTCCCTCCTCGGACCCGTGCTCGCTAGAGTGCAGGGCTCCCGCATTCTCTCTCCTCGCTCAGCCGCCCACAATCCTCCAAGGTCAGCGGCAAGAGACCGCGGTGAGGGACGGGCCACCCGATAAGGCGAAGCGACGGTTTGACAGAGATTCACACCTGCCCAGAGGCTCGTCGTGCTCAGCGTACGGCGTGCCCTTGCAGCCCGGTGCAGCGGGACACGTCCCTCGAGACCGTTGCGTCAAGATCTGACCCTCCCGCTCCTTCTGCCCGCTCGCCGGGCTTCGGATCGATCATCGTGGCGTCCTCCCATCGTGAGGTGCGCGAAGTGTGCCCGAGAGGACGGAAGCCTGCGAGGTGGGGGACACAGAAGGTGGTCCGAGGTCTCTTGGCGCGCCGCAAGGCGCTCACTGGCTCGACCCGCCTTCGGCCGGCCATGTCAGGGCTTCCTCCATCGGGATGTCGT
>JAPLGE010000054.1 GCA_026390315.1 Candidatus Bipolaricaulota bacterium
CGCGCCGGAGGCTTGATCCCAATCGGCCCAGCCCCGCGGACGGCCGACGACGGGGTGCTCCTCGTCGGAGACGCCGCCGGACAGGCCAAGCCGGCCTCGGGCGGCGGGATCTACACAGGGTCCGTGTGCGCCGGGATCGCGGGGGAGATCGCGGGCACCGCCGCGCTGGCCGAGATGACCTCGCGCGAGACGCTCGGCGAGTACGAACGGCGCTGGCAGAAGGCCATCGGTGAGGAGCTCCGCTTCGGGGGCGCCCTGCACCGAGCGAGGCTCGCCCTGTCGGATTCCGAGGTCGACGCCGCCCTCGCCGCGATCGACGAGGAGTCGATCCTCCAGGTGATCGCCGGGGAAGGGGACCTCGACTACCCCAGTCGCCTCGTGCGCGCCTTCGCCGACCGGCGGGACCTCTGGCTCCGTCTCGCGGCGCTCCTGCCGGTCCTCACGGCCTCGAGGAGCGTCGAGGAGTGGCTCGACCTCCTCTTTGTCTCCCGGGAACGCGCCTCCCTATAATGAGCCCCCATGACGAGCAAGCCGAAGAAGCGAAGGAAGCTCCCTCCCGCGCCGAAGAAGAGGGTCGGGTTCGAACGCGTGATGGTCTACCTCGTTGCGCTCTTCGTCTTCGTCCTTCCTCTCTTCGTCTGGCCGACGAGCACGGAGTACGGGTACTCGAAGTCGATCTTCGCCCTGGTCGCGGTTTCTCTTCTCCTCATCCTGTGGGCCGGCTGGGCCCTCGTGAAGGGAGAGTGGCGGATCCGCGTCCCCTGGATCAGCGTTCCCGTCCTCGGCTTCGTCGTCGCCTCGCTCTTCTCCCTCATCCGCGCGACGAACGGCCGCATGGTCATCCAGAGCCTCACCCTCGTCGTCTTCTTCTTCCTCTTCTACCTCGTCGTGACGCAGTTCGTGAAGGAGAAGAAGGACGTCACCCTGATCCTCTACTCGCTCCTTCTCTCGGCCTTCCTCGCGTCCCTCTACGGACTCCTCCAGTACCTAGGAGTGATGCGCGGCGCGTTCGGCAAGAGCGGGCTGCAGGAGCTCATCTCGACGATGGGAAACCGCAACTACCTCGGCGAGTTCCTGGCCTGTTTGCTCTTCCCCGCCGTTATTCTGATCGTCCGGCTGCACTCGCGCCTGCTGCGGACCCTCGCCATCGGCCTCGTCGCGTTCAGCTTCGGGACCGCGTTGCTCGTCCACCAAACGAGCGTCCTCGTCGCACTGGCGACTGCCTTCGTGCTCTTCCTGGTAGGGATCGCGATCTTCCGGCCGATCGAGCCGATCCGAAGGAACCGGGCCTGGCTCGTCGGCCTGTTCGCCGTGCTCGCGCTGACCTTCGCAATCGAAGCCCCCTCCGGGCCTCTCAACTCGCTGGTCGGCCTCTCCGCCGATACCAAGGGCTCCTGGCTTGCGCGCCTCTGGAGCGAGAACTCCGGAAAGGTGCGCTCCTGGGACTGGTGGGTGGGGTGGGAGATGCTGCGCGATCACCCCCTCGTCGGAGTGGGCCTCGGCAACTACAAGATCGAGTTCCTTCCCTACAAGGCGCAGTTCCTCGCGTCGCCTCGGGGCGCCGGCTACGACTTCTACATCGCCCGCGCGGCGCAGGCGCACAACGAGTACGTCCAGGTCGCGGCCGAGCTCGGCGCTCTCGGGATCGTGGCCCTTCTGGCTCTCCTCGTGACGATCCCCGTCTCTCTGTGGAGGCGATTGCGCCGCAACCGCGACGAGGCCGATCGCTTCGACCTCCTCCTCATGGGCGCGGGGGTTGTCTCCTTCCTCGTCGTCGCCCTGGTCGGCTTTCCGGCGCACTTGCCGGCGGCTTCGCTCGTTCTCGTCCTTACGCTCGGGCTCGCGTCGTCCCGTGCCTACGGCGAGGGAGCTGAGGTTGAGGTCTCGCTCAAGGGCTGGCCGCTCGCAGGCGTCGCCACGGCGACGGTCGTGGTCTGTCTCGCGGTCTCTGTCCTAGCCGGCCGCGACTTCTCGGGAGACGTCCTTCTCGGCCGCGGGATCCGCGAGCTGCAGGCGGGCCAGCTCCAGCTCGCCGCGGCAGACTTGAAGGCGAGCGCCGCCCTCGACTTCTCTCCCTCGCAGGTCTACTACCACCTCGGGACCCTGGAGGCCAAGCAGGGCCGCTACCAGGAGGCAGCCGCGTACCTCGAGAAGTGCCTCACCCGGTTCGTCGCCGAGAACGTCTACCTCAACCTGGCGAACCTCGCGGTCAACTCGGGCGACACCGCCAAGGCCCGCCAGAACGTCGACCTCCTTCTCGCCACCCGCCCCTTCCCCGAACTGGAGATCCAGGGGGAGCTGCTGAAGGCCCTTATCTTCGTCCGGCAAGGGGACTCCGATACGGCCATCCGCGAGCTCGAGGCCCTGGCCCAAGCCCAGCCAGACTTCGAGAAGCCGTACATCATCCTGGGAGACCTGTATCGGGCGCGAGGGCTTACCTCAAAGGCACGGCAGAACTACGAGCAAGCCCTCACCCTGATCAAGGGGAAGCTCACTACGGCGCGGGCGAAGCTCACTCCTGGCGCGACGCTGCGGGCCGAGGAGTACGCCGCGGCGCGCGACGAGGTGGACCTTCTCACGCGGGAGAAGGAGGCCACGGAAACGGGCCTCGCCAAGCTCTCTTCCCCGTGATCCTTCCTTGAAAGCGCTTTCCAAGCGGCCTATACTGCCCGGTGATCCCCATGGCCATTGAATCCGTGAAGAGAGCCCTTGACTTCGTGCTCGGGCAGACGAACGCCCAGCAGCTGAAGCGCCTGCGCCGGCACCTCGACTCGGTGAACACCTTGGCGGAGCCGGTGAAGGCCCTGTCCGACGAGGCTCTGCGAGCCAAGACCCTGGAGTTCCGCGATCGTCTCGCCGCCGGCCAGACGAAGAACGAGATCCGCGCCGAGGCGTTCGCGGTCGTGCGCGAGGTGGCGGAGCGCACGGTGGGGATGCGGCCCTTCGATGTCCAGATTCTCGGGGCGTTCGCCCTGGACGAACGTCGGATCGCGGAGATGCAGACCGGCGAAGGGAAGACCCTCGTCGCCACCCTCCCCGCCTACCTCAACGCCCTGATGGGGAAGGTGCACGTGGTGACGGTCAACGATTACCTGGCGCGGCGCGACCGCGAGTGGATGGGCCCGATCTACGAGTTCCTCGGGGTGCCCGTCGGCCTCCTTCAGGAGGCCATGAGGACCGAGGAGAGACAGAAGGCTTACGCCGCCGCCGTCACCTACGGCACGAACAACCAGTTCGGCTTCGACTACCTGCGCGACAACATGGTCCTCTCCGTCGACCAGAAAGTGCAGGGGTCTCTCGACTTCGCGATCATCGACGAGATCGACAACATCCTGATCGACGAGGCGCGCACGCCTCTCATCATCTCGGGCCCCTCCTCGGGTTCGGTCGACCGCTACGGCAAGTTCGCCCGGCTCGCCCGCACCTTCAAGAAGGACCGCGACTTCGAGATCGACGAAGAGACGCACCGCCTGACCCTCGCCGACGAGGGGATCAAGAAGGGCGAGCAAGGGCTGTCGATCGAGAACCTGTACGCGGACGATCCGGAGGTCGCGGAGGCCCTCCACGACCTGCAAAACGCCCTTCGCGCGCTCCACATGTTCAGGAAGGAGAAGGACTACATCGTCAAGGACGGCCGCGTGATGATCGTCGACGAGTTCACCGGCCGGCTGATGCCCGATCGCCGCTACTCGGACGGCCTGCACCAGGCTCTCGAGGCGAAGGAGGGCATGCTCGTGCAGCGGGAGTCCCAGACCTTTGCCCAGATCACGCTGCAGCACTACTTCCGACTCTACAAGCGGATCTGCGGGATGACCGGCACAGCAAAGACCGAGGAGGACGAGTTCAAGGAGATCTACGGGCTCCCCGTCCTCGTCATGCCGCCGAACCGTCCGCTCATCCGCGAGGCGAAGCCGGACGTCATGTTCCGCACGGAGAAGGCGAAGTTCGAGGCGATCGCCGAGGACGTCAAGAGGCTCCACGAGCTCCGCCGACCGGTCCTCGTCGGGACGAACTCGATCGAGAAGTCAGAGCGTCTCTCGGCCCTCCTCAAGGCGCGGAACCTGCCGCACCAGGTGCTGAACGCCAAATACCACGAGCAAGAGGCCGAGATCATCAAGGATGCCGGACAGGGAGAAGCGATCACCGTCGCCACGAACATGGCTGGCCGCGGAACCGACATCAAGCTCGGGGAAGGGATCGCGCAACTCGGCGGCCTGCACGTGGCCGGAGCCCAGCGGCACGAGGCGCGCCGGATCGACGACCAGCTTCTCGGCCGCGCCGGGCGGCAGGGAGACCCCGGATCGTCCCAGTTCTACCTCTCGCTGGAAGAGGACCTCCTGCGCGTCTTCGGCGGGGACCGGATCGCGGCGGTGATGGATCGGCTGGGCATGGAGGAGGGACAGGCGATCGAGCACGGGCTCCTGACCGCCGCCGTCCGACGCGCGCAGAAGCGGGTGGAGGGACGAAACTTCGAGATCCGTAAGCGCCTGGTCGAGTACGACCTTGTCCTGGCCAGGCAGCGCGAGGCGATCTACGCGCTGCGAGATCGGTTCCTCCTGCCTCCTCGCGACCAGGCAGACTCGTTCGTCGAACAGGGGGACCTCGACGACTACCTCGCCGGCCTGTTCGAGGAGTACGCTTCGAACCTCGTCGCCTCCCACGTCGACCGCTCTCGCCCGAAGGAGGAGTGGAACCTCGAGGGGCTCGCCCGCGAGCTCTCCCTCTTGCTTCCGTTCTCCTCCCAGGCCCTCGCCGAGAAGAGCCCGGACGAGATCTGCCAGGAGGCGGCCGCCCATCTCGAGCACGCTCTGGCCAAGCAGAAGGAGCGTCTCGGCCCGCGATTCCCCTTAGCCGCGCGCTACGTCATCCTAACCCTGATCGACGAGGCGTGGCTCGATCACCTGTACAAGCTCGACGACATGCGCGAGGGGATCGGGTGGACGGCGTACGGAGGGACCGACCCGCTCATCGCCTTCAAGCGCGAGTCGTTCGTCATGTTCCAGGAGATGCTCGCTCACTCCGCCCAGAAGATCGTCCGCCTTCTCCTCAACCCGCGCCTCGCGACCGCCGAAGGCGCGCCGCAGGCCGCTCCGAGTCGGCCGGTCCGGTACATCCACGCGGGTCCCGGGGGAGAGGAGCCTCGGCCGGCCCTGCAGAAGAAAAAGCCCGTAGCGACATCGAAGCGACCGGGGCGGAACGATCCCTGTCCCTGCGGGTCGGGAAAGAAGTACAAGACCTGCTGCGGCGAGAAGGGCTAGGGAGCCGTCTCGAGCAGAAGCTCGTCGTCTGCGATGTGACGGTGGGAGAAGAGGGAAACAAGCTCCGGAACCTTCGTGGAACGCTTCTTTTCCCCACCGAGCTCGAGCACGATTCTCCCCTTGTGCATCATCACGAGGCGATTCCCGAGCGCGATCGCCTGCTCCATGTTGTGCGTCACCATGAGGGTCGTGAGCCCAGTCCGCTCGACGAAGGCCTCGGTCAGCTCGCCGATCCGACGCGCGTTCGCCGGGTCGAGCGCGGCCGTGTGCTCGTCGAGGAGCAGGATGTCCGGTCTCGCGAGCGTGGCCATCGTCACGGTCAGCGCCTGGCGTTCGCCTCCGGAGAGGAGGAAGGCGGGGTCGTCGAGCCGGCGCTCGAGGCCCATCCCAAGCGGCCGGAGCACCTCCGCGAACTCCCGTCGCCTCCTGCGGGTGAGCGCCACGGCAAGCGATCGCTTGGACCGCTTCGAGGCCAGAGCGAGGTTCTCGGCGATCGTCATCGTCGGCGCGGTCCCGGAGAGCGGATCCTGCACGATGCGGCCGATCCGGCGCGCGCGGCGGTGGGCGGGCGTCGCCGTGACGTCCTCTCCGTCGATCAGGACGCGCCCGGAGGTCGGAATGAGGTTTCCGGCAATCACGTGCAGGAGCGTGGTCTTTCCTGCGCCGTTCGAACCGATCACGGTCAGGAAGTCCCCGCGGTCGAGGACCAGGTCGATCCCGGCGAGCGCGACCACGAGATCCTGGCCGGAGCGGAAGACCTGGCGGACTCCCTCGAGCGTCAGCATGGCTTGGGCCTCCTCACGAACCGATCGCGCAGCGCAGGCACGACCAGGGCGACGATGACGAGGAGGGAGGTGACGAGCTTGAGGTCGCTTGCCTGGAAGCCGATCACGTACCCGTAGCGCAGGGCGAACATGACCGCAATCCGGTAGATGAGCGACCCCAGGAGCACGCTCGCCGTCATCCATCCCACCCGGCGGGAGCGGATGAGCGACCCGCCGAGAATCACCGCGGCAAGCCCGGTAACGATCGTCCCGATCCCCATTCCCACGTCGGCGAAGCCGCTGTAGTGGGCGACGAGCCCTCCGGAGAGGGCGACGAGGCCGTTGGAAAGGGCAAGCCCTGCCACCTTCATCGTCTTCGTGTTCACCCCCTGCGCCGTGATCATCGCCTCGTTGTCCCCGGTCGCGCGGAGGGCGAGGCCCACCTCTGTCTTGAAGAAGAAGTCGAGAACGAGCTTGATGAAGAGGACGATCCCGGCAAGGAAGACGAGCACGGCGGCGCTTCCGAGCGGCGCGAAGAGGGCCGTGATGCTCCGGGTGATCGTCTCCGCTCGCAGGAGCGAGATGTTCGGCCTCCCCATGATCCGCAGGTTGATCGAGTAGAGCATGATCATGGAGAGGACCCCCGCGAGGAGGTCCGTGATCCCCAGGCGCGTGTTGAGGAGACCAGTCAGAACGCCCGCGAGGCTCCCCACGGCGAAGGCGACCGCAAGGGCGACCACGGGGTCAAGCCCTTGGAGAACGACCAGGGAGGAGGCGATGGCGGCTCCGGTCACGAAGCTTCCGTCGACCGTCAGGTCGGGGAACCGCAGGATCCGGTAGGAGATAAAGACCCCCAGAGCCGCAATCCCGTAGACGAGACCCTGCTCTGCCGCGTGCATGAGAAGCGCGACCATCGTCCCTCCCTCGCTCTTGTCTAGTCAGTCATTCGCGTTCCCAGAGCGTCCCGCCGTAGTAGATCGCGGAAGCCTGATCGATCACCGTCTGCGGGAAGGTAAGTCCGATCTTCCCCGCCGCGTCGAGGTTCAACTGCACCTGGGCGCCAGTCTGGTAGGTGACCGGAATCTGGTTCGGCTTCTTCCCGCCGAGGATCTGGGCGACCACCCCACCGGTGATCTCGCCGTGTCGGTAGTAGTCGAACCCGGTGGCGATGGCCGGCCCGAACTTGAGGCTCGTCGGATCCGCCATCAGGAAAGGAATCTTGGCCTCGTTCGCCGCGGCGACCACGGCGTCGATCGCGGAGACGACGGTGTTGTCCGTCGTCACGTAGATCGCGTCGACGCGCCCTACGAGCGACTGAGCCGCCATGGCGACGTTTGCCGTGCTGTCGGCGACCGCCTTGATGATCACAAGGCCCAGGCCTGGGGCGGCCGCTTCGGCATTCCGCGTCAGGCGGTCCGAGTTCGCCTCTCCCGGGTTGTACACGATCCCGACCCGTTTGATCGAGGGAGAGAGCTCGCGCAGGAGCTTAAGGTCGGAAGCCACGTCGATCAAATCCGAGACCCCGGTGACGTTCCCGTTCCCGCTCGGATCCGTCGCGCTCGCCACCAGGGCGGCCGCAACCGGATCGGTGACCGCCGAGAAGACGATCGCCGTATCCGTTCCTTTGAACACCTCGGCCGCGGCGAGCGCCATCGGCGTCGAAATGGCGACTACGACGCTCACTCCCTGCGAGCGGAAGTTCTGGGCGATGGGCGTCGCGTTGTTCGGGTCGCCCTGCGCACTCGCCCAGAGGTACTCCACTTCTTTCCCTTCACGGTATCCCGCCGCGGCTAGGGCGGCGATCGTTCCGCGCTCGACCGCGTCGAGAGCCGGATGCTCGACGATCTTGCAGATCCCGATCTTGATCGGCGCCCCTCCCACGAGGGCCGCCCCCAGACCTAGAACGAGTAGACCCAGTACCACACCCTGAACCAGTCGTCTCACCTTGTCCTCCTTTGCGCGTGCCCGTGTCTTTCGTTGCCCGTTTGACCGTCCGCTTCAAACCTCCTGTGCTCTTCTACCTCCTTCGTCCCAAAAAAAACCGACCACAGGCCTTGCCTGTAGTCGTCTCCTGGCTTTCCTGTCCGCGCGGCCTAACGCCTAGGCGGAGCGAGGAAAGCCAGCGCTAAACCAATACCAGCAGAAAGAGAACGCGCCGCTGACAACCGGGCTCTTGAGAGTTGCGTTCGCTTCGGTCATGGCTGGCGCCATGGTAGGGGAAATCGACCGACGTGTCAAGAGGTCGCCATCCCGAACCCGTTTCTCTTCCCACTACGATTGACAAAGAGGACGGAACGGACTATGCTTAGCAGGCGACTAGGCAGAGTGCTAAGTGAGGGAAATGATGCTTCCAGAAAGGCAAAGGCTGATACTGAAGGAGATCGTGGACCGCTTCATCCGGCGCCGCGAGCCGGTCTCCTCGAGGATGATCCTCGAGGACTACGGGCTTCTCGTGAGTTCGGCCACCGTGCGCAACGACATGACGGCGCTCGAGGAGGGAGGGTACATCGAGAAGCCGTACGCGTCCTCCGGCCGCATCCCCACAAAGAAAGGGTATTGTTTCTTCGTCGACTGGCTCCTCGACCTCTCCAAGCTCGCGAAGAAAGAGCGCCTAGAGGTCGTCGAGGCGTACGAGATGAGGTGCCTCGAGGTGGGAGAGACGATGCGCCAGACGGCGTTCCTCCTCGGGCATATCACTGGGTACGCGGGGTTCGTCATCGCGCCCCGTCTGGAGGAGACCCGCCTCGACCGGGTCGTCTTGGTGAGGATGGACCCGCGACTGGCCCTGCTCGTCATCGTGTCCGACCTGGGCGTCGTCGAGCACGGGCTGATCCCTCTCGAAGAGGACCTCTCGCGGGAGGAGACGGAGCGGGTGATGGCGGTGATCAACGGGAACCTGCGTGGCATGCGGCTGGATGAGATCGGGAGACTGGCTCTGGAAGAGAGCCCGGAGGGGTGGTACGACCGGCCCGTCCGCGCCGCGCTCCTCGTTCTGCGGAGCCTCCTCGAGCGCAGAATGCAGGAACGCCTCTACTTCGAGGGAACCCTCAACCTCGTCGACGTGCTCCAAGAGGTCAACCCGCACGGGGCGCTCGATCAGTTCGTGAACCTGATCCACGGCATGGAAGACGAGGCGGGGTTCATCGAGGCCGTCCGAAAGGCGCGAGGAACCAAGTGTGGACTCGTGGTTTCCGTGGGGGACTGCCTGCACGGCGGCCTGGAGGACTACAGCGTGGTGACGTGCGATTACCGACCGCACTCCGGAGTCCTCGGCGTGATCGGCCCGCTGTGGGCGGACTACGGTAAGGCCCTGTCGGCGACCACGTACGTCGCGAACCGCCTGGAGGCCCTGCTTGTCGCGTCATGCGCGCGCCCCTCAAAGGAGTCAGAATGAAACCCGATCAGGACCAGGGACGTGACCGAGGCCCTGGAGAGGCGGACCAGGAGGGAGCCGAGGTCCGCTCGGCCGACGCAGGGGAGGTCCTCGCCAAGGAGGAGGTCCGTTCCTGCGTCGACCGACTGCAGAGACTGCAGGCTGAGTTTGAGAACTACAAGAAGCGCATGCTGCGCGAGACCGCGGCGGCGGCGGAGCGGATCTCCGACCAGGAGGTCCTCGACTTCCTCCCCCTGTACGACAACCTGAAGCGCGCGTTCCGAAACTACAACGGGGACAAGGACGCACAGGCGTTCGTCGAGGGAGTGGAACGCGTCTTCGCGCAGTTTGCGGAGATCCTGAAGCAAAAAGGGGTCTCGCCGATCCAGGTGATCGGTCAGCTGTTCGACCCCGCGCGGCACGAGGCGCTCCTCGGCGTCCAAAGCGACCAGGAGCCCAACGTGGTCCTCGAGGAGTTCGAGACCGGCTATCTGCGAAACGGCCGCGTGCTGAGGCCGAGCAAGGTGAAAGTGAGCAAAGGGAAGGGTCAACGGGAGGAGACGACATGAGAGAGAAGATCATCGGCATTGACCTGGGAACGACGAACTCCTGCGTCGCCGTCATGGAAGGCGGCTCGCCGGAGGTGATTACGAACGCAGAAGGGGAGCGGGTGACTCCCTCCGTGGTCGCGTTCACCGACACGGGGGAGCGGCTGGTCGGCCGCCTGGCCAAGCGCCAGGCCATCACGAACCCCAAGCGCACGATCGCTTCCATCAAGCGCAAAATGGGAACGGACTTCCGCGTGCGGATCGAGCAGGACGGGAAGGCAACGGAGTACACGCCCGAGCAGATCTCGGCGCTGATCCTCCAGAAGATGAAGAAGGACGCCGAGGATCACCTTGGCGGAAAGGTCACCAAGGCCGTGATCACGGTCCCGGCCTACTTCAACGATTCGCAGCGCCAGGCGACCAAGGACGCTGGCCGGATCGCCGGCTTGGAGGTCATGCGCATCATCAACGAGCCGACGGCCTCCGCCCTCGCCTACGGCCTCGACAAGTCGGAGGACCAGACGATCCTCGTCTACGACTTGGGCGGGGGGACGTTCGACGTCTCCATTCTGGAGATCGGCGATGGGGTTTTCGAGGTCGTGGCGACCGACGGCGACACCCAGCTCGGAGGGGACGACTTCGACCGGCGGATCATGGACTGGCTCATGGACGAGTTCCGGCGAGACACGGGAATCGACCTCACCGGCGACCCGAGCGCGATGCAGCGCCTGAAGGACGCCTCCGAGGCGGCGAAGATGGAGCTCTCCAGCCGCATGGAGACCACGATTAACCTGCCGTACGTCACCGCGAACGCCAGCGGGCCGAAGCACCTGGAGAAGAAGCTGACGCGGGCGAAGTTCGAGCAGATGGTCGACGACTACTTGCAGCGGACGATCCACATCGTCGACGCCGCCCTGCAGGCGGCGAAGAAGGAAGCCAAGGACATCGACCAGGTCGTCCTTGTCGGCGGTTCGACGCGGATCCCCAAGGTCCAGGAGTTGGTGGCCGCGCGGATCCCCGGGAAGATCAACAAGGAGATCAACCCGGACGAGGTCGTCGCGGCCGGCGCGGCCATCCAGGGCGCGGTCTTGGCAGGGGAGGTGAGCGACATCGTCCTCTTGGACGTTACCCCTCTCACCCTCTCCATCGAGACCCTCGGCGGCATCGCCACGCCGCTCGTCGAGCGGAACACGACGGTTCCCACGGAGAAGACGAAGACCTTCACCACGGCCGAGGACAACCAGCCGAGCGTGGAGATCCACGTCGCCCAGGGAGAGCGCAAGATGGTGGCGGACAACAAGCCGCTCGGGAAGTTCCAGTTGACCGGCCTTCCGCCCGCCCCGCGCGGGGTGCCGCAGATCGACGTCACGTTCAACATCGACGCGGACGGGATCCTACACGTCACGGCGAAAGACAAGGCGACCGGAAAGAGCGCGTCCATCACGATCAAGGACTCCTCGCGTCTCGACGAGAACGAGATCGAACGGATGCGACGAGCGGCCGAAGAGCACGCCGAGGAAGACAAGAAGAAGGCCGAGCAAGTGGAAGTGAAGAACCGCGCGGACCAGCTGGTCTACTCCGTGGAGAAGGCCCTGGCCGACCTCGGCGACAAGGTGTCGGCGCAGAAACGCGGGGAGATCGAGGACCAGCTACGACGCCTGCGGGAGAAGCTCTCGCAGAACGCGAGCGCGGAGGAGATTCGCCGCGCCATGGACGAACTCGCGAAGAACTCGCAGGAGGTCGGCGAGGAGGCGTACAAGCGCGCGGCCGAGGGAGGATCGCCGCCGAACGCCTCCAAGGACTCCACGCCCGGAGACGGCGGGTACGTCGACGCCGAGTATGATTCCAAATAGGACGAGATAGTCCGAAGGGAGTGGCGTGGCCAAGCGCGACTATTACGAGATCCTCGGGGTGACCCGTGACGCTCCGGTTGACGAGGTCAAGAAGGCTTATCGCCAAAAGGCGAAGGAGCTTCATCCCGACAAGAACCCCAAGGATCGAAAGAAGGCGGAGGAGGACTTCAAGCGAGCGACCGAGGCCTACGAGATCCTCTCCGACCCGGAGAAGCGGGCTCAGTACGACCGCTTCGGCCACGCCGGCCCGGCCCAAGGCTTCGACTTCAGTTCGACCGACTTCCGCCGCGCGCGCGAGGCCTTCTCCGACTTCGGTTTCGGAGGCGTCGACGACCTGTTCGATCTCTTCTTCCGCCAGGGAGCGGCGCGGAGCGCAACCCGTGCCGAGCGGACCCGCCAGGGCGAGGACATCGAGTACAGGCTGCGGATCACCCTGGAGGACGCGGCAAGCGGAGCGCGGATGAAGATCACCGCTCCCCGCCAGGTCGCCTGCAACCAGTGCGGAGGAAGCCGGATGGAGCCGGGAAGCTCCAAGCGAACCTGCCCCACCTGCCAAGGGCGGGGACAAGTGGAGCACCGCCAGCAAAGCCTCCTCGGAAGCTTCATCAACGTCCGCGCGTGCCCCGAATGCGGCGGCGAGGGTGAGATCGTCGAGAAGCCTTGCCGACGCTGCCACGGAACCGGCCGCACGAAGGAGCTGAGCCGCATCTCGATCAGCGTCCCCGCCGGCGTGGACAACGGATTACGGCTGAGGCTCGCCGGTCAAGGGAACGTCGGACTCGGAGGTGGGCCCGCCGGCGACCTGTACATCGTGATCGAGGTCATCCCGCACCCCCGTTTCCGACGAGATGGACGAGACGTTCACTCCTCGATCAAGATCCACTACGCCGACGCCGCCCTCGGGACGAAGGTAAAGGTCGACACGTTGTGGGGCGAGGAGACACTCACCGTCCCCGCCGGGACCCAACCGGGCGCGGTCGCCCGGCTCCGGGGGAAGGGACTCCCGGACCTGCACGGAGGGGGAGGAAAAGGAGACCACTTCGTCGAGATCCAGGTGATCGTCCCCACGCGCCTCTCTCCCGAGCAACGCCGGACTCTCGCCGAGTTTCAGAAGACCCTGCCCCCCGCGGGTGACTCCTCGTGAGCGACCCGCTCGAGGGCGTCGCGCAGTCCGTCTATCGCCCGCCGGCGGTGGCTGATCCGATTCTTCTCCGGGCGCGGAAGCTCGGCCAAGGTGAGGGCCTGGCCCTCGGGAACAAACAGAGGGTCGTAGCCGAACCCACCCTCCCCGCGAGGGCTCTCGCCGATTCTCCCGGAAAGAACCCCTTTGCTTGAAAACTCGCGGCCGTCCGGAAGCCGCAGGACTGCGTAGGCGACGAAGCGGGCTCGACGATCGTTCACGCCAGCGAGGCGCGCGAGGAGGAGGGCGTTGTTGCGCGTGGTGTCCACGGGAAGGCCGGAGAAACGCGCCGAGAGGACGCCTGGAGCGCCCCCGAGGGACACAACCTCGAGCCCCGCGTCCTCAGCCAAGACGGGGAGGCTCGTCTCTCGCGAGATCGCCCGGGCCTTGAGGAGAGCGTTCTCGAAAAAGGTCGTCCCGGATTCCTCGACAAGAGAGAACGGACGCTCATGGAAGCTGAGCAGCTCGACTCCCCGAACCCGAGCCAGAAGCTCGCGCAGCTCCGCAAGCTTCCCCTCGTTCTGCGTTCCGAGAAGGAGGATCACCCCGTGCGAACGGGCTGGAGGCGAAGCGCGTCCGCGAAGTGGCAGGTGACGAAGTGTTCCCCGCCCAGATCTCGGTAGAGGGGCAGCTCTTGCGAGCAGATCTCCTTGGCGTAGCGGCAGCGCGGGTGGAAGTAGCAGCCGGAGGGGGGATTCACCGGGCTTGGCACGTCCCCTTCGAGGAGGATTCGCTCCACCTTGTAGTCGGGGTCCGGCACCGGAACCGCCGACATGAGGGCCTCGGTGTAGGGGTGCCTCGGGTTGGTGAACAGCTGCTCCGTCTCGACGAGCTCCACGATCTTCCCCAGGTACATCACGGCGACTCGATCGCTGATGTGCCTGACGACGGAGAGGTCGTGAGCGATGAACAGGTACGTCAGGCCGAACTCGCCCTGTAGGTCCTCGAGGAGGTTCAGCACCTGCGCCTGGATTGAGACGTCCAGGGCCGAGACCGGCTCGTCGGCCACGATCAACTGCGGGTCGAGCGCGAGGGCGCGCGCGATCCCGATCCGTTGGCGCTGTCCACCCGAGAACTCGTGCGGATAGCGCTTCATGTGGTCCGGCTTGAGGCCCACCGCGCCCAGAAGCTCGCGAACGCGATCTTCGCGCTCGCTTCCTCTCGAAATCCCGTGCACGAGAAGCGGCTCACCGACGATGCTCCCGACCGTCATGCGCGGGTTGAGGGAGGAGTAGGGGTCTTGGAAGATAATCTGCATGTCTCGCCGCAGCGCCTTGAGGGCCCTGCGAGACGCCGTGGCGATGTTCACGATCCGGTACTCCTCTCCGGCGGCCGCCAGCTTCTTGCTGCGGAAGAGAATCTCCCCCCCGGTCGGTTCAATCAGGCGCAGGATCGTTCGGCCGGCGGTCGTCTTGCCGCAACCGCTCTCGCCAACCAGGCCGAGCGTCTCGCCTTCCTTGATGTACATGTCGACGTCGTCGACCGCCTTGACCTGGGCGACGACACGGCGCAGGACCCCCTTGCGCACAGGGAAGAACTTCTTTAGGTGCTTGACCTCAAGCAGGATGTTGTCGGAAGGCAACCTCTCTCACCTCTCTACGAGTACAGCCAACAGGCGGCCTGATGCCCAGGAGTCACGTCCTTGAGCGGGGGGATCTGGGTCTTGCAGATCTCCATCGCGTGCGGACAGCGCGGTTCAAACCCACATCCTGCCGGCACTTCGAACGGGTCGGGAACAACCCCCTTGATCGGGACGAGGCGTTCCTTTCTCGAAGCGAGCGACGGGATCGAGTTCATGAGTCCTTGAGTGTAGGGATGCTTGGGATTGTGGAAGACCTCCTCCACGCTCGCTCCCTCCACGATCCGACCGAGGTACATCACCACGACGTCGTCGGCCATCCGGGCGATCACGCCGAGGTTGTGAGTGATGAACTGGATCGCCGCCTTGAACTCCTGTCGCAGGGCGTTCATCAGCTCAAGGACCTGCGCCTGAATGGTCACGTCCAGGGCCGTCGTCGGCTCGTCGGCGATCAGAAGGGACGGGTTGCAGGAGAGGGCCATGGCGATCATCGCCCGCTGGCGCATCCCGCCCGAAAGCTGGTGCGGGTACTCGTCGACCCGCTGCTCCGGAAGGGGGATTCCCACCGCCCGAAGCATCTCGATCGCCTTGGCGTGCGCCTTCTTCTTGCGGAGCTGTTGGTGAAGGATGATCGCCTCCATGATCTGGTTCCCGATCGTGTAGACCGGGTTCAGGGAGGTCATCGGCTCCTGGAAGATCATGGCGATTTCGTTCCCGCGGATCGAGCGCATCTCGCGTCCCTTCGGGTTGAGCGTCGTAAGGTCAGTCACCTTTCCGTCCCGATGGTAGAGAATCTCGCCGCCCTCGATCTTGCCGGGCGGCGACTGCACAAGACCCATGATCGAGAGGGCCGTGACCGACTTCCCGCAGCCACTCTCCCCCACGATCCCCAGGGTCTTCTCTGGCTCGATGGTGAAGTCCACGCCGTCGACGGCGCGCACGACACCATCCTCGGTGTAGAAGTACGTCTTGAGGTCTCTCACCTCGATCAACGGCATCGCGGCATTCCTCCTCGCGATCGGTCTTGCTACAGGATGGACAACACAAACCCCACGAGCATGAACAGGCCGGCCAGGACGGTGATCAGCGTCCTCCGGGGATCCCTGGCCTCGTCTCGTCCGAACACGGTGCTCGACATTCCGGAACCGAAGGCGCCGCCGAGCCCGGAGTGCTCGCTCATTTGGAGGAGCACCAGACCCATCAGGACAAAGCAGTCAGAGAAAAACACAACCTGCAGAATGACTCTTAGCATGCCGTATCGATCCTTTCTCGTGCGTCAGGAGTGCCGCATTATAGCATGGGGGTTCCCCCGCTACAACGACCAAGCGTGCTTGCGCAGAACGCGCCATGTGCATATCGTATGCACGAAGGTAGTGAGTGTGCAGAAGCGGAGGCCGATCGTTGCGCAAGTTCATCTTCGTCACCGGCGGGGTCCTGTCCGGCCTCGGGAAGGGAGTCGTGGCGGCCTCTATCGGGCTCCTGTTCAAGCTCCGCGGATATCGAGTGACCCTGCAGAAGATCGACCCCTACGTCAACCTGGACGCCGGAACGATGAACCCCTACGAACACGGGGAGGTGTTCGTCACCCGCGACGGGTTGGAGACCGACCTCGACATCGGTCGCTACGAGCGGTTCCTTGACGAGGAACTCACAAGAGCGAACTACCTCACGACCGGACAGGTCTACTGGAACGTGATCCGTCAGGAGAGGGCCGGAGCCTTCCTCGGCAAGACCGTCCAGGTGATCCCACACATCACGGACGAGATCAAGCGGCTGATCCAGCTCCCCCTCGACCAAAGCGGGGCGCAGATCGCCGTCGTCGAGGTGGGCGGGACGGTGGGCGACATCGAAGGCCTTCCGTTCTTGGAGGCGCTCCGCCAACTGAAGGACGACCTCCCTCGCGAGGACACCTTCTTCGTTCACCTCACGCTCCTGCCGCTCCTCTCGACGTCCGACGAGCTGAAGACCAAGCCGACGCAGCACAGCGTGAAGGAGCTGCGGGCGATCGGGATTCAGCCGGACGCGATCGTCGCCCGCTGCGGACGCCCTCTCCCGGAGTCCGTCAAGCGCAAGATCGCCCTGTTCTGCGACGTGGACCCGGAGAACGTGATCGAGGACCCCGACCTCGCGTCGATCTACGAGGTCCCGCTCGTCTTGAGACAACAAGGGTTCGACCGCCGGATTGCCGAGCGTCTCGGGATCGGTTCGGAAGAGGCGAACGTCGACCGCTGGAGCGAGCTCGTCTCGCGGCTCCGCCATCCCTCTCGGCACGTGCGGATCGGGGTCGTCGGGAAGTACGTGGAATTGAAGGATTCCTACATAAGCATCGGCGAGGCCCTCGTCCACGCCGGAGTCGCTCTGGACACCGAGGTGAACGTCGATTGGATTCCCGCGGAGGCGGTTGCCCGGGATGGACCCGCTCTCCACCTCGACGGAGTGGATGGGTTGCTGGTACCCGGAGGGTTTGGCGACCGCGGGATCGAGGGAAAGGTCGAGGCGGTCCGCCACGTCCGTGAGCATGGAATCCCTTTTCTTGGACTCTGCCTCGGCCTCCAGTGCGCCGCGATCGAGTTCGCCCGGGACCGCCTGGGGCTCACCGGGGCCAACAGCTCGGAGTTCGCCCCGGACACCCCCCACCCCGTGATCGATCTCCTTGAAGAGCAGGCCGGAGTCAAGGAGAAGGGGGGAACGATGCGCCTCGGTTCGTACCCGACCCTCCTCCGGAGAGGATCCAAGAGCCGCGCCTGCTACGGCGTCGACCGGATCGACGAGCGCCACCGGCACCGCTACGAGTTCAATTCGTCCTATCGGGAGCGGTTCGAGACGGCGGGAATGCGGATCGTGGGAACCTCGCCGGACGACCGTCTGGTCGAGATCATCGAGCTTGCGGACCACCCGTGGTTCGTGGGAGTGCAGTTCCACCCAGAGTTCAAGTCGCACTTCCTCTCACCACATCCCTTGTTCAGCGGGTTTCTCAGGGCATGCATCGAGCGCGGAGCCTCCTCCTCGTCGCCCTCGCCGTGATCGGCGGGGCCGTCACCCTCCCCCTTCGCTCTTCCCCGGGGGAGGAGGCCTCCCCGGCCACTCGGGCGACGGGCGTCGTCCTTCGCGGCTACGACGCGGAGGGGAACGCTGCTTGGATGGTGACGGCGGCGGGAGGGACGATCCAAGCCGACGTGGGGAGCCTCGCGAGTCCGGAGATTGTCTTCTACAAGGCAGGAAGGGAGGCGCTGCGTGCGCGGAGCGAGACGCTCGTCTCCGCGGGAAAGGAGGCCGTCTTGAGGGGAAACGTGGTGATCTCGAGCGACGACGGGTATCGACTCGAGACGGACGAACTCGTGTGGAACCAGTCCGCCGACCTCCTCACCTCGCACCGCGTGGCGATTGCCTCGGAGGGCGTGACGGTGGACGCGCACGAGTTTCTCTACCTTCTGAACGAGGATCGCTGGTCGGTCTCGGAGGGGTTCACCGCCACGATCGATCGCCCTTCCCTTCTGCGCGTCGTCGGCAAGACCCTCGAGGGAGACGGCGAGCGTCTCGTCCTCTCCGGCGAGCTCTCCATCGAGGGCGAGGACGAGACCTACTCCTGCGAGCGGATCGACTACGAGAGAGCAAACGAAGAGGTCCGCCTGTCGGGGAGCGTACGGGGGACTCTCTCCTGGGCTACGCTCTCTGCGGACGCGATCACCCTCACGACGGCCGGCTCCGAAGCGACGGGGGTCGTCCGAGTGGTCCTCGAGCCAGGCTTCTTCAGGGGTGAGAACGGTGCTTGAGGCACAGGGACTCGCCAAGAGCTACGGCGGCCGCCGCGTCGTGGACCGTCTCTCCCTGAAGGTCGAGCCGGGGAGGGTCATCGGCCTCCTCGGGCCCAACGGGGCCGGCAAGACAACGACCTTCTACATGATGATCGGCTTCCTCCCCTGCGAGGAGGGGAAGGTTCTTCTCGAAGGGGAGGACGTCTCGTCCCTCCCCTTCTACCAGAGGGCACGGCGCGGCATCGGCTACCTCCCGCAGGAGCCGTCGGTCTTCACCCGCGCGTCGGTGGAAGGGAATCTCGACCTCGTCCTCGAGCGGTCAACCCCGCCCGCGAAGCGCAAGGGGATCCGCGAGGACCTGCTTCACGAGTTTGGCCTCGAGCATCTGCGCGGGAGTTCGGCCCGGACCCTCTCCTCCGGGGAGCGGCGACGCCTCGAGATCGCTCGGCTGCTCGCCACGTCTCCCTCCTACCTCCTCCTCGACGAGCCCTTCTCCGGAATCGACCCCATTTCGGTCGCCGAGCTGCAGGAGGAGATCGTGAGGCTGAAGGCGCGCGGGATCGGCCTCGTTATCACGGACCACAACGTGCGCGACACCCTCTCCGTGACCGACCACGCCTATCTGGTCAGCGACGGGAGGGTGATTACCGCGGGCTCTCCGGCGGAGATCCTCGCCGACCCCCTCGCCCGTCGCTTCTACCTAGGCGAACGGTTTCAGGCGTAGTCCTCTCGTAGAGACGACGCCACAGGATGAACGCCGTGAACCCGATGACGAGGACGGCGCTGATCGCGTGAGGGGCGCGGATCGGCCCAAGGAAGAGATCGTCGCCGCGAGAGAAACTGACCAAGGACCGCGCTAGGGAATACAGGATGACGTACATGGCGGTCGGGAACCCGTCGCGGTAGCCCTTCTTTCGGATCCCCCATAGATAGGCGAAGACGAGGACATCGAGGATCATCTCGTAGATCATCGACGGGTGGGTCGCGAGTCCCGGATAGGCGCGGCCGACCGGCGAGTCTGGAGGGAAGTGAATGCCCCAAGGCAGACGAGTTGGGAGGCCGTAGGCGTCTCCGTTCATGAGGTTCCCGATCCGGCCGATCGCCTGGCCGAGGACGAGGCTGGGCACGATGGCGTCCGCCAGGGGCCAGAAGGTAACCTTCTTCACCCGCGAGAAGGCCAAGACCGCCAGGGCTCCCGCGATCACGCCGCCATGAATGGCGAGCCCGCCCTGCCACACCTTGAGAATGTCGAGCGGGTGGCGCCCGTAGTAGCCCCACTGGAAGAGGACGTAGTACAGGCGTGCCCCGATGATCGCCGCCGGGATCGTCACGAGGAGGAGGTCGAGGACTCCTTCGCTCGAAAGCGGAAGGGCCTTACGCCGCGCTTCCCTGGCCAAGAGGGCCGCACCGAGGGTGATGGCGATCACATACATGAGGCCGTAGTAGCGGATGACGATCGGCCCGATCTTTACCAGGACGGGATGCATGCTTCACTTCCTCCCGCGCTATGATTACCGAGTATATGACAGCGAAGAAGGGAAGAAAAGCGCTCCTCGCGCTCCTTGCGGGCGCGACGGTCGCGCTCGCCATGCCTGGGCTCGGGCTCGGTCCGCTCGCGTTCGTCGGCCTGGTTCCCCTCTTCTTCGCCCTCGAAGGAGGGGGCGGATTCCTAGCGGGGTTCGTCGCCGGGTTCGCCTTCTTCGCGATCGACATGCGCTGGATCCTCACCCTCTTCCGGTTCACCCCCCTCGTCGTCCCGGGGTACGTCCTCCTCGCGGCCTACCTCGCGCTGTACGTGGGCCTCTTCGGCCTCGTCGTCGGGTGGTTCATGAAGAGGCGCCGGACGGGCCTCGCGCTTCTCCTCTTCGCACCAGCCGTCTTCGCTTTCCTTGAGCTCTTGAGGGCGCTCGGGCCCCTCGGCGTCGGCTTCTCGGATCTCTATCTCTCCCTGTACCGGTACCCCTCCCTTATCCAGGCCGCCGCGTCTCTCGGCCCGTTCGCCCTGACCGCGGGGATCGTCTTCACGAACGTCGCTCTCTACCTCGCGTGGAGGAGGCGTCGCGCCTACGTTGCCCTAGGCCTAGGGATGGTCGGACTGCTTGCCGCCTTCTCGCTTATCCCGATCGCGCGAGACGGGGAGACGGTCGCGGTCGCCATCATCACGTCGGAGGTTCCTCAGGAGGCGAGGTTTGGCGGAGAGAGCCTCGAATCACTCCTCGCCCGCTACCTGGCCCTGGGAGAGAAGGCGGCCGCGCTTCGTCCGGAGCTGATCGTCTTCCCGGAGACGATCCTCCCGGACTACATTCTGCGCGATCAGAGGCTCCTTCCGGAGTTCGTCCGCCTCGCGCAGGAGGCCAACTCGGCCTCGGACGCCTGTTCGATTCGCTCCTCCCGGTCGACATCACGCCAGGAGAGCGGTTCACCCCGATCGGCGAACTGGGAACGCCGATCTGCTTCGAGACGACTTTCCCCGCGGCATCGCGCGCCCTGGTCGCGAGGGGAGCGACCCTCCTCGTCACCGTGACGAACGACGCGTGGTTCGTGGGGAGTTCTGAGCTGCGCGAGCACTTTGCCGCCGACGTCTTCCGGGCGGTGGAGACCCGTCGCTTCCTCATCCAGTCGGCAAACGGAGGGATCTCCGGCCTGGTCGACGCGCGCGGGCGAATCCTCGTGGAGGAGGAAGAGGAGGGCGTCACGCTTGTCCAGGCGGCCCGGCGCCGGGACCGGTCGGCGTACAGCTCGTGGGGAGAACCCCTTTCCTACGCGCTCCTGGCCGTCGGCGGGGGGGCAGGACTCCTTTGGAGAAGGGAAGAAGGTCGGGACTAGAAAGAGGTGACGGGGGCGAGGGAGGTGCTCGCCCCCGTCCGCGGGTTCTGCCTACTTCTTCGCCGCCGGCGTGACGTTGTTCCCCGTGCCGTCCGAGGTGAGCTGCGTGACGAGGCCGGTGGAGAAGGAGACCTTGTACAGGTTGTAGGCGCCGGAATCCTCTTCCCTGACGAAGACGAGGCCGGACCCGTCCTCCAACCAGTATGGGCAGAACTCGTGTTTGTCCGTCGTGATGTCCGAGACGGGCGTGCCGAGGAGCCCCACCACGTACGCCTCAAGCGTCTTCAGGTTGTTCCCGTCAGCGTCCATGACGTAGATGTCGATGTCCCCGTCCTTGTCCGTCGAGAAGGCGAGCTTCGTCCCGCCGGGCGACCAGGCCGGCTTGGAGATCCCCATCCCGGCGGGGAGACCCAGCGCTGGGCTCAGACCAGTCAGGAATCCGGCCGGAGAGACGGCGCCGTCCTCGCCCGTCGTGTCTTTGAGCTTGTACGCGTCCCCCGGGTCTCCTCCCGCGGGCAACAACCAGATTGAGCTCTTGTTGGAGGGGGCCGTGTTGTCGCAGGAGACGAAGACGAGGTCGTCGTTCACCGGCGAGTAGGCCGGCGCGATCGCGCAGGAGGGGCTCTGCGACGTCAGCTTGGTCGGGCTCCCCCCGGCGGCGGGCATTGTGTAGATCTCCCACGTCGTCATCGATGGGGTCTGGGCCACGTTCGAGGCGTAGGCGATCTTCGTCCCATCGGACGACCAGCTCGGTTCGAGTTGGTTTGATAGCGTCTGGGTCGTCAGCTGGTTGGCATGATTCCCCTCGACGGTCATCGTCCAGATCTCCCACGTCGCGGTCGACGGGGTCTGCGCCGCGTTCGAGGCGTAGGCGATCTTGCCGCGCGTCCCGCGCACGAGATCTGGAAAGAACTCGTCTTCCGGTGTGTTCAGAACGATCTGCGCGTCGGTCCCGTTCGCCTTCATCCGCCAGATGTCGTAGTCCCCGTCCACCCCCCGGTCGCTCGCGAAGGTGAGCATCGCCGGCCCGATGACGACGATCTCGGAATCCATCCCGATCCGGCCGTCGTTGTCGGTCACTCTGAGGATCACCGTGTAGGTCCCCGCGACCGTGTACGTGTGAGGGGGAATGGCCGCACTGACATCACTCCCCGTCTGCGTGGACCCGTCATCGAAGTCCAGGACATAGCTCGTGATCGTCCCATCCGGGTCGTTTGACCCGCTGATGTCGAAGAGGACTTCGACCGGCACCTCCTCGTCGGTCCTGGGGTTCACGTCCAGGAGCGCGATCGGCGCCTGTCCGAAGAACCCCCGACACGCGGTGAGCCCCGCCGTCAGGCTGACCAAGAGCAGGACGGCGACGAGGGGCTTCCATGGGCCTCTGTCGGCCGCGCTTTCCATTGCAGGCATCTGATTGACCTCCTTATGCACTCTGTCTTCCTCATCCAGAGAGAACAGCGGGATACCGCTTACTC
>JAPLGE010000162.1 GCA_026390315.1 Candidatus Bipolaricaulota bacterium
GCGGGCTACCCGATCGGCGGGTCGCTCGCGTTCGCGCAGGCGATCGAGGACCGATACCGCACGCTCGGCGGCGAGGTGCACTACAAGGCGCGCGTGGCGAAGATCCTCGTGGAGGGGAACCGGGCCGTGGGCGTCCGACTCGCGGACGGGACGGAGCACCAGGCCGACACCGTGATCTCCGCGGCCGACGGGCACTCGACCCTCTTTGACCTCTTGGAGGGCGCGTTTGTCGACGACACGGTTCACGGCTACTACGAGACCCTTCAGCCCTTCCCCGCCCTCGTCTTCGTGGGGCTGGGCGTCGGCCGGAGCTTCGCCGACGCGCCGAAGACGGTCTCGGGCCTGCAGTGGGAGCTTCCTGAGCCCGTGCGGATCGCCGATCAGAAGCTCGAGTCGATCGGCTTCCACATCTTCAACCAGGATCCCACGCTCGCCCCTCCCGGGAAGACCGCGGTCACGTGCATGATCCCGTCGAGCCTCGAGTGGTGGGAGGGCCTGCGGAAAGACCCCAAGCGGTACGACGCGGAGAAGGCCAAGGTGGCCGAGACGGTGATTGGGCTTCTGGATCGCCGTTTCCCCGGGACCGCCGCGCGAGTCGAGATGCGCGACGTCGCGACGCCGGTCACCTTCGTGCGCTACACCGGGAACTGGCAGGGAAGCTTCGAAGGCTGGATGGTGACGCCCGAGACGATCGCGCTGCGGATGAAGAAGACCCTGCCAGGCCTCTCGAACTTCTGGATGTGCGGGCAGTGGGTCGAGCCGGGCGGAGGGCTCCCTCCGGCGGCGATCTCCGGCCGACAAACAATCCAGCTCGTCTGCCACGAGGACGGTCGGCGGTTCGTCACGAACGTCCCTGAGACGAAGGCTCAAGGTGGTGCGCGTGGCACCGACCGAGCGACGTGAGAGAGGGAAAGAAGCGAGTCCGGACCCCGTGGCGAGGAAGGCCGACTACCCCTGCCCAAAGACGAAGTGCGAGCGCCACGGCGACTGCGCCGCGTGCGAGGCGCACCACGGCCGCAAGGGCGGCCTCCCCTCCTGCAGGCGGTGAGGCGCGGGGAAGCCCGACGCGCGAGCGTTTGGCCCTACTAAGCCGTCCCGAGGAGGCTCGCAAGCGCCGCGACCAGGCGGTCGACGTCCTCCTGCGTGTTGTACCCCTGGACGGAGAGGCGCAGAAGCGCCCGGGCGTCCCAGGGGATGACGGGGATCTCGATCCGGAACTCGTCGAACAGTCGGCGCTGGAACGCTTCCGCGGAGACGGCCGGGAGGGGGAAGGCGGCCATCTGGACGTACCAGTCCGCGGAGTCGGGCGTGAGAGGCGGAAGTCCTGTGATCTCTGAGACGGCGACTCGCGCCCGGCGAACGAGGTCGTGACAACCCTCGCGCACAAGGTCCCAGTCATGCTCTCTCATGAACCGAATCGACTCCGGAACGGAGAGGAACGCGGCAAGGTCGCGCGTCCCCTGCCACTCGTGAAGGTCGACGAACCGCGACGGCCCCGGCTTTTCCGGCTCGAGGCCCCACGACGCGACGAGAGGCTCGAGGAGTCCCTGCCTGTTGCGCCGTGCGTAGAGGAACCCGGCGCCCTTGGGGGCCATCATCCACTTGTGGCAGTTGCCGGTATAGAAGTCGGCTCCCAGGGCCGGGAGGTCGAGGGGAATCTGGCCGGGGGCGTGCGCGCCATCGACGACGGTCGTGATCCCCTCTTCCCTGGCACGGCGAACGAGCTCGACGATGGGGAACAGGATCGCGGTGGGCGAGGTGATGTGCGAAAGGGAGAGGACGCGCGTGCGCGGCGTGACTCTCGACCAGACCGCCTCCACGACCTCTTCCGCCGAGCTGATGGGCACCGGGACGGCCGCGCGGACGTAGCGCGCACCCGCCTTCTGGCAGAGGAACCGCCACATGCGGTCGACCGCCCCGTACTCGTGATCGGTCGAGACGACCTCGTCGCCGGTCTCGAGAGGCATGGACCGAGCGACGATGTTCATCCCGGTCGTGGCGTTCGTGACGAAGACGAGGTCGTCGCGCTCCGCGCCCACGTACTGGGCGAGGGCAGAGCGAGCCTCGGCGAGGAGCGCGTTGTGCCGGCGAGCGAGGAACTCGACCGGCTCCCGCTCGAGCTCGCGCTGCCAGCGCTGGTAGGCCCCAAACACAGGCTTCGGACAAGCCCCGAACGAGCCGTGGTTCAGGAAGACGATGTCTTCTCCTAAGAGGAAGAGGTCGCGCAGGTTTCCCCTCTTCGTCTGCTCCTCCTTCGTTCCCGGTCCCATTGGAATTGAGAATGGTACCGCACCGCGTGCTCAGTCGGCTACTCGGTGCGCCGCTGCCCCGGGAGCCATGCCCGACTCCATCCGGTTGGGAAGGCAGGAAGCAAGGTCGAGATCTCCGCCTGTGGAGAGGTTCGTGCTTTGTCCGTCAGGTGTGGCGGACTTGTCAGAGGAGCTGCGTCACTATAGGATGGCATGCAGGAAGAGCGGTTTCGGTACGGAGCGTCATGGAAGGGGAGAGGAAAGGCAGAAAGGAAGTGACGGGCCGCACAGAGACTGGTGTGCTGTATTGCAGGCTCGCACACGAATCGCTGGTATGTTTCATAGGTGCCAACTGTGCGCTTTCTGCGTGGTGAAGAAGCTCTTGTCGAGGCTCGCAAGAACGATCCGTTGAATGAGTACTTCGTCTGGTGGGATCGGATCACCCCAGACGACGCATCTGTACTCGCGTCCGCGCTAGATGGCGCGTCGCGAGAGGAAGACGTTCAGCAGTTTCTAGAAGGGAATCCGAGATTCCTGATTCAACACCTGGGCGGCGGCCATGGCCGATGGGTTATTCCTAAGCAGAGACTGGGGGCCGAGCACGTCACCGACTTCCTAGTCGCGGAGAAGCATTCCTTTGGGCACGAGTGGCAAGCGATCGAGCTTGAAAGCCCCTTGAATCCTATGTTCAACAAGAACGGCGATCCGTCGCAGTACTTGAACCATGCAATTCGGCAGATCCAAGACTGGCGTGCTTGGCTACTCGCGAACCAGAACTATGCGGCCAGCCTGAGGACAGAAAGCGGACTGGGCCTGACAAACATCAACGGCAACGTGCCCGGCCTCATTCTCATCGGTCGCCGCTCATCTCTACCT
>JAPLGE010000052.1 GCA_026390315.1 Candidatus Bipolaricaulota bacterium
AGGAGTTCACAACGGCAGGCTAGGGTCTCCACGTACCAGTTCAAAACGTTGCTACCTCCTTGAGAGCCAGCAAACCCCGTGACGAGAGGCCCCGAAAGGGGCCTCCTCTCTTGCAGGAGTCTCCTCTGGGGGCAGATTGCCGGCCCCCGAGCAGGCCGACCTCGCCTTCCGCTCACCCGGTCGTCGGCCTTTCCCTAGAGGAGGAGTGTGCGCCGAGCCCGCCCGCGAGGCGTGACCAGTTGAGCGAGCCGACGAGGTCTTAGGGGACGCCGTACTTGACCGTCCCGGCAGGGTCAGGGAGCCAGAATCCCTCGACCTCGAAGACGCCCATCCCGGAGAGGATGGCGCCAGAGAGGCGGGAGTCGATCTCTGGACAGCCCTTTTCCGAAAGAACCGTCGCCTCGTTCTCTTTCAAGGGGACGGTGCCCGAGAAGTAATGGCTCACGCTTCCGTCCATCCACACGGAGTTAGAGGAGCTTGGCGGAGAGGAAGAGCTCGAGGCGCCGGATCTCTCTTGTTTCCTGGGCCGAACCAGGCCCGTTCGGGGTCTCATGGGAGTCTACGTGACGCGAGGACGGGTCGGGGAAGATGTGGACCTCGAACCTGATCCCGTTCGCGGTGAACCAGCAAACGCTCGCCCCGGTGAACGGGTAATTGAGATGGATTCCGATCCCCCATCTCCCATTGGGATTTCTGCCTGTGCCAGCGGGCTCAACAGGACGACCAGACCGCCCAGTACGGGAAGGAGCCTTCTTGTCTTTGTGCCTTTCTCGTGGCCGAAAAGAGCGTACGTCTCTGCGTCTCCGCGAGTCAAGGTGGTTGATCGCTCAAGAAACGTCAGTATACTCTAGACTTGCAGGACCTTGGGGGCGTAGCTCGAACGGGAGAGCGCCTGCTTTGCAAGCAGGAGGGTGGCGGTTCGAATCCGCTCGCCTCCACCCGGCTTCCTCCGGCCAGGTGCCTGGCCGCTCGCATGGATTCGCCATTGGCCAACCCAGCGGGGGCCGTACAGGAGGGGCGTTGCGATCTGGAAGCCCTCCCGTCTTCGTTCGGTTGACACCGGGATCTTTTCTCGCTAAGATATGAATGAAGGTTCATTCACGCGGAGGCGACGATGGCTCAAGCCCCAGGGAAGGAGGAGCTGATCCGCAAAGCGGCGATCCGCGTCTTCGCACGCAAGGGGTTTCACAGGGCGAGAGCGGAGGAGATCGCCGAAGAGGCGGGAGTGGCTGTGGGAACGATCTACAACTACTTCAAGAGCAAGGAGGACTTGCTCCTCGCCATCTTTCAGCGCGAGTTCGACCAGGAGATGGATCTCTATCAATCCCTAGAGAAGAGAGGACTCTCCGTCTCGGAGCGGATCCGCGCGATCCTGCAAGCACACTTCGCCCGGCTTCGCGAGGAACATGGCTTGGGAAAGGTTCTCGTGCGGGAGCGTTTCAACTGGAGTGGCGAGATCGCGGGGAGACTGCTCGAGCTTCATCGCGGCATGCTCGAGCGCATCGAAGGGCTGATTCAAGAAGGGGTCGGCCAGGGTTGGGTGAGGCCGTGCAACCCGCAGATCGTGGCGCCGGCTCTGTTCGCGATCGTCGAGTCGATCAGCGCGTGTGCGATGGCCTACCCCGAGGCGGAGGAACGAGGGATCCTGGACACCGCTCCCGAGGAACTCGCTTCGCTCATCTGGAAGGGACTGGACAAAGGAGGAAACCCATGAGACGACCTCAAATCTCTGTGGCCTTTGGACTCCTTGCCTTGGTTGCGATCGTTGCCTCCGCGGGAGGCGCACAGGAAGCAGCGGCGCCCCAGCCTGCTGGATCGACGTTCCGCGTTCTCCTGGTGGATGAGACGAAGACCTTCTCCTCCACGATGCGGGTAGGAATCCTCGCGGGAGTACTCAAGAAGTCGGGAATCGTCGAGCTCTCAGTCAGGCTCGTTGACGTCGAGTCGAGCGGCGACGATCCGCTTCGCGCGGCTCGCGTCGCGGAAGAGAAGCCCTTCGACCTCATCCTGATCGTTCCGCGAGGCATCGACGACGGGACGATCCGTCAGGTCTGGCTCGTCACTCGTCCGCTGGAGGAGCTCCCGGTTCCGTTCCGGGAAGGCCTCGCCCTCCTCTCTGGAGTCGTGGACCGGGTCTTTGCCGGCGTCGCCACGGCGGTCGACGTGACCGAGGATCTCTATCCGGGACTCTTCGCCGCCCTCTACGTCCGAGAAGGGCTCTTGTGATGAGGAGATTCTACGAGTGGATCGCCGACCACCCCTACGTGGTCATCGGCATCACCCTCTGCGTCACCGCGGTCTTTCTGGCGTTCATCCCGCGGATTACGACCGACACCGACTTCTCGCACTACATCGATCCGAACGATCCGGGCCTCGTCGCGACGCGGCGCGCGGAGGACCGCTACGGGGCCCAATCGCTTCTGATGGTGGCGATTGAGAACACGCAAGGGATCTTCAACCAAGCGACCTTGACGAAGGTCGCCGAGATGCAGGCCGCCTTCGCGGCGATCGATGGTGTGGACGACGTCACGGGGCCCCTAAACGTTCAGATTGTCACCGGCACGGAGACCTCGCTTTGGGTCGGCCCGGCTGCCCCGAGAGGCACCGTTCCCGCAACGGCTGAGGAGATGGCGGCCTATCGCGATCGCCTGCTCCAAAGCAACACGGCACGCGGCTACGTCGTAGCCTCCGATGAGCAGGCGGCCGCGATCTCCATCCGGCTCAAGGCGGGGACGAACGAACTCGCGGTGACCGAGAAGGTCGCCTCCGTCGCCAAGGAATACAACTCGTCTCCGGATCGCGTTCACATCATCGGGCTTTCCTACATGAACGTCGTCCTCGCAGAGACGATGGGAAAGGATCTGCGGATCCTCCTTCCGCTCGTCATTCTGGCGATCATCCTCGTCCTGTACCTAAGTTTTCGGAGCGTTCGCGGGGTCCTCCTCCCCCTCCTCGTGGTCATTCTCTCCACCGGCTGGAGCGTGGGGCTGATGGGGGCGATCAAGGTGCCGCTCACGATCATCTCCTTCATCCTGCCGGTGATCCTCATGGCGATCGGGGTCGCTTACGGGATTCATGTTCTTAACCGCTTCTACGAGGCGATTGACTCCGGTCTGGGGCGGCGGACGGCGGTGGTCGAGACGGGACTCCAGATGCTCGCTCCCGTCTTGATGGCCGGGCTGACCACGGTCGCCGGCTTCCTTTCCCTCCTCAACTCCGTCCTCGTCCCGCAACGCGACTTCGGCCCTTTCGCTGCGATCGGCGTGGCGGTAGCCATGGTGCTTTCGCTCGTTCTCATCCCCGCCTTCCTCTCTCTGCTCAGGCCCCCGCGCCAGAGGGCCCACCGAGGGGAGTCCGGGTTCGTCAATCGCGTGCTCTCCGTCTTTGGGTGGCTGGTCCTGCGCCACCGACGGAGCGTCCTCGTCGTCTCCGCGATCCTCTTCGTCGCCTTCCTTTCAGGCCTATCCATTCTGCGGATCGAGACCGCGGAGACAGAGTTCCTCGGGAAGGAGAGCCCGGTCGTGCAGGCAATGAACGTCCTGGAACGTCATTTCTCCGGGAGTGGGCAGCTGATGGTTGAGATCGACACGGGCGTTCGGGACGGGCTAAAGGAGCCGGCGCTCCTTTCGAAGATCGTGGAGCTCGAGAGCTACCTCGAAGCGAAGGGAGTGAAGAAGACGAGCTCCCTAGCCGATCTCGTGCGGGAGATGAACCAGAAGTTCCACGCCGACGATCCAAGCTACTACGTGATCCCCGAGGATCGCAAGCTCGTGTCGCAGCTTCTGGCGCTCTTCACGTTTAGCGGAGGGGACCTAGGAAACCTGACTCTGGGCGACTTCTCTGCCGGCGAGGTGATGGGGCTCTACCCCGTCGGAAGGAGCTCGGACCAGGTGAAGCTCGTCCGAGACGTGACTGCCTATCTGAAGGCGCACTTCTCTTCGCCGGTAGAGGCAGAGCTTGTTGGGGAGACACGAATCAGCGCGAGCCTCCATGCCCGGATCGCACGGAGCCAGATCTCGAGCCTGGCCACCTCGATCGCCGCGTCTGGGGCGATCGTCGCCCTTCTCATGGCCTCGTTCGTCGCTGGGTTGATCAGCTTGGTGCCTCTTCTCCTCACGATTGCGATCAACTTCGGCGTGATGGCTTTCACGGGGACCCCGCTCAACATGGCGACGCTGATGGTCTCGTCGATGGCGATCGGGATGGGGATTGACTACGCCATCCACTTCATGTCCCGCTACCGGCGCGAGATCCTCGCGGGTGGGAGCGCGGAGAAGGCGCTGCAAAGCACGATTCTGACTACCGGGCGAGGAATCGCCTTCAACGCGCTGTCGCTCGTCTTGGGATTCATCCTACTGCTCGCCTCGTCGTTCAAGGGGACGCGGGACTTCGGCCTGTTCGTCGCCATGACGATGGCGATCAGCGCCCTCTCTGCGTTCACCGTTATCCCGGCGGTGCTGATTACTTGGCACCCGAAGTTTCTCACGCGGACGGCGCGAATGCGCCGGAAAGAACGGGAGACTTCAACCCGAGTGGAATGAAGACTGAGTCGACAAACGGAGGTCATCCATGGACCAGAAGAGACTTGCAGTAGCACTGGCTCTGATCATCGCGTCACTGGCAGCTTGCGTGGCGTGGGGAGCGGCCCCGACGGGAGACGAGATCCTCGTTCAGGTTGATCAGCAAGGGGAGTTCCTCGGTGAGGGGAGCTTAGTCACGACGCTGCGCTTTGAGACGGTCTACGCCGACGGGACCTCGTCCACGAACCTGTTTGGAGCCTTAGGTAACCGAAGGGAAGGAGGCCCGGAGTACTCCCTCGTCTACTTCCTTGAGCCCGCGGACCTCGCCGGAACGATCTTCCTCTCAGCAAAGAAGGCCGGCGAAGAGGCCCGCCTGTGGTTGTATCTGCCCGCCCTGGGGCTTCCCAAAGAGCTCGTCTCCGAGGAAGAGAAGGAGGATAGCTTCGCGGGGAGCGCCATCTCCTACCAGGACATCGGCGGCCGAGACCTGGCCGGGAAGTACCGCGCGGAGATCGTGCGCGAGGAGGATCTTACGGTCGGCGACCTCGTTCGCTCGGTGTACGTCCTTTCCCTCACGGCACGGCCGGGAGCCACGAGCGACTCCGCTTTGGAGACGATGTGGGTCGACAAAGAGGAGTACATCCTCCTTCGCGCCGAGAGCCGCAGCGCTTCCGGCGTCCTCGAGAGAGTCGTTGAATTCGCGGCTTTGGGGCGCTTCGAAGGCAAGCTCACCGCGGATCGAATCGTCGCGCGGGACTTCGCTGGCGGGAGTACGACGACCATCACCTTCCTTGAGCGGAGGCGACCGGCGATCGGGCTTCCGGACGGGCTTTTTGTCCCGGAGAGCCTCGCTACGTTCGACCCCGCGACCTACGGACTGACGGCGCGCTGACGCGCTCCAGGCAAGCTCCGACCGAAGAGGGCGGAAGCCACCATCCATCTTCTCGGGGCGCCGGTGTGCGCCGACAAGCCGAAGGACGAACGGGCGGCGTTGAACGGAACGCTCTTCTTGCAGTACAATCCGCCTTTGTGCGAGGTGTTCTCTATGGCAGAAGAGGTTAGACAAGAAATGCTCGCCCACATGAAGCGGACGATCGAGGTCCTGAAGACGAGCCTCGGCAAGATCCAGACCGGCCGAGCCAACCCGGCCATGGTGGAAGACGTCGTGGTCGACTACTACGGAGCCCCCACTCCCCTCAAGCAGCTCGCGACCCTCGTTGCTCCGGACCCGGACCTCCTGGTCGTGCAGCCCTACGACAAGACGCAGATGGCCGTTGTGGAGAAGGCAATCCTCGCCGCCGGCCTCGGTCTCAACCCAGCGAACGACGGGAAGGTCATCCGGATCAAGATTCCCAAGCTCTCAGAAGAACGGCGGGAGGAACTTGCGCGGGTGATCAAGGCGCGAGGCGAGGAGGGGAAGGTTGCCCTGCGGAACGTCCGCCGCGAGGCGAACGAGAAGCTGGAGCGGATGAAGGACGACGGGAAGATCTCGGAGGATGACTACCGCCGGGGACGGGAGAAGAACGACGAGTCGATCCAAGAGCACTCGAAGCAGGTGGACGAGCTGATCGAAGGGAAGAACAAGCAGCTCCGCACCATCTGACCCTCTCTCTGTCTTCCGCGCGAACCATGCGCAACCCGCTTTACTCGGAGTTTGTGCGGCTCTTTCGGATACGTTCGGGCCTTCTCGTCTGTGTTGGCGCGGCTCTTGCCCTTGCGGCGCTGCGCCGACCGCTCCTCGTCGTTGGCGTCCTGACGGGGCTTTGTCTCTTCATCCTGAATGCGTTTCTCCTGTACCGAGCCGGGCGGTCCGTCCTTCGGGCCGCCTCGCGTGGACGGGGCGCGGCCCTTGCGGGCCTTACGAGCGCGGTTAGAATCATGATTCTGGCAGGCGTCTTGGTCCTCATGGCGAGGCAGGGGGTGCCGGCGTTCCTTTCGAGCGCGGGGAGTCTCCTCTTCTGCCAAGGGAACCTGCATCTGGGCCACATTCGAGGGAAAGGTAGAGCGCGATGGATGAACACCTAGGCGAGAGGCTCGTTCTCAACGTTCCCCTTGGCTCCCTCTCGCTGCGGTTCAACCTGATGACGATGATCGCGAGTTGGGTCGTGATGGTCCTTCTCATCGTCCTCGCCCTCTCCCTGCGGCGGGGGTTGAGACAGACGATCGAGGAGAAACCGAACCGGGCTCAGGCCATGGTCGACGCGGTGGTCGGCCTCCTTCAGAGTCAACTGGGCGCCGGGTTCAGCTCCGAGCGGCTGGCGAGGGAGCTTCTGCCCTTCGTGGGGACCCTCTTTCTATTCGTCCTCTTCTTGAACTGGATTTCGGTCGTCCCCTATCTGGGGGGAGCCCCGACGGAGGACCTGAACATTCCGATCAGCCTGGCCGTCATGGTCCTCGTGATGTCGCACGTGGTCGCCTCCCGCGTGCACGGAGTGGGAGGGCACGTGCGGGGGCTCTTCAAACCCTTCGCTTTCCTCTTTCCCCTTCACTTGCTGGCCGAGTTGGGACGGACGACGTCGCACTCGTTCCGTCTCTTCGGGAACCTCTTCGGGGGAGGGATCCTGATCGCCGTCTTCTCGACGGCGCTCGTCCCGCTGGTCGTTCCGGTTGGACTGAACCTCTTCTTCGGGCTGTTTGCAGGACTGATTCAAGCGTTTGTCTTCGCGATGCTGGCTGTGATCTACATCAACAACCTGGTCAACGAATAGGAGGAACCATGTTGCAGAACGTGCAAGACGTGGCAAGCCAGGCCGCCCAGAGCGCGCAGGTCCTCGGGTTCAAGTACTTGGGGGCCGCCCTGTGCATGGCGATCGGCGGGATGGTGCCGGCGTTTGGGGAGGCGCAGATCGTGATCCGCGCCATCGACGGGATGGCACGCCAGCCCGAGATAGAGGGGGCGCTCTTCCGCGCCATGATCGTCGGACAGTCGATCCTCGAGACGATCGCGATCTACTGCCTTATCGTCTCCATCATCCTGCTTCTCGTCGTATAGGGGGCCGGCGTGCGTCTGGAGTGGGCGAAGCTGATCGAAAGCCTGAACTGGACGTTCCTGTTCAACCTCGTCAACTTCGCCCTCCTTCTCTACGTTCTGAAGAGGCTCCTCTTCAAGCCGGCCTTGGCCTATCTGGATCGCCGCCGTGAGATGATCGCCGCGCGGATGGAGGCGGCGCGGACGAACGAGGAACGGGCGGCAAGGCTCGCGAGCGACGGGGAGACGGCGCTCGCGGCCGCGCACGAGACGAGTCGGCGCGCGATCGAGGAGGCCGCCGCTCGGCGTGAGGCGATGATTGCGGAGGCCAAGGCGGAGGCGGAACGAGAGGCCCGGCGGATCGTGGAAGATGGCCGCCGCCAACTTAAGCAAGAGCGCGCCCAGATGGAAGCGGAACTGCGGGTGGCCTACGCGGACCTCGCGGTTCTGGGAGCGTCGCGCGTCCTTCGGCGCGAGGTGAACGTGGAGGACCACCGCCGGCTCCTGGAGGAGCTCTTGACAGCGATCGACGAGGAGGAGCTGAGGGTCGAGAAGTGAAGTCGCGCGAGATCGCCCACCGCTACGCCGTGGCTCTGTATCGCCTTGCTCGAGAACAGGACTGCGTGAAGGAGCTCGAAGCGGAGTACCGCGGCCTTCTGGATGAGATCGACGGGGTCCCGGATCTCACGCGCTTCCTCGCCCATCCACTCGTTCCGGCGCTGCAGAAGGTCGAGACGGTCGATCGGGCGTTCCCTGCGATCAGTCAAGACCTCCGCAACTTCCTATACCTTCTCATCCGCAACGGGCGCGAGGACTACCTTGGTCTCATCTTCGAGGAGTTCCTCGACGTGCGATCGCGGGGAGAGGGGACCGCCCGGGTCGGAGTGGTTGCCGCGCGCCGACTTGGAGAGGATGAGAAGAAAGAGCTGGGCGAACGGCTCGCGCGCGTCCTCGGCCGCCCCGTCGAGCTTGAGGAGAGGATCGATCCTGACCTGATCGGCGGCGTCAAGATCGAGGTTGGCGGGAAGGTCGTCGACGCGACGCTGCGGGCGAAGCTCGAGGGGCTGAAGAGGCTCCTTCAGGGATAAGGGAGGAAAGGGTGCCGGCTACGCGGAAGGATGAAATCAGTTCCATCCTGAAAGAACAGATCAAGGCGTTCGACTACGACTTGGAGATGAAGGAGATCGGGGTCGTCGTCGAAGTGGGCGACGGGATTGCGCGCGTTTTCGGTCTCCAGGGTGCGATGTCCGCCGAGATCGTCCGCTTCCCGAACGACGTGTACGGCCTCGTTCTCAACCTCGAGGAGGAGAGCGTCGGGGTCGCCCTGTTTGGGGAGAGCGAGCGCGTGCAGGAGGGCGACGAGGTGCGGCGGACCGGCCGCGTCTTGGAGACGGTCGTCGGCGAGGAGCTCCTCGGTCGCGTCGTCGACCCTCTGGGCCGACCCCGGGACGGCAAGGGGCCGATCAAGACGACCAAGACGCGGAAAGCGGAGATCAAGGCTCCCGGTGTGGTCGAGCGGCTTCCTGTGGACACGCCCCTTCAGACGGGCTTGAAGGCGATCGACGCCCTGACCCCGATCGGACGCGGCCAGCGAGAGCTCGTCATCGGGGATCGACGCACCGGGAAGACCGCGATCGCCCTGGACACGATCATCAACCAGAAGGACAAAGGCGTGGCGTGCGTCTATGTGACGATTGCTCAGAAGACGTCTACCATCGCCCGAGTCGTGGATACCCTGGAGCGCCACGGAGCCTTGGCCCACACGATCGTCGTCGCTTCCGAGGCGAACGACTCGACGCCGATGCAGTACCTTGCCCCCTACGCCGGGTGCGCCATGGCCGAGTACTTCACCTACGCCGGGAAGGACGCGTTCATCGTCTACGACGACCTAACCAAGCACGCCGTCGCCTACCGCGAGATGTCGCTCCTCCTGCGGCGCCCGCCCGGCCGGGAGGCTTACCCGGGCGACATCTTCTACACCCACTCCCGCCTCCTCGAGCGCGCCGCGCGCCTCTCGGACGAGCACGGCGGTGGGTCGCTCACGGCGTTCCCGATCATCGAGACCAAGGCCGGCGACATCACCTCGTACATTCCGACGAATGTGATCTCCATCACAGACGGCCAGATCTACCTCGAGACGGACCTCTTCAACCAGGGGTTCCGGCCGGCGATCAACGTCGGCTACTCTGTTTCGCGCGTGGGCGGGGCCGCGCAGACGAAGGCGATGAAGCAGATCGCGGGAGAGCTTCGTCTCGAGCTCTCCCAGTATCGCGAACTCGCCGCGTTCGCCGAGTTCTCCGCCGACCTCGACGAGGAGTCGAAGGCGCAGCTCGCTCGCGGGGATCGGCTGATGGAGGTCCTGAAGCAGGACCGGTACGCGCCCATGCCAGTGGAGGACCAGGTCGTCTCCCTCTACGTGGCCGTGCAGAATCACCTGGCGGACGTCGAGGTCTCCGCCGTCCGCCGCTTCGAGGAAGAGTGGCTGCGATTTCTGCACTCCGAGCACGAGGAGATCCTTGACGACCTGCGAACGCGGAAGGAGCTGACCGACGACATCCGGGCGACGCTGGACCACGCGGTCGCCCAGTTCAAGGAGCGCTTCGGAGGCTAGATGTCGGCGAACGTCCGATCGATCAAGGGGCGAATCGAGAACATCGAGAACATCCGCCAGATCACCAAGGCGATGAACGCCATCGCCATGACGAAGGTGACGCGGATGAAGAAGCGGCTTCTCTTCACGCGCCCCTATCTTGCCGAGACGGAGTCGTTCCTCTCCCGCCTCCTTGGGCGGACTGCCGGGAAGCTGGCTCCGCACCCCCTCACGCTCGAGAACGGCTCTCCCTACGTGGGAGTCTTCGTCCTCAACTCCGACCGTGGTCTGTGCGGCCGCTTCAAGGGCGACCTGAACCGGAAGGGGGAGGAGATCCTCGCGGGGCTTCGACCTCAAGGCAAGTTGCTCGCCGGCGGCGAGAAGGCGCGGACTCACTTCGCGCGCCGCTCGGTCGAGGTTCTCAAGACCTACTCCCACCTCTACGAGGAGCCGAGTCTCGAAGACGCGACGACGATCGCCGCCGACCTCGTCTCCTTCTACCGCGAGGGGGCCGTCGGTCGAGTGATGCTTGTCTACATGCAATTCGTGTCCGATCTCGGCCAGCGGGTCGTGGCGGAGGACCTGCTCCCGATCCGGGTCGCCGCGACGGATGGGGACGACCTGATCGAGCCCGACCCGGCTGGAGCGCTGGAGTTCGTGGTCCCCTTCTACCTTCGGGTGAAGATCCTTACCGCCCTCATGGAGACGAAGACGAGCGAGCACGCGATCCGGCGCCAGGCGATGAAGAGCGCGACCGACAATGCGGACGACCTTCTCGTGGCGCTCACGCGCTCGTACAACAGGGCGCGGCAGCAGTCGATCACGCGTGAGATCGCCGACATCATGGGCGGGGCGGAAGCCCTGCGCGAACGCTAGACCAGAAAGGATTGAGGAGCGAGAGCATGGCCGACGAGAGCAAAGGACGCGGGCGAATCACCGAGATCAAGGGGCCGGTGATCGACGCCCGCTTTGAGAAAGGGAAGCTGCCTCGAGTGAACGACGCCCTGCGCATCAAGAAGGAAGGGGATCGGGATCTCATCCTTGAGGTGGCGCAGCACCTGGGAGACGACGTCGTGCGGGCGATCGCCATGGATTCGACAGACGGGCTCGCTCGCGGGACCGAGGTGGAAAACACCGGCGGCCCGATCACCGTCCCGGTCGGCCCAGAGACCCTCGGCCGGATGATCAACCTGACTGGTGATCCGATCGACGAGCTCCCGCCGCTTGTGACGAAGAAGCGGTATTCCATCCACCGCGCCGCCCCATCGCTCGTCGACCAGGAGACGAAGACCGAGATCTTCGAGACGGGAATCAAGGTGATCGACCTCGTGGTCCCATTCCCTAAAGGGGGAAAGATCGGTCTCTTCGGCGGAGCGGGCGTAGGGAAGACCGTCCTCATCATGGAACTCATCCGCTCGATCGCCTACGAGCACGCCGGGTACTCCGTCTTCGCCGGGGTCGGCGAGCGGACGCGCGAGGGGAACGACCTCTACCTCGGAATGAAGGAGGCTGGCGTCCTGAAGAACACGGCCCTCGTCTACGGCCAGATGAACGAGCCGCCGGGCGCCCGCTTCCGCGTGGCCCTCGCTGGGGTGAGCGTCGCCGAGTACTTCCGCGACGAAGAAGGCAAAGACGTCTTGCTCTTCATCGACAACATCTTCCGCTTTGCCCAGGCGGGAAGCGAGGTGTCGGCGCTCTTGGGCCGGATGCCGTCCGAGGTCGGCTATCAGCCGACCCTGGCGAGCGAGATGGGCGAGCTGCAGGAGCGGATCACCTCGACGAAGCGCGGGTCGATCACCTCCGTTCAGGCGATCTACGTCCCGGCCGACGACCTGACCGACCCGGCGCCGGCGACCGTCTTCTCCCACCTCGACGCGGCGATCACCCTGTCCCGTGCGATCGTGGAGAAGGGGATCTACCCGGCGGTCGACGCACTCCAGTCGAACTCGACGATGCTCGCCCCCGGGACCGTCACGAGCGAGCACTACCGAGTCGCTCAGCGGACGCTCGAAGTCGTGCAGCGCTACGAAGACCTGCGCGACATCATCGCCATCATGGGGATGGACGAGCTCTCCGAGGAGGACAAGCTCGTCGTGCGTCGCGCCCGCAAGGTACAGCGGTTCATGAGCCAGCCGCTCTACGTGGCGGAGGACTTCACCGGCCGGCCGGGGACGTACGTCAAGCTCGCCGACACGATCCGCGGGTTCGGGTTGATCGTGGACGGCAAGCTGGACGACGTTCCCGAGCAGGCCTTCTATATGGTCGGCTCGATCGACGAGGTCCTGGGGCGCACGAAGAAGGCCGGCCTGGGGGAGAAGGTGTCTGTTGAACCTGTTCAGCCTTCTGCCTAGACGTCTCCGTCGGAGGATGTTCCTGTACACTCCCGCTGGTTTCTCCGACGTCTCGTCCTGCGGGGCCTTCTACGACGTGCGGACGACCGTGTTCGCGGGCGAGGACATGATGGTCCTCGAGTATTCCGACCCGGAGGCGCAGCGGCGCCTCTTCGATCGCGCGACCCGCCTTCTTCCCCCGCGGGGGAAGGTTCTTGACCTGGGCTGCGGGCTGGGGCATCTCCTGAACTACCTCGAGGAGAAGAGCCCCGCCTATGAGGACTACTGGGGGATCGACGTGAGCGAGCGCATGATCGCCGAGGCCCGACGTCGGCGCGGCGATCGATTCGAGCAGAGGGACATCCTGACCGCTCCGTTTGAAGAGGGCCGGTTCGACACGGGGTACATCCTGAGCGTCCTCGGTTACCCGATCGGAGAGGATCCGATGGCGATGATGCTTGCCATTCTGGAGAAGGCGCTCTCTGCCTGTCGCGTCGGGATCGTCTTCTCCCACCTCGCCGCCGGGCGGAAGGAAGGGCTTCGCTTCACGACCGTCCCGGAGGATCTCGCCTCTCGTTGTGAGAAGGCGTTTGGCGCCCGGGTAGAGATCGACGACGACGGGGCCGACCACACCTACCTCGTCGCCCTTCGCCACCGCGGTCTCTGACCGTTCCCTCGGGGCGAAAAACGAATTGACGGGCCTTGTCTAGGCCCCTATAATCGCCTTGCCCGGCGGGGTAGCCAAGTGGAAAGGCAAGGGACTGCAAATCCCTGACGCAGCGGTTCGAATCCGCTCCCCGCCTCCCGACGTCGATGGGTGGTTAGCTCAGTTGGGAGAGCGCCTGCTTGACGTGCATGAGGCCGCAGGTTCGAGTCCTGCACCACCCACCAGAACCCCTCCGAGTCACCCGGTGACCCTGCATTCGAAGAGGCGGTGCAGGGCCTGCTATGCGAGGAGGCACGACGTGGAACGAGCACGCGAGCTGATTAGGCCCTACCAGAAGATGGACGGAGTCATTGGGGTCTGCCTCGTCGGTTCGGCGACCCGTCCCTTCCGAGACCCTCTCTCCGACTACGACTTCGAAGTGGTCATGGACGACAAGGCCTTTGCGAAGGTCCCAGGAGAGAAGAGGCTTGTCTTCGTTCTCGACGAGGGCCCACCTCGCCGGGTCGACCACGAGTTTTACCTTCGTCCGTGGACGGAGCTTGCGAGACTCGTCCGCTCGACGCTCGACCTCGACCACTACCCCTTCCAGTACGCCAAGGTTCTGCATGACCCGACCGGGTGGCTCGGCGAGTTGGTGGAGCCCCTCGCCGCTCTTCCCGCGTCGGTGAGGAAGACTCGCCTGCGGGTCCACTACCTCGAGTTTCGTTTCGGCTCAAGCCGGGCTGGGAAGGGCCTCGACCGCTGCGGCACACTGAATGCGCGCCTCATCCTGGGCGAATCGATCACGGCGCTCGTGAAGCTTCTTTTCCTGGTCAAGCGGTCCTGGCCCTCGACGCGGCACTGGAGCACAGAGGAGCTTGAGCTCTTGGGAGTCGGTCCGGACCTGATCGCGGCGATCGAGAGGGCCCTCTTGAGTCCCGAGAAGGCTCGTCTCCAAGCCCTGGCCAAGGAGGCGGACCGCTTCTTAGAGGGACAGGGGGAGACGTTCCACAAGAACGGGCAGAAGCTGATGCAGTGGGCTTACCTTACTGAGGCGGGGAAGCGCGCCTTCCGGCGCTGGGGAGCGCGCTAGGGGACTGACCACCTGCGCTCGACCGGCTACATCCCGATCACGTGTTCGGCGAGGAGCCGCGCGTCCTCGGAATCGATGTCGCCATCCCTATCAACGTCTGCCTGCTCGGATTCTCCCGTCGTGAGATGGACGAGACCCAGTGCGGCCTGGAGGACAATTCGGACGTCGATGACGTCCACAGTCCCGTTCTCGTCCACGTCGCCCTTTCCCACGGCAATCCGGAGTTCTTCTCTCACCGATCCCATCAGGCCGTCGTTGTCGGCGACCTCAAGGCTCACGAGGTAGGTCCCGGGAGAGCGATACTCGTGCGTGGGGCTTCGCTCGAACGACAAGTTGCCGTCTCCGAACGTCCACGCCCACGACAAGACGGTTCCGTCTCGATCGGTCGACTCGTCGAGGAAGAGGACCGCGTCCCAGATCGCCGCCGGGTCGGGGGACCAGGAGAACCTCGCTACGGGTGGGTTGGTGCAGGAGTTCCTTGACCTTGGGGTGCCGTTCAACGGATTTCCCTTCGCGTCCTTCCCGTTCCGGGTGGTGCCGTCGTTCGTCCGCCAGTTTGGGTCTTGGTCCGGGGCGAAGGGGTTCACTCTTTCCATCGTCGACCGGCTGGCCTTGATCCCGGCGGGCCAGGTACCGCCGTCGGCGTTCGCTGTGTCGACGATCTGGCCCGCAGCGTCCCGCAGCGAGAGGATCCCTCCCTCATCCACGAGCCCGCCCGTGTAGGTCTGATCGGCGTGGATGTCGCCTACGGTCGTGTCGTCGAACCTCTCGAGGAGGAAGTAGCCCTGGGCGATGATCACTCCTGCGAGGGGCACGGGCTGCGCCCACCCGCTCGCCAGGAGCGTCCATCCCGCAAGCGAGACGTCGCGATCGGTGTTGTTGCGGAGTTCAATCCATTCGTCGCGCCAATCCGCGGCTGTGCCCATCCAGGCGACCTCGTTGATCACGACATCCGGAGAAGAAGCTCCGAGAAGCCCAGCCACGAAGAAGGACAGGGCGACGAGGCCAGGCGAGGCCCGAGCGCCGAAGCGAAGGAAGGTCCGGCGAGGAGAATCCCGTTTGTTT
>JAPLGE010000197.1 GCA_026390315.1 Candidatus Bipolaricaulota bacterium
CGGCTGAGCCCTCTGCGTGGCCTACTTCCCGCTCCAGACGCCGCGGTTCACCCGCATAAGGAAGAAACTGCCCTCAGCGCTTCGCGAGGCGGTCGACAGGGAAGTCAAGCGGGTATGCGATTGCCCATCTCTCGGGGAAGCCAAGAAGGGCGATCTCCAAGGCGTCCGAGTCGACAAGTTCTCGTTCGTCGGCCAGCTCTACCTCTTCGCCTACTGGGTCGACGACGGCGCCCAGACCGTCACCTTTCTCGCCGTTGGCGGGCACGAGAACTTCTACCGCGACCTCAAGCGCTACGTGAAGTAGGCCGGGGAGACACGCCTCGCCAGCGGCAGCAGAAGGCCGCGGTGGGGATCCACGGTGAGGTGTCCGCCCCCGGGTGGATTCAGGGGATGCAACATCCATTTGCGACTGCGCCGAACGTCACGACGTCTGCGATCGCCGAGAGAATGGGGCATGGGGCCACACACTCGCCGCCCTTCGGCACCCCCGTGCGGCGGCAGCTCCTCCGTCCTGCCTGCGAGCTTGAGCTCGTTCACTCTTGAGTTCCCTTCGGGGAAAACCTAGAATGAGGTTCTCAGAACGAAGCTGAGATCCAATGAGAAAGAGAAGCTCGCGCGAGGGGACACCGAGGATCACTCCGCAGGCGTTCGTCGCCAAGTGGCGCCAGTCCTCCCTCAAAGAGGCGTCCGCTGCCCAAGAGCACTTCATTGACCTCTGCCGCCTCATCGGGCACCCCACGCCTGCGGAGGCGGACCCCGAAGGAACGTGGTTCTGTTTCGAGAGGGGGGCGAGCAAGGTCTCCGGCGGCGAGGGCTGGGCCGACGTCTGGAAGAAGGGTTTCTTCGCCTGGGAGTACAAGGGGAAGAAGAAGGACCTCGAAGCGGCCTACCGACAGCTCCTCCAGTACCGAACGGCCCTTCTCAACCCGCCGCTCCTCATCGTCTCGGACATGGAGACGATCCTCATCCGGACGGACTTCACGAACACCGTGCGGCGGGAGTTCCGGCTCTCGCTCGACGACCTCCTCGAACCCGCAGGACTCGAGACTCTCCGCGCCGCCTTTGAGAACCCAGATCGCCTGCGTTCCGAGCACACCTCCGAGCAGGTCACGCGGGAGGTCGCCACTCAGTTCTCCAAACTCGCCGACGCTTTGCGGTCGCGTGGAGTGGACCCGCACGCGGCGGCGCACTTCCTGATTCGGGTCCTCTTCTGTCTCTTCGCCGAAGACGTCGGCCTCCTGCCAAACCAGCTCTTCCGCCAGCTCGTCGAGAACGCGCGGAACGACCCAGATTCCTTCCAGGCCCAGGTCGGCCAGCTGTTCGCCGCTATGCGGACAGGCGGGTGGTTTGGGATCGACCGGATCCCAAACGTCAACGGCGGCCTGTTCGACGAGTCCCCCGCCCTCCGTCTCGAGAAGCCGGACCTCGAGATCCTTGCCCGAGCGACGCAACTCGACTGGTCGGCGATCGAGCCCTCGATCTTCGGGACCCTGTTCGAGCGGAGCCTCGACCCGGGAAAGCGGGCCCAGCTCGGCGCCCACTACACGAGCCGCGAGGACATCTTGCTTATCGTCGAGCCGGTCCTC
>JAPLGE010000112.1 GCA_026390315.1 Candidatus Bipolaricaulota bacterium
CCGCGCGCCAAGCGCGATCACGAGGGCGAACGCGAAGACGGGGAGGGCGGTCCCGACCCCGTAGAGCGAGGGCAACAGAACCCTCGATCCGTTCCGAATCGCAAGCGGGATCAGGCTCCCGAAGAAGAGCGCGGCCGACAACGGGCAGAAGGAGAGGGCGAAGACAACGCCCAGGAGCAAGGCGCCCCAGACGCCCCACCCCTCCACACGCTTCTGCAGCCGGGCGCTCGGCCCGCGGCCCGAGAGGTTCACGCGCAAGAGGTCAAGGAGGACCATCCCCACAAGGACAAGCAGGGGGCCGAGGGATTTCGTCATGACCCTCTCTAGGACCACGGAGACCTGTGGCACGGAGAGGAGGCTCCCCACCAGGAGAACGCCCAGGGCGAGGTAGGTGAGGGATCGGCCCAGGGTGTACAGGAGGCCGGCGAAAAAGACCTGAGCCGGGGCCCCCACCCGCCTTCCCACGAAGGAGATCGCGACGATGTTTGTCGCAAGCGGGCAAGGACTGATCGAGGTGAGAATCCCAAGCCACAGAGCGGTCCCGGCTCCGAGGAGCCACTCCGGCATCATCGCCCCCCGAGGTAGGCCTTGACCTCCGCCTCCACGTAGGCCGAGAAGACGGCCTGTCTTCCGTGGACGAGGGTCCAGGTCTTGTCTAGAACCTTGAACCGAACCCCGGCCTCGCGGTTGGTCTCGACGAGAACGAGCGAGGGAGACGAAAGCCCATAGTCCGTGACGAAATGCCGGTTACCGGGCTCCTCCACGTTGACGACACGCCACTCGAGCGTGCCCGCGCCGAGCGCCTCCGAGAAGGACGCCTGCAGAGCCTCCCAGCTATACCGCTCGATCGTGCGACAGGTCGGGCAGCGCACGGTGTTGTGGAAGTAGTAGGCGATCACGCGTCGTTCGGATGTCTTCGGCTCTTCGGGCGCGGCGGCCGCACTACTCGTCTCCCCTGGCCCTTCGGGCTGTCCATCCGGCAAGGAAACCGCAACGGGCGTCGGCGCGATCGCAGCGCCTGCCTCCTCCTCAGCGGGGGGAAGAGGGGTCGTCGATGTCGCCGCGACGGCCTTCTCCACGCGAGGCCCCCGCCATGCACCCGTCTCCTTCGCGATCAACGTAGCGACGCTCGCGACGACAAAGAGGAGAAGGGCGGCTGTGATGAGCGTCCTGGGCTTCACGGTCGACCTCCTTGGCCGACGCCCGTCTCTCGAGCGCCGGATCGCACGTCCCGCTGTCGCTTCGCCCGATCGAGGAGGTCGAGCTGTTGCCCAGACTTGGCAAACCGTCCCACGAAGAGCCTCATTCCCCTCCCCCCTTGAGCAGATGCTTGATCTCTTCCACCGTGGGGACCTTTCCCACGGCTTTGACCTCGCCATCGACGAGGAAAGCCGGGGTCAGCATGACTCCGGCCGCGGCGATCGCGCTGATGTCAGCCACCTTCACCACCTCTGCGGCGAGCCCCAACTCACTCACCGCTCGTTCCGCGTTGCGGAGCATCGCCTGGCACTTCGGACAACCCGTTCCCAGTACTTCGATCCTCATGATGCTCTCCTTTCCACGTATCGGTTATCGCTTCGTCTGCCGTAGAACCTCCGCCCGAGCCACAGCGCGACGTTGACCAGGCCGATCAGCACGGGCACCTCGACCAGCGGCCCGATCACCGCCGCGAACGCCGCCCCGTGGTTGATGCCAAAGGTCGCGATCGCGACGGCCGAAGAACATCAAGACGAAGTAGACGAGGAGCGGCGCGGCGACCCGCAGGACGTCGAGCGGGAGCGCGACGATGTACTCCCCCTTGAGCGAGAACATCACGACGATCGTGAAGAGGAGGGCGATGAGTGTGATCGGGCTGATCTTCGGGATGAAGCTCTCGTGGTACCACGTCTTGCCCTTCGCTTTGATGAGCGAGAAGCGCGTGATGACGCCTGCGAGGAAAGGAATGCCGAGGTAGATGAAGACGCTCTTTGCGATCTCGCCGATGGTGATGTGAACCGCCACCCCTTTCAGGCCGAACCACGTGGGAAGGACGGTGATGAAGACGTAGGCGTAGACCGAGTAGAAGAGGACTTGGAAGATCGAGTTGAAGGCGACGAGGCCCGCGCAGTACTCCGTGTCACCGCCGGCGAGCTCGTTCCAGACGATCACCATGGCGATGCAGCGGGCGAGGCCGATCATGATGAGGCCGACCATGTACTCGGGCTTGTCGTGGAGGAAGAGGACCGCCAGGCCAAACATCAGGATCGGCCCGATGATCCAGTTCTGCACGAGGGACAGCCCAAGGACCTTGACGTTCCGGAAGACCGGGCCCATTTCCTCGTAGCGCACCTTGGCGAGCGGGGGATACATCATCAGGATGAGGCCGATGGCGATGGGGATCGAGGTCGTTCCAACGCTCGCCCGGTTAAGGAGCGGCGCGAGGCCCGGGAAGAGGTACCCGGCGCCGACGCCGATCGCCATGGCAAGGAAGATCCACAGCGTCAGAAACCGATCGAGGAACGAGAGACGCCGCTTCTGCCCGCCGGCCAGACCTCGCTCAACCACCATAAGCAACCTCCTGGATTGACGATCCTGTGATAGTAGCTCGGGCAGGGTGCGCGCCATTCCGCTGGATTCCCCGCTTTCACTAGCCTCGTGGATTCGGGAATCCCTCCGAGGCTGTCGGGAGGTTCACTGTGGCTTCGAGCGGTGAGAAGGACGGCAACCGCCCTCCTGCCCGGCGGGCTACCCTTAGGACCGACTTGTCAAGAAGCAACGACCCGAATAGAATAGTGCATTATGGTGCAAGAAACCATCAATGTGCAATCCCCGGCCAGTCCACTGGACTCGTTCTTGGCTGAGATCGGCGAAGCGCTAGGACATCCCATCCGCATCGCGATCCTGCGCCTCGTCGCCCAGGGTGAGACGTGCCTGTGTGAGATACGGCCGCTCTTTCCCGTCGACGAGTCGGGCCTGTCGCGGCATCTTGCGACGCTGCGGCGAGCTGGACTCCTTGTGGCGCGCCGAGAAGGCGTGCGAGTGCTGTACAACCTAGCCTCACCGCGGGTCATCGATCTCCTGGACGCCGGAAAGGCAATCGCCTTGAACCGCGCGAGCTGCCTCCAGGGCGTGATCGAAGGAAGTCGAGAGCATGCGCCGACCGGAGAGTGAGGATCTCGAAAGGGGGCGAGCATGCCTGAGGGTCTAGAGATGACCGCGGGCAAGTTCACGTTCCGAGTGCCAGAGGATCGCCTCTACACTGCCGAAGGGATCTGGGTTCTCTCTGAGGTCGACCGGCCCAGCAACCGCATTCGAGTGGGCCTCACCGACTACCTGCAGCAGCACTCCGGCGACGTGGCCTTTGCGTTTGTGAAGCCATCAGGCGCGAGGCTGTCGGCGGACGAGACTCTGGCCGAGGTCGAGACGATCAAGACGCTCCTGGAGCTGCCGTCGCCCGTTGCTGGGACTGTGGTGGAGGTGAATCCCGCTCTCAACCTGACACCAGAGGTCATCAACCAGGACCCCTACGGCGAAGGGTGGCTGGCCACGATCGAGCCCACGGACTGGGGGGCAGATCGCGCAGGACTACTGGGGCCCAGGGAGTACCTCTCCCACATGCAGTCCCAGGTGCAGGAGGAGCTTGAGAAACCATGAGCAAGGACCAGGGACGCGTCGTCGTCGTGCCGTGCAGCGGCATCGGTAAACCGTCCGGCAGTGTGAGTCGCGAGGCGGCATACGAGTTGTGCGAGAGCTTGCGCCCTCAGAACACGGAACTGGTCGCCCTATCCAAGCTGGTACTGGGTGACGCCGCGACCCACGAGACCGTAGCTCGGACCCCCTGCGTGGCCATAGATGGCTGCCAGCAGATGTGTGCATCCAAGATGGTCAAGAAGAGCGGTGGCACTGTTATACACGCCGTAGCGGTGTTAGACGCATTTCGCCGCCACAGGGAACTGAAGGCGGAGGGGATCGCCGAACTGAACGATGCGGGCCGGAAGCTTGCCCGTGTGATGGCCCAGGAAATGGCTGACACAGTGGACGCCATCGCGTCAGCGGAGGCGGCGAAAGGAGAAAGCCATGCCTGACGTGCCGGAGCGCAAGGTCGGGATCATTGCCTGCAGTGGCGAGGAACTGGCTGAGGGGACTGTGTCGAGGCTAGCGGCGCTCAGGGTGCTCGACTCATTGAGGCCCCATGACACGGTCACCATCTGCCTGCCCCTCTTTCTTGCGGGAGGGCCTGACGACCGGACCTTCGCCCGCCATCACCCAACCATCACTGTGGATGGCTGCGATCTGCGCTGTGCCGCGCGCGCGACGGAGATGTACTCCAACAAGCCGGTCCACAGCCTGGTCGTTAGCGAACTGGTCGCCGAGCAGGGGCTCAGGAAGCCGGGAGGGCGACGGCAGCTGAATGAGGCGGGGAGGCAGGCGGTTGAGTTAACGGCCGAGCGCCTCGCGGCGCTCGTTGACACCGTGATCAGCAAAGAGACGCACGTTTCAGACACGGCTCGGGTCGCAGGTGCCTCTGCGCGGCGGAAGAAAGGAGGGGACAGCTGTTCCTGTCGGTCAGGGAGCGCTGTCTAGAAGCTGGTGCTGGAGATCCTTGGGCGCTGACGCGCATCGCGGGTCGCCGAGCGAGCCGCACGAGTGCGCGGCCTGCCAGAGGAGAGGCGGGGAAGTCGACAATGAGTAGAACGGCTACCTATCACACGACGGTGCGCTGGACGGGAGAGCACTGGGGTCATGTCATCATGGGGAACGGCCCCGAGATGGACTTCTCCGCTCCCCCAGACGCGCAGGGGCACGTCGGAGTTCTGACACCTGAGGATGCGTTCGTGGCCGCTGCAAACGCCTGCGTGATGCTGATGTTCATCTGGGCGAGCGAGCGGTTCAAGCTCAGACTCATCTCCTACGAATGTCGCGCCGAGGGCACGAAGCTGATTGAACTGGATCGGACGGAGCTGTTCACCCGCCTGCACTTCCAGCCGCGAATCCGCGTCGCCGCAGGCGGTGAACCCACCGAGGTCGTCCGGGCTAAGGCACGACGCGCACTCGAAGCCGCGCAGAAGTACAGCCTGGTCGCCAATTCAGTCAAGTCAGCGATCCTTGTGGATCCCGAAATCGTGGTGGAGGAGTGACGGCCCCGGGATTGCGGTTCCGTGGCGAACGACGTACTGGACGGAATTCTCTGCCTCGCAGCGTGGCGGTCCCCGTAGGAAGCCACGGGGTGGAGAAGCCCCCGTCGCTGCGGCGGGGCACCGCTCGCCGCAGTTGGCGAGAAGACGGAGGATCTCGAGGCGAATGGGATGGCCCAAGGCCTGCCCGATCTCTGCGCAGGCGGTATCCTCCGCGAAGTACTGCCCGCGACCTTTCATGCTTTCATGCGCCATGATGCATGAAGTCCACCAAGCGGCCACTCGGCGATCAAGCCGATGGTCCACGCCGCGCTCCCTGCTCAATCACCTGCAGGGGTCGGCTTAGGCAAAGCCAAGACACGCGCCTTCTTCGGCCCAGGAGTGACGAGGTTCTACGCGTCTGGCCGATGCGAACGCGCCTGGGGTGAACGCTCGGCAACCTCTTGGAGTCCACTAGCCCCCGCCTCCCCTACGGGCAGGCGATCAGCCCTTGGGCCCAGAGACACCCGCCGCAGGTTGGGAAGGAAGCCCCGAAGCAGTCGTCCTCGTTCGTGGAAGCGAGAAAGCAGCTCCCGCACGAGGCGCAGGGAGCGAAACGGAAGGCCCTCACTCTCTCGCGGAACGCACGGTGCCCGGGGTCCTCCCACAGCT
>JAPLGE010000220.1 GCA_026390315.1 Candidatus Bipolaricaulota bacterium
AGGTAGGTCGAGAGGTACCTGGCGAAATCGGTCATCTTCATCGCGGGCCTCCCTCTCCAGGAACGATCTCTCCGAAGACCCGTTCTACCTGTGCGGTGATGGTCGGGTAGAGGTCAGCGGTGAGCCTGAGGTAGTAGGAGGTTTCGCGGAAGTGGGTGTGTCCGAGATAGGCTGTGAGCAGCGGCAGGTAGGCCGAGAGCTCCTTGCCCTCTTCGACCCAGCGTTTGAGGCAGTGGACTGCATACGTGTGACGAAGGTCATGGACGCGAGGGCCTTTGCCGGGTCCGCCGTGGGAGATCCCGGCCTCCCACAGAAAAGTCCTGAAGTTCCCGTACACGGTTTTCCTCGACAACTCCTGCCCGGATCCGGAAGGGAGAAAGACACTGTCCTGGGTCGCTACGACCGACCGAACCCTCTCGGAGTAGGCTCTCAAGCGGCTGATCATCTCCTGCGACACCGGCACCTGTCTCTCCTTGCCGAACTTCCCCTCACGGACCCTGAGAACTCCGTCCTTGAGGTCGACGTCACGGACCTTCAGGTGGGTGGCTTCGGAGAGGCGTAGTCCGCAGCAGTAGAGCAGGCGAAATAGAAGAGGTAGCACCAAGTGCCGAAGGCAGCTTCCTCCGCCGGGGCTGCAGGCGTCGGCTCGGCAGAAGAACGCCTCAAGCTCCGTGTTTGTGAAGATGTAGGGGATGTAGCCCGGACACTTCGGAAGCATGCGCGAGGGGATCACGTACGCCTCCCCTCCGAGTCTGTGGAGGTAGATTGCCAGTTGCCGCACAGCGCTTACCCGAATGCCCAGGCTTCCTATCGACTCTCCTGGCCGCCGTTCCGCCCAGTGGGTGACGATCTCCTTGGAGAGGGTCGCCCCGTTAGCGTGGTAGCGCAGGCAGAAGCGGTCAAATCGCTTCAGAATGGCAGCCTGCGTTTCATAGCGGTAGCCGACGGCCAGCTTCTGAAGGATCAAGCCTTCGATGTGATGCGTGAAAGGTGTCCGTGGAGTGTCGGTGTTCACTTCGAACCCCCCGGGCTCCCGAGAGCGCACTCACGGAGCGCGCCGACGTCCGTCTTCAGGTACACGGCGGTGGACTCCTCATTCGCATGACCCAGGACTCCCGCTATCGTGGAGAGCGGTGTGTGTTTTTCGAGAAGCGTCGTCGCGAGGGAATGCCGTAGCGAGTGCATTCCCACCCTCTGGCCAAAGGAAGCGGTGAGGTTGGCGACTCTGGCCGACCGGCGGATGATGTGATAGAAGCAGTTTCCGTCCCCCAGTTTCTGGTAAGGGGCAACGTGGCCGAGGAACACGAACGGGGAATCACTTTCTGGGCGACCATGCTTGAGGTACTCGATGATCGCCCAGCCCACATCCTTCAGGAGCGGCAAGCTTGCCCTCTTCGACGTCTTCGACTGGATGAACTCGATGTGGTTGGTGGTCCACTGGAGGTTCTCCAGTCTCAGGTTGCGCACATCGCCCGCACGAAGACCCAACCGAGCGACAAGGAGCATGATCGCGTAGTCCCTCTTCCCGCACGGGCTGCCTCGGTCGATGGCACCAAGCAACGCGCGTACATCTTCCTGTGACCATGTCGGGGGCACCGTGGCGTCGCGGCGTACCTGCTGCTGCGGAACGGCGGCAGAGAGATCCTCCGGGTGATAGCCACTTTCCTGCAGGAAGGCTAGTGCGTTGCGCAGACATGTCAGGTGCAAGCCTATGGAACGGTAGCTGTGCGCTCCGAAGGAGTTGACGTAGTCGGCAATCGTCTGGGCGGTAACTTGCGAAAGCTCCAAGATAGACTGCGATTCCAGGTACTCGAAGAAGCGGACCGTGTAGTGTTGTAGGTTCTCCCGCGTCGCTTTAGCGTATCCACGTCGACGGCAAGTTTCGCCGTACTCGGTCAGTACATCGAGGAGCTTCTCGCTCTGGATCCTCCGAAGCGGTAACCGACTCGCTCTACTGACCGTGCCATGACGGCGAAACAGCACCAGTTTCCGCACCATCTGACGCACGTGGGTCTCATTGCGCGTCAACCGACGTCTCTTGAGCACCTCCGACAGTCCGTAGCGGTCGTCAAGAAATTGAACTGCGATCTCCTCGGAAAAGACGGATTGCTCTCTGCTGTCGAAGTAGCTGATCAGTTGGTTGCAGAACACCCCGTAGTTGTTGCGAGTGTTGTTCTTGTAGTTGAGCCGAGCCAACTCCCGACTGTAGCGGCTAACCAGTTCACGAACGCTGATTGTTTCCACTGACGCACCTCCAGAGGGTAGTGAGACGGTTACCCGTCTCCCACCTTCGGAGTGTGTCACAGTCGGGCGCCGAGACGCGGTGAGCAGACGACCTAAGCTGCGCCGGCCTGGATGTTATGTGAAGTTTTGACACCCTCGGAACTCAGTTTTCCACGGCGCCGACAACGCTGCCGAGACCTTCTTCGCATAATAGCGAACTTTACATAATGGCAGAAACGCTTGGAGCGGGATCGATTCCGGTGGCCAAAGAACGCGGCGGACGTGCTGGAGCTCGATGGCCGTCAGCTGGAATGGTTGTTGGCGGGACTGGATGTGAGGGAGGCACACGCGGAGGTGAAATATTCTCGGGTAATTTGAGAAAAGTACTTGACCTCCGTCATTGGACAATGCTACGCATGTGCCCGTGGCGATGACGATGACGAGTACTGAACTGCCCACGGATGTGAAGGAACTTCATCATCTGGTCATCGAGCAAAGCAAG
>JAPLGE010000078.1 GCA_026390315.1 Candidatus Bipolaricaulota bacterium
CCAGGCGAGGACCGTGGCGAGGACGGGGTAGACGTAGAAGAGGGAGACGGCCACCCCCACTTCGAGGCGGGCGACCGCCTGGAAGAAGGCGACGAAGTTGACCGCCTGGCAGAGGCCAAGGAGGGCGAAGAGCGGGACAGACCGGAGCGGTATGAGAAGGAGGCGTCTTCGGAAGAGGACGAGCGCAAGGAGGATTAGCCCCCCCGCGAACACGGTCCTCCAGGTGACGAGCGAGAGAGGATCCACTCCCAGGTTCATGGCGAGGCGACCCAGCATGCCGAGGCTCGACCAGGTGATCGCCGCGGCGACGGCGAGGAGAGTCCCGAGCGGTCGTTGATTGGCGTCCTCCCGGAAGCGCGGTATAATTCTACGTTATTACCAGCACGAAGGAAGGACTCATGGACAAGCGCAGGGTGCTCGTCTGCAGCGCATGGCCGTACGCTTCCGGGGTCCCGCACCTCGGGAACCTCGTGTCGTCGCTCCTTTCCGGGGACGTCTTCTCGCGCTACTACCGGATGCGCGGGCATGATGTCCTGTACGTGTCGGGAAGCGACGCGCACGGCACGCAGATTGAGTACGAGGCGCTGCGCCTGGGCATCTCCCCGTCGGAACTCGCGTCCCGCAACCACGAGCGGATCCGAGCGGTGATCGACGGGTTCGGGATCGCCTTCGACAACTACACCACGACGGAGTCTCCCACGCACAAAGCGTTCGTGCGGGAGATCTACCTCGACATCGACCGGAACGGGTACATCGTCTCGCGCGAGGAGAAGCGGGCGTACTGCCGGAACTGCCATTTATTCCTAGCGGATCGATTCATCACCGGGACCTGCCCCTCCTGCGGAGCGGCGGGGGCGATGGGGAACCAGTGCGACGTTTGCGGGAGGATCCACGAGCCGGAGGAGCTGCGGGACCCGGTGTGCAGCCTGTGCAGCAAGGGGGACATCGAGTTCCGCGCGACCCGTCACTGGTACCTCGACCTGGGAGCCCTGACGCCCCAGCTCCGTGAGTACGTTGCCTCGCGAGAGTTTCAGGGGAACGTCCAGCTCTTCACGCAGCGCATGATCGAGGAGGGCCTGAAGCCGCGGGCGATGACGCGTGATATCTCCTGGGGGATCCCGGCGCCCTTCCCCGGAGCGGAGAGGAAAGTGATCTACGTCTGGGGGGAGGCGGCCCTGGGGTACGTCTCGGCGGTGATCGAGCACTTCGACGGCGGCTCAGGCTGGGAGGACTACTGGTTCGGCGACGACGTCCACCAGATCTACACGATCGGCAAGGACAATATCCCGTTCCACACCCTCATCTTCCCCGCCCAGTTGATTGCCTCTCAGAAGGGATATCACTTGCCCGATCAGATTGCGGCGACGGAGTACCTGAACTGGATCGACGGAGCCACCTTCTCCAAGAGCCGCGGGATCGGCCTCTACTGCGACGCGGCGCTGGAGGCGATGGACGCCGAGCTGTGGCGGTTCTACCTCCTGTACAACCGGCCGGAGGGCCGCGACGTCAACTTCTCCTGGCAGGAACTCGAGAAAGCGGTGAATGGGGTCCTCATCTCGAACGTGGCGAATCTGGTCAACCGCATTCTCTCGTTCGTCCAGACCCGCTTTGCCGGCGTCGTCCCGGCGAGCGCGGTCGAGGCGGAGGTGAGCGAGCGCCTGGCCGGGGAGGTCGCGGCCTACGAGCGGGCGTTCGAGGCGGGGAGCCTCGCCGGGGCCTTGCGGGGCGTCTGCGGGCTGGCCACGTTCGGAAACGAGTACTTCCAGAGGAAGAAACCGTGGGAGACGGGTGGAGAGGCCGCGGTGGCGAGCGCCTTCCACCTCATCAAAGGGATGGCCGTTCTCCTTTCTCCCTTCGTCCCGCGGTTCTCGGGAAAGGTCCTCGGCGCGATGGGGATCGCGTCGCTGGCCTGGGAGGAGCTCTTCGCGTCCGACGCGGGGAGGCGGCTCTCGGACGAGCGGGTCCTCCTCGAGCGGATTGACCTGGAGAAGATTCAAGGGGGGCTCGAGGCCAAGAAACAGCAGAAACTCGGGATCGCGGAGTTCTCCAAGTTGGATCTGCGTGTGGGGACCATCCGTGCGGCGGCGCCGATCCCTGGCGCCGACCGGCTGTATCGGGTGACGATCGACCTCGGCGAACAGGTGGTCACGACGGCCGCCGGGATCCGCGAGGCCTATCCCGCCGAGGCGTTGGTCGGCCGGCAGGTGGCGGTCCTGGCGAACCTCGAGCCCTCGCGGATCAAGGGAGTCATCTCGGAATGCATGCTCCTTGCGGCTCGCGGAGAGCCGCCCGCGCTTCTCGTCCCCGACCGCGAGGTCCCTCCGGGGACGCGAATCGGATGAGCCATTGAAATGCCGAAACGGGATCGCTAAAATCGACTGCAATTGAGGTGCTTGGCCATGTATGCGGTAATCGAGACGGGTGGAAAGCAGTACCGGGTTGAAGAAGGAACGCTGCTTGAGCACGAGTTGATCGACGGCGCCGAGGTCGGCGCCCCGGTCGAGTTCGACCGCGTCCTTCTCCTGGTCGAGGACGGCGATGTGCGCGTCGGCACTCCGTACCTCGACGGGGCGAAGGTGAAGGGGGAGGTGCGCGAGCGCTGGCTTGACGAGAAGGTCATCGTGTACAAGTACAAGCGCAAGAAGGGCTACCGCCGGAAGCAGGGGCACCGGCAGGGGTATCTGAGGACGCTCATCACGGCGATCGAATCGTAGGAGGGGCTGTGGGGGAGATCCTGGTGCAACGGGACGATCAGAACCGAATCCTGTGTCTCTCCGGCCGGGACATTCCGACGGGGGGCGTCGCTGCGGCGAGCTTGTTCCATCTCTTGCAGGCCGGGGTTGGTTCTATGGTCGACTACTTGCACGTCGATCCCGCGGAGTTCCTCCTGGGGGAGGAGATCCGGCTCGTCGTCGATCGCAGCGATCCTCACCTCAACCGAGAGATTGACGCGATCATGGAGACCTTGGTGATCGGACTCAAGATCCTCGCCAAGGAGTACCCGAGCGACCTCGTGGTGCAGGAAGCGACCGTGGGAATGCAGGTCTAGGAAGGAGTACCAATGGCACACAAAACCAGCACTGGGTCTACGCAGAACAACCGCGACAGCCCAGGGAAGCGTCTAGGCATCAAGCGCTTCGGCGGTGAATGGGTGAACGCCGGCACGATCATCGTCCGCCAACGGGGGACGAAGTACGGCGTGGGGAAGAACGTCGGTCTCGGACGCGACTACACGATCTACGCCAAGGCAGCAGGCTATGTGCAGTTCGAAGGCCGCGACAAGAAGTACGTGAACGTTCTTGAGACGCGGGAGAGCCAGCTCCCGCGATGACGTTCCCTCGGACGGTCCATGTTCCTCGATGAAGCGACCCTTCGCGTTCAAGGCGGGCGCGGAGGTGACGGCGTGATCAGCTTCATCTCCAATCGGCACAACCCGCGCGGGGGACCGGACGGGGGGAGCGGCGGGGACGGCGGAAACGTGTGGCTGGTTGCCTCCGGGAGCGTTTCCACGCTCTATTCCTTCCGGAGTGACCCCAAGATCCGCGCGACCGACGGCGGGCCGGGAGGCCGGAATCTCTGCCACGGCGCGAACGGCGAGGACCGTCGGGTTTTCGTCCCCGTGGGAACGGTGGTTCGCGACGCGGAGACGGGCGAGGTAGTCACCGACTTCGTTCACGCGGGGGACGAGGTGCTCGCGGCGCGGGGCGGAGAAGGCGGACGGGGCAACAAGACGTTTACGACCTCCGTCCGGCAGGCCCCGCGGATCTGCGAGCGCGGGACGAAGGGCGAAGAGCGAACCCTTCGGCTTGAGCTCAAGTTGATCGCCGAGGTCGGGATCATTGGCTACCCGAACGTGGGCAAGTCGAGCCTCATCTCGCGCGTCTCTGCCAAGAAGGCGAAGGTCGGCGACTACCCGTTTACCACGCTGGTGCCGAACTTGGGAATGGTGGACGTGGACGGCGAGCACCAGTTCGTGGCGGTCGACATCCCGGGCCTGGTCGAGGGAGCCCACGCCGGGAAGGGATTGGGCGATCGTTTCCTCCGCCATGTGGAGCGGACGCGCGTGCTGATTCACCTCGTGGACCTGGCTCGTCTCGAGGGGCGGGATCCGCTCGAGGACTACCGGACGATCAACCGGGAGCTCGAGGCGTTCAGCCCGGCGCTCGCCGAGCGTCCTCAAGTCGTTGCCGGGAATAAGGTCGACCTGGTCGACGGGGAAGCCGTCGCTCAGGCGAAGGAGCGGTTCCAGGCGGCCGGGGTGGAGCTTCTCCCCATCTCGGCGGCGACTGGTCACGGGTTGAGGGAGCTCGTGCTGAAGACGTACCGGATCCTGGCGGAGGCGCCCGCGACGCGAGAGGAGACGACTCCTCGCCGTCGGGTCTACCGCTATCGCGGGGAGGAGGGGTTTCGCGTCGATCGGGACGGAGATGTCTTCACGGTGCGGGGAGAGGTGGTCGAGAGGCTGGCGAGGAAGCTCGTCCTCGATAGCCGTGACGCGCAGGAGTACCTGGGCGAGGAGCTGAAACGGCTCGGGGTGCTGCGCGAGCTCGGGCGCCAGGGGTTCGAGGCGGGGAAGACCCTTCGAATCGGAGAGGTTGAACTTGAACTCAATGAATAGGGTCGGGCTCTTCGGAGGCACGTTCAATCCGCCCCACGACGCGCACCTGGTCGTTGCCCGAAGAGCGCTCGAGCAGTTCGCCCTGTCGGAGGTCCTGTTCATCCCGTGTGGAATCCCGCCGCACAAAGAGATCGAGGACGGAGTCAGCAAGGAGGACCGCTACGAGATGGTGAGGCGGGCGGTGAAGCCCTACGCCCGGTTCTCGGTCTCGCGCATCGAGATCGACCGCGAGGGTCGATCCTACACCATTGACACGATCCGGGCTCTGCGCGGGGGCTACCCACAAGGGATCTCGTTCATTCTGGGAGCCGATCTCCTCCTGGAGATTGAGACCTGGAAGGAGCCGGAAGCGCTCCTCGCCGCCGTCCCGTTCCTCGTCGCCCCGCGGAGCGGGATCTCCGAGGAGGCATTCTCGGTCCCGCCGTTTACGCGAGGGACGATCCACTTCCTGAAGATGGAGGAAGTCGATCTCTCGTCCACGTGGGTGCGGGAGCGGGCAAAGCGGGGGGACCGGATCGAGGGGTGGGTGCCGCCGCAAGTGGCGTCCTACATCGCCGAGCGGGGCCTGTATGGGTATCGGAAGGCCGTTGGGGTGGGGAGTCAAGTGCTAGGAGGTCGAGTATAAAGAGAGAGTTGAGGGTCAACGAAGGGATCAACGAGAAGGAGATCCTAGTCATTGATGAGAAGGGCGAGAACCTCGGCGTGATGCCGACGGCGGAAGCCGTGGCGCTGGCGAAGGGACGGGGGCTCGACCTGGTGGAGGTTGCGTCGCAATCCCAGCCCCTTGTTTGCAAGATCATCGACTACGGAAAGTACCACTACCGGCAGGAGAAGCGCGAACGCAAGCAGCGCCATCGCTCCCGCTTGAAGGAGATGAAGTTCACGATCAAGATCGGCGAGCACGACTTCGACACGAAGATGAACCGCGTGCGGGAGTTTCTCTCGCACGGGGACACGGTTCGGGTCACCATCTTCTTCCGAGGACGGGAGATTGTGCACGTGACGCGCGGCCGTGACCTGCTTGCGCGCGTCGCCCAGCAAGTGAGCGACATCGCGCGGGTGGACGAGGAGCCGAAGGCGAAGGGGAAGGTCCTTCAGATGCTCTTGGTTCCCACCCAGTCCTAGGAGGAGAGGAGGAGACGGCAAGATGCCCAAGCAGAAGACGCATCGGGCAGCGAGGAAGCGGTTCAAGCAGTCGAAGAGCGGGAAGCTCTTCCACCACATGTCGAACTACTTCCACAAGAACGTGAAGAAGCGCCAGAAGTCTAAGCGCCAGGCCCGGAAGTGGAAGGAGTTGGCACGCGGACCGGCGAAGGTGATTCGGCGGCTAATCGGAAGAAGATAGGCGACTCGGAGAGAGGAGAAGAAGATGCCACGAGCACGTGGGGGAAACAAGCGAGCGGAGAGCCGACGGAAGACGCTCAAGCTCGCCAAGGGGTTCAAGGGGAAGCGCGGGACCTCGCACAAGATCGCCAATCAGGCGGTCATGAAGGCCCTTCGCAATAGCTACATCGACCGTCGACGCCGCAAGCGCGACTTCCGCCAGCTGTGGATCACGCGGATCGCGGCGGCGGCAAGACTGAATGGAGTCTCCTATTCGGCGTTCATCGGCGGCCTGGTGCGACGCGGCATCGCTTTGGATCGCAAGATCTTGGCGGACCTTGCCGTCCGCGATGGGAAGACCTTCGCCGTGCTGGCAGGCATGGCCAAGGAGGAGGCCGTCAAGGGGTAGAACGGGGCTCCGCAGGAGACGGCCGTTCACCGGCACGATGCCGCCGTGAGGAAGAGAGCACAGGTGTCCGCTTCCAGCAGACGCCGACAGTGGGGGGGGCGCCGCGTTGCGCAGGCCGGAGCTTGTTCGTCGTGGCGCCGCGAGAGAGGGTGAAGCCGCGAACGGTCAGTACGGCCCGTGGGAGTGCTCACGGCGTCCGCAAGGCCGAGGTTACGGTATGGGAATCCGCCTAACGAAGGTGCGTCTCGTCTTGGACGGCATCGACCTCGTCGGCTTTCACGGTCAGGCTGACATGGAACGGAGACGAGGGAACCGCTTCCGCGTCGATCTCATCATCGAGGGGGACTTGGCCGGATCCTTGGCGAGCGACTCTCTGGAAGATACGGTCGACTACGGCCGCGTGGTGAGCGTGATTCGTGACGTGAATCGGGAGAAGTCTCATCTCCTCATCGAGTCCCTTGCCGAGGCGATTGCGAGGGCGCTCTTCACCCGCTTTCCCAGGATCAGTAGGCTCTCTCTGCGCGTAGCGAAGCTGAGGCCACCGGGCCTGGAGGACGTGAGCGCTGCAGCGATCGAGCTCGTCGAGGAAAGGGAATGATCGCAGAGGAGGTCTTTCTCGGGCTCGGCTCCAATCAGGGGGACCGGCGGGCGCACATCGAGAAGGGTCTCGCCGCGCTCGAGGGTGAGAGCGTGGCGATTCGCCGCCGGTCGTCGTTCTACGAGACAGAGCCGGTTGACCTTGTCGGCCAACCGTGGTTCCTGAACGCCGTGGTCGCGGCCCAAACCGACCTTGCCGCGAGAGGCCTCCTGTCCCTCTGCCAACGGGTCGAGGCCGGCGAAGGGCGGAAAAGGACACTGCGCTTCGGGCCGCGCACGCTCGACATCGATATCTTGCTCTACAAGGGCAAGGTTGTCTGTGAGGCAGACCTGGAGATCCCCCATCCGCGCATGCACGAGCGGCGATTCGTGCTCGTCCCGCTCCTCGAGATTGCGCCAGACGTCGAGGATCCCCGGGACGGAAGACGATTCGCCGAGATCCTGGCGGGACTCGGTGAGGGAAAGAAGGTGACGAGATCAAAGGCGAACGAATTCTGATTTCGGTCGACTCCGCCGACAAAGAGGCGCGGCGGACCCGCGTGGCGATCCTGGAGGACGACCGGCTGATGGAGATCTACTACGGTCACCCGTCGCAGGAGAAGACCGTCGGGAACGTGTACAAGGGGCGGGTGGAGGACGTGCTTCCCGGGATGGGCTCAGCGTTTGTGAACGTCGGCGAGAAGCAGAGTCTGTTCCTTTCCCAAAACGAGATCAACGACGGGCTCCTCATCGAGCACGGGTTCAAACCGTGGCAGGGGGCCGCGCCGATCAACAAGGTCCTGCGTCCCGGGGACACGGTCATTCTGCAGGTGAGGCGGGCCGGCATCGGATCCAAGAACCCGCAGGGGACGACGAAGGTCAGCCTTCCCGGACGGTTCTGGGTCTTCCTGCCTACCGAGGACCGGCTCGGCGTCTCCCGCCGCATCGAGAGCGTCCGCGCGCAAAGGCGGCTGCGGCGAGTCGCGCGGGAACTGAAGAAGGAGGGTGAGGGATTGATCGCCCGCACGGCCGCCCAGTGGGCGAGCGACGACGATCTGGAGCGCGACTACCAGTTCCTTGCCGAGACCTGGGCGGGCGTCGTGAGTGCCGCTCGCGCCGCGTCGGCCCCTCAGCTTCTGTACAAAGCGATGGGACTTGTGCAGACGGTCCTGCGCGACCGACTCCTGCCCGACGTGGAGGAAGTGGTCGTCGACTCGCCCTTCTTCCGCGAGAAGATCCTCTCCTTCCTTGAGTACATGCACATGAGCGAGTACGAGAACCGGATTCGCGTGCACCGGGAGAAGTCCCCTCTCTTCGAGCACCACCGAGTGGAGGAGCAGATCCAGGAGACTCAGGCGCGGCGAGTGGGTCTCGCGGGGGGTGGGTTCATCGTGATCGACGAGACCGAGGCTCTGACCGCCATCGACGTCAACACCGGCTCCGACGTGCGGCACAAGAACCAGCAAGCGGCGATCCTGAACACGAACCTCGAGGCGGCGAGCGAGATCGCGCGTCAGCTCAGGCTGCGGCAGATCAGCGGGATCATCATCGTCGACTTTGTGGACATGGAGAGCCCGGAGCACGTCGAGAAGGTGACGGAGAAGGTCAAGGAGGAGTTGAAGAACGACCGCGTCTCGGCGGACTTCATCGACCTCACGGCGCTCGGCCTGGTGGAGATCACTCGTAAGAGGGAAGGGGAAAGCCTGGCTGGGATGCTGGAGAATGCGGACTTCGACGCTTGATTCCCCAGGAGGTCGCCGCTAGAATGGATGGGCGTCCGGGCGAATAGCTCAGTTGGGAGAGCATTCGGGTCACATCCGAAAGGCCGCAGGTTCGAGCCCTGCTTCGCCCACTCCTCCTTCCTGCGCACGAGTCGCCGATCAGTCGTGCCGGTCGACTATTCGCACGTGATGCAGTTCTTGCCCCGGGTCTTGCTTTCGTAGAGCAGGTGATCGGCCCGTCCGACGAGACTCTGGCGGTCGTCGGTCTCGCGACACGGCGTGGCGCCGATCGAGCAGGTGGTGCGGGGCCGCGCACGACCGACGACGGCGGTCGTCGCCTCGATTCGGCGGCAGACCCGTTCGGCGAGGGCCGCAAGGCCGGCGCAATCCGCAAACGCGGCGATCACGAGGAACTCCTCCCCGCCCCAGCGACCCGGGAGATCGGCTTCCCTCACGGAGCTCCGCAGAGAAGAGGCGACCGCCTGCAGGAGCTGGTCGCCGGCCGGGTGCCCGTAGCGATCGTTGACCGCCTTGAAGTTGTCGAGGTCGAGGAGCACGACGCCGAACGGGGCGCCGTAGCGCCGTAGCGTCGCCAGGCGCTGCTCGAGTTCGAACTCGAGGATGTGGCGATTGGCGAGCCCAGTGAGGCAGTCGCGAAGGGCCAGTTCCTCAAGCAGGCGAACGTAGCCGGCGGCCGCGGCACCGGGACCCGCGTCGGGCCGGAGTCCTCTCGTTCGCTGCTCGAGGAAGCCCTTCAGCTCTTGTGTCATGGTCCTTTCCATAGGATTCCCCTGGAAAGAATAGGGCACCGGCCGGGGTGACCCGGAGACGTCCGTTTGCCCGGACGAAGACATCCGTCCGGCCGTGGCTTGCGGCTACTCGATTGTCACAAGAAGGTCGACGAGGAGCCTGTCCTCATGCCGGACGGTCACGTGATAGGTACCGGGCGGAAGAGCGGTGATCTCCGCCGCGCAGCCGACCGTTCCCAAGCAGGCGACACAAGAGCCTGGGCTGGGGAGTGCCCGGACGTAGAGCGCGATCTCCGGCCGGCGGCTTGCCGTGACGGGGCGAGGTGGTGGCAGGGATCCGGGGTCGCGATCCGCGCGCCCGCGACGACGAGCGCGTGATCCGTGACGGAAAGAAGAGCTTTCTCGGGACCTGACCGGCAGCTCGAGCCGATCTGGGCAAAGGCCAGGGTTGCCGCGACCCGTGGCGCAGGCGGCCGCTATGGGGAGCAGGCGGACACGGAGAGAGTGAGCGCGAGAAGACGCAGGAGATGGAATCCCATTTCGCGCGCTCTCCACTGGCTTCGAGTGCCTTGCGGCCCCGGAGCCTCGGGTCGCCACAGCCTGCCGCGTGATTCCTCACGATTCGGCGGCCTTCCCGAGGTCGGGCGGGGGCGCCTTAGGCCGAGGCGGGCGCGGGCGGAAGCCGCGTTCCTGAGCAGGCACTAGTCCTCGTCGCCTTCCTCCAGGGCCTCGTCCAGCTTGTCGGCGAGGCTCTCGACCTGGTCGAGCAGGGCGTCGAACTCGTCTCGCAGACGGGAGAGCTCCTCGACCAACGGCCGAATCTTCTCGATCAAGTCCTTCTTGGAGACGTAAGCCATCCGCACCTCCTTCTCCTAAGGTCAATCCTCTCCGGAGTATACCGAGTCGGCCGCGAAGGAGAGAGCCCAATCCCAGGGCGGCCAGAGCTGCGGCCTGGACCCGATGGAGATTCGCTATGAGAAAAGGGCTGACCGACCGAGCGGCCCCGAGCTAGCTGCGCGACGGGCCGGCGATGATCCTCCGGCTCGTTGAGCGGAGACCCTCGAGCAGCGCCGTTTCGTCGACGGATGCCCCCTTCAGGATCCTCGCTACCTTGGGCACCTGCCTCAGGGCGTCGAGGAGCGGCATTCCCTCGGCCGAGGCCGTGCGTGAGGCGGCGCGGACCGCCTCGTGCGCCTCCGCGCGGGCCATGCCGTGCTCGACGAGGAGAAGGAGGAGGGCCTGAGAGTAGATCGCACCCTGGGTCAGCGTGAGGTTCGCCGCGATCCGATCGGGGTGAACGACGAGGCCCCCGGCGAGGTCGGCCGTGGTCGCAAGCGCGTAGTGGAGGACGAGGAAGCTATCCGGAAAGATGACCCGCTCGACCGAGGAGTGGGACATGTCGCGCTCGTGCCACAGGGCGACGTTCTCGAGAGCCGCCTGGAGGTTCCCGCGCAGGAGGCGGGCCAACCCGCAGATCCGCTCGGAGCGGATCGGGTTTCGCTTGTGCGGCATGGAGGAGGAGCCTTCCGGGGAGGGTTCCTCGACCTCGCCCACCTCGGTCCGCGAGAGGTGGCGAATCTCCAGGGCGATCTTCTCTAGGGTCGCCCCGGTGATCGCGATCGCCGCCATCACTTCGGCGTGACGATCGCGCTGGAGGATCTGGTTCGCGGCGTGCACGGGCTCCAGCCCGAGGGACTGGCAGGCGAGCTTCTCCACCTCCCAAGAGACCCCGGAGTAGGTTCCCACCGGGCCGGAGAGCTTCCCGACGGAGATCGTCTCCTTCGCCCGCTCGAGGCGGGCAGCGTCGCGCGCGATCTCCTCGTGCCAGAGGAAGAACTTGAGGCCGAGCGTTGTGGGTTCGGCGTGCATTCCGTGGGTGCGGCCGACGACCACGAGGTCCTGGTGGGCGCGCGCCCGGGCGAGGAGGGCGTCGCTCAGCCGGCCGGCGGCGTCGAGGAGGATCCCTAAGCCGTCGCGCATCTGCAGGGAGAGGGCGGTGTCCTTGACGTCGGACGACGTCAGGCCGCGGTGGAGGAAGCGTCCGGGTTTGCCCGCCTGCTCTTCGAGCGAACGGACGAAGGCGAGGAGGTCGTGCCCGATCTGTTGCTCGATGCCTTCGATTCTGGGAAGGTCGATCGAGACCGCCGCCTTCACGGCGGCGAGAGTGCCGGCGGGGACCTCGCCCAGCTCCTCCATCGCCGCGAGGGCGGCGAGCTCCACCTCGAGCCAACGCGCGTACCCGGCCTCTTTCGTCCACAGCTCCTTCATCGGTGAGAGCGCGTACCGGTCGATCACGGGCTCCTCCTTTCTGGGCATCCGGTGTAGAGAAGATCCTCGCCGTACCGTCGGAACTGGACATCCACAAGGCGGATCGCCTCGGCGATCGTTTCGACGCCCACCCCTCCGACGGCCGGGACGGCCGCGCGGCCGCCGAGGAGGAAGGGAGCGATGAAGAAGGAGACGCGGTCCACGAGCCCGGCCTCGATAAACGCCGCGGCTGTCTCGCCTCCCCCCTCGACGAGCACCGCATCGATCCCTCCCTCGCCCAGCCGTGTGGAGAGCGCCGCGAGGTCGACCCGGGCGTCTCCCGTGGGCAGGCGCCAGACGTCCGCTCCGAGGGCCAGGAGAGCTTTCTCCTTGTCATCCGGCATCGTGGCGGTCGCGACGATCGTCCGCCCGGGCTCGCGGAGGAGCAAGGCGCTCTCTGGGATCTCTCCCTTCCCGTCGAGGACGATCCGGACCGGATTCCGGCCGGGCACCTCGCGGACGGTGAGGCGCGGGTTGTCGGCGAGGACCGTCTTGGCGCCGACAAGGACGGCGCTGTGCCTCCGTCGAAGCCGATGGACCTCTCTTCGGGAGGCTTCTCCCGTGATCCACTTCGAGTCGCCGGTGCGCGTGGCGATCCTCCCGTCGAGGCTCACGGCAAGCTTGAGCGTGACGAAGGGAAGGCCGGTGCCGACGAACTTGAAGAAGATCTCGTTCTGTCTCTTAGCTTCTCTGGCGAGGACGCCCTCCGTCACCACGACGCCGGCGCGGCGCAGGCGGGCAACGCCCTTTCCGTGGACAAGGGGGTTGGGGTCCTGGCAAGCCGCGACGACGCGGGCGACCCCGGCCTGGAGAATCCGCTCCGTGCAGGGTGGGGTCTTCCCGACGTGCGAACAGGGCTCAAGGCTCACGTACAGGGTCGCTCCGCGCGCCTTCTCTCCCGCCTGGTCAAGGGCGAAGACCTCGGCGTGCGGGCCGCCGAACTCGCGGTGGTAGCCCCGTCCCACCACGCGGCCGTCCTTGACGACGACCGCGCCGACGAGCGGATTGGGGTTCACGCTTCCCTCCCCTTTGCGTGCGAGGCGGAGCGCCATGCGCATGAACGGGACGTCGGTCATCGAGCCGCCTCCATGAGCGCGCGCATCGCGCCGAGGCGATCGCGCTCGCGGAAGATCGCCGAGCCGGCGACCACGATCTCGGCCCCCGCCTGGACCACGTCGCGCACGTTCTCCGGCCCGATCCCGCCGTCGACCGCGATCAGGACCGGCCGTTCGCCGATCTCGCGGTGCAAGTCGCGAATCCGCCCGATTGCCTCCCGGCGAAAGGCCTGTCCACCGAAGCCCGGCTCGACGCTCATCACCAGGACGAGGTCCACGAGGTCGATGTAGGGGAAGATCCGAGCCAGCGCCGTGGCCGGCCGCAGGCTGATCCCCGCCTTCGCGCCGGTCGCGCGGATCGTGGCGATGGTCTCGTGCGGGTCGTCCTTTGCCTCGACGTGGAAGGTGAGGATGTCCCCCGGAAGGACGGTGAACTGCGGGGCGTAGACCTGCGGACGGTCGATCATCAGGTGGATGTCGAACGGCCGCTTGAGGCCAAGGCGAAGGCCGTTCGCGACCGGAGGGCCGAACGTCAGGTTGGGGACGAAGTGCCCGTCCATGACGTCGAGGTGAAAGGAATCCGCAAGAGGTTCAACCTCTCTTGCCTCGTCGCGCAGCCTTCCGAAGTCCGCGGAAAGGAGCGACGGGGAGAGCTTCATCTCCGCCTGTTCGCCGACGAAAGGAGCATGACCAGCTGCAGGGCCGCCATGGCCGCAGCGGCGACGTAAGTGAGGGCCGCGGCGGACAGGACCTCCTTCACCGCTCCCAGCTCCTCCTCGTTCACCGTGCCGCCCGACCGCAGGGCGGCGACGGCGCGCCGGCTGGCGTCGAACTCCACCGGAAGCGTGATCAGGGTGAACAGCACCGCTCCGGCGAAGGCGAGGATCCCGATCGTGACCAGGGGCTCGTAGCGCAGGACGAAACCCATGATGAAGAGCGGGATCGCCAGCTGCGATCCCAGGTTCGCGACCGGGACGATCGTCGTGCGCAGGAGAAGTGGCTTGTACGCGCGGGCGTGCTGGAGCGCGTGTCCGGCCTCGTGCGCGGCGACGCCCACGGCGGCCACCGAAGATGAGGCCGGATCGGAGAGCCGCAGGACCTTGCTGCGCGGGTCGTAGTGGTCAGAGAGGCGTCCGCGGACCTCCTCGATCGAGACGTCGGTGACGCCCTCTCGCTCGAGGATCCTCCTGGCGACCTGCTGGGCGGTCGTTCCCGAGGAGGTTCGGACGGCAGAGTAGCGGGAATAGGTCGAGCGAACCTTGTATTGGGCGTAGATCGCCAAGGCCAAGGCGGGCAAGAGAATCAGGAAGCTCTCACCGAAGAACGGAATTCCCCACAGCATGTCTATCCCTCCCTGTCCGGATTATCGCCCTTGAGTATACGCAGGCGCCTCAGGCGCCACAAGGAGGAACGGAAGGCTCCTAGAGTGAGAAGGGCGGCCGCTCCGGCGCCCGCAAGGTCGGCGAGCCAATCGAGAACGCTCGCCGTGCGGGTGGCGACGAAGAGCTGATGGAACTCGTCCGTTCCCGCGTAGACGCTCGTGAGAACGAACGCGAGGAGGACCCGCCTCCGGCCGGGCCCAGCGAGAGCGCGTGACGCGAGAAGGAAGAAGACGGCGAACTCACCGGCGTGGACGAGCTTGTCTCCCGAGGGGATCCCGAGGATCGGACGACCCGGGCTCATGGGAAGGCTCGAGAGCGTGAAGAGGACTGCGGCGTAGAGAAGGAGCAAAACCCGCCACCCCGTCTTCTTCCAGCCTGGCGCGGCGAGGCCTCTGCAGAGGAGACGGCCGATAAGCCGGATTCTGTCGTGGAGGATCATCTATCTTCGCGGCCTACCCGAAGGCTCAGGCGGGCAGCCCTCAAACGCCTTCCTACTTGGCCTTGCTCCGACCAGGGTTTTCCGAGCCGGCCCGGTCGCCCGGACCGCTGGTGGTCTCTTACACCACCGTTTCACCCTTGCCTGCGCTCGAGGCTTGCGCCCCTGAGCCATCGGCGGTCTACTCTCTGTGGCACTGTCCCGAGGTCGCCCCCGCTGGGATTTCCCCAGTGGCCTGCCCTGTGGAGTCCGGACTTTCCTCAGAGGGGTCACCCTCCGCGATCCCCTAGCCCTCTCCTCCCTTGCTGCGAGAATACCCACATCGCCGACAGTAGTATACCCGATGGCGGCTCCCGTACCTCCCGAAGAAGCGGCGCTCGCGGATCCGGAGGAGCCTGCCGCAGCGCGGGCAGATCCGCCGCAGGGTGAAGAGGAGGACGGCGAGCCCTCCGGTCGCGCCCAGGCCGATGGGAAGGGCGCGCCCCGCTCCACCCGAACGGTCGCGGGCCGGTCGGGTCGGCGGCGGAGCGAGCTGGCGGCCGAGCAGGGTGAAGAGCTGGCGCATTGCTTCCTCGATTCGGCGATGGGCGACGAGATTCGCGATCCCCTTCTCCAGGCTCTCGGCGAGCCCGGGGTGGGCTAAGGCCGTCCCCTGGCCGGGGACGACGCTCACGCTCCAGTCCTCCTTCGTCTTGAGGAAGACGGCGAGGAGCGTCTTCCCTTGCCCGAGTCCCCAGGCCTGGAGAACCGCGTGGGCGTAGCGATCGACGTCGCCGTAAGGGTCTTCCCAGCTTGCGAGGATGTTCACCACGATGCCCGACGTCATCCCGGCAGCCTCGATCAAGGCAAGGATCTCCTCGCGGCCGTGCCGGTCGAGGACGCTTCCGTAGTCGGAGAGAGGGCCGACCGGCAGAGGGAGGGACGCCACCTTGACGCTCGACGCGGCGAGGACGGCCACCAATGACGCGAGGATGAGACCCGCGTTCAGCCGACGTGGAGGATGCGGGAGCAGTTCTCGCACGTGATGACGTCTGACGCGTTGCGGGCTCGTTCGACCGTGTTGCCGCTCACCCGGAGCTTGCACCCGGAGCAGGATCCGTTCGTGATCAACACCACGGGATCGGGGAACTCCGTGCGCAGGTTCTCGTAGCGGGCGAGGAGGTGAGGCCGGGTTCTCGCTGCGATGTGGGCGCGCTCGGCCAGGCGGGCGGCGATCGCCTGCCTGACCTGTTCGGCCTCACGGTCGACCTGTTCGGCCTCCTTCATCAGGCGGGCCGTCTGTTCCACCAGCCTCTCCCCGGCGAGGGAGAGGTCGACGCGGGCCGCGTCGATCGCGTCCATCATGGCGAGAGCTTCATCTTCCTGGGCGCTCATCCGGTCCCGTTCGGTCGCGATCTTGGCCCGTAGAGCCTCCATTTCCTTAAAGCTGATGATCCCTTCGTCGAGGCGCTTCTGGTACTGGCGCGTGTGGACGTCGAGTTCGTCGACTTCGAGGTTCTTGAGACGACTGGCGCGCTCGAGCTCGGCCAGCCTCTGGCGCGCCGCCTGGACGGCGGCGCGCTCCTCTTCCAGGTCGCGCTCGAGACGAGCCGCCCTGGCCTGGAGGCGCTTCGCCTGCGATTCGAGCTCCGAACGCTCGCGATCCGTGCCCTGGAGTTCGAGAAGCAGCTGGATCTCTTCGTTCACGTCTGCCCTTTGTCCGATGGGATCATTGTGCCACTATAAGTGGCCTCGGGGCGCAACGCAAGACCTGGGAGAGGGATCTCGAGTATAGTCCGAGGCATGAGGACCGGGTCGGCCGAGCTTCCCCTTCACTACGGCGCCGCGCCGCGGTGGCTCTTCTCCCGCATGAGCCGTCTCGCGGGGGAGATCGCGGAGGCGGTGATCCTCGAGCACGGGACTCGCGGCCTCTTGGAACGGTTCTCGGACCCGTTCTGGTTCCAGGCCCTGGGGTGTGTTCTCGGCTTCGACTGGCACTCGAGTGGCCTGACGACGACCACCTGCGGCGCCCTCAAGGAAGCGGTAAAGGGGCGCGAGGAGGAACTGGGGCTCTTCGTCGCCGGCGGGAAGGGCGCGACGTCAAGGAAGACGCCGTCCGAGATCGTGGCTCACTGCGAGCGGACCGGGTCGGAACCCGCGTCGCTCGTCTACGCGAGCAAGGCGGCGGCCAAGGTGGACAGCGCCGCGGTCCAGGACGGCTATCAGCTCTATCACCACGTCTTCCTCTTTGACCGGGACGCGAACTGGGCCGTGGTGCAGCAGGGGATGAGTGACGCGACGCGGATGGCGCGCCGCTACCACTGGCTGTCCACGGGCGTTAGGGACTTCGTCTGCGAACCACACGCGGCGATCTGCTCCGATGCCCGCGGGGCGACCCTCAACCTCGTCGCCCAAGAGAGCGAGGGCGTTCGGCGAGCGAGCGCCGAGGCGGCGCGGCGGCCGCCCGGGGGAGGTGATGGCCGAGCTCCTACACCTGCGGCGGCTGGATCTGCCGCGTCGACACGCGGTGAGTCTTGCCGACATTGACCCCGCCCGCCTGGAGCGGATCCTGCTCAAGACGTACGTCGCGCAGCCGACGGGGTTCGAGGCGCTCCTTTCGATCGGCGGAGTCGGAGCGAAAACCGTGCGCGCCCTGTCGTTGGTCTCAGAGCTCATCTACGGCGAGTCTCCGAGCTTTGAGGACCCAGCTCGCTACAGCTTCGCTCACGGCGGCAAGGACGGGACGCCGTACCCGGTCGATCGGGTGCTGTACGACCGCACGATCGAACTCCTCGGTCGGGCGATCCGCCGCGCGAAGCTGGATCACGCCGAGGAGCTGCGAGCACTCAAGAGGCTGGAAAGAGCGTTTGCCGGAGGCGAGGCCGACGCCTCGGTTCGCCAGGGACGCGCCGCGCGCTCTGTGAACCGGGCTCGGCGAACTCCGCAAGGGCCGGCCTCCGCCGCGAGGTCTCCCTCGACGACTACCTCTCCTTCGCTCTTCTCGCTCCCTCAATCCGACCCCGCACCGCGTCGATAAGCTCGGCGAGCGAGGGCTCGAACATCCCCTGGGGGCGGCCGGGCGGAGGAGTCGGGCGAGGGAGCCCGAGTCGGCGGCTGAGCTGCAACGCGTTCACCACGCTCTGGCCGAGGTGGCAGTTGTTCTGGAACACGTAGCAGGCAGTCGTCCTGCGCGCAGCCTCTTCCACTCGGACCGCCCACTCCTCAAGCTCCTTCTCGCTGTACAGGTAGTCGTAGCGGTCGCTTGCCGTGGGGTGTTCCCACCAGTTCTTCGCGTTCCGGCCGTGGAGCCGGTAGTAGGCGACCGACGAGGTCGTCACGTTGCTTGCGGGCGGCAGGTTCTCGAGGGCAGGGAGGTCGACGTTGACGAACCCCAGGCCCAGGTCGGCGAGCGCGGTGAAGGCTTCCTCGGTGCACCACCCGGCGTGGCGGAACTCGACGCTGAGCGGGAGGTTCGGGGAGAGGAAGGCTTCGGCGAGACGCTTCAGATGGTCGAAGGACGCCGGCTCCGCCTTGAAGGAGTAGGGGAACTGGGCGAGCAGGCCGCCAAGTTGGCCAGCCTCCTGCAAGGGGGAGATCGCGTTCCTGAACGGCGTGACGACCGTGTTGAATCTCTCCCGCTCGTGCGTCACCTCCTTGGGGAGCTTCACGACGAACGTGAAGTCCTGGGGAACCTTCTCCCGCATCCTCGCGAAGACGCGCGGGGACGGGACCCGGTAGTAGGTCGAGTTGACCTCGACGCTCGAGAAGAGGCTCGCGTAGTGGGAGAGGAAGTCTCCGGATCGCAGGCCCGAGGGGTAGACCGTCCCGAGCCAGTCCTGGAAGCTGTAGCCGGAGGTCCCAACGTGCATCTTCGCGGCCATGACCCGATACTAGTCTCAAGGAGGAGGGCCGCCAACTGGGGACGTGCCCCGGTCCGGGCGGCAGGACGGATGATCTACGGCGCAGATCGGCTCGATGTGGAGTCGGCTGAGAGGAGCCTCGCGGCCTGGGAGGAGGACTTCCCGCGTCCGCTGATCGACCTGTCGCGGCTGCGGCACCTCGACCCGTTTGGCGCCCTCGTGCTCGTCCTCGAGGCCCGTCGCGCACAAGAGGCGGGAGGGTTCCTCCGCGTTCTCCTTCCCCAGGGCGTGGAGGGGCGAGCCCTCCTCGCGAGAAGCGGGATCGAGCGACTTCTTACGGGCGCCTACCGCGCCGACGGCCCGTGGCCGGAGGCCCCAGGCGGGGAGGCCGAGATCGACCTCGTGGAAGTGAAGGAGGAGGAAGGCGTCGGCCGGCTCGTCGACGGGTTGAGCGAACGTCTCCTCGACCGATTCCCCTTGGGGGAGTCGGGCACGCGCCTTCTGGCCCAAGCGATGCTGGAACTTCTGCAGAACATCCCGCAGCATGCGAGTCCGGAGAAGGCGGACGTCAGTCCGTTCGGCGTGGGGGCTCTCCAGGAGTCCGAGGATCACCTTCACCTCGCCGTGGCGGACAAGGGGGTCGGCTTGCGCGGGAGTCTGGGAACGAACCCTCGTTTCCGCGAGCTGGACGATAGCCAGGCGCTCGAGGCCGCACTCGTCCAGGGGACCTCTCGCTTCGACCGGCCCGGCCGAGGTGGGGCCCTGCGCCGGATCCGAGAGCTCATGCTGCGCAATGCGGGGAGGTTCTTCGTTCGCTCCGGGAGCGGGGCCCTTTGGCAGGCGGACGTGGAGTGGGTCGTGAGCGCCGTCTGTCCTTTCCCGGGGGTTCAGGTCTCCATCCGCCTGCCGCGGAGGCTGTTTGAGTAGGAACGAAGGTTCCGCAAGGATCGGCGCCGAGATGACCGAAGCGACGTTCGCCCTGTCTCGCTACGGCCGCAGGGTCGGGACACGTGCCGAGGGCAAGAGGGCGCGAAAGGAGCTCCTCAACTTCCTGGAAAGGCTGTCAGAGGGGAGTCTTCTCGTGGTTGACCTCGCCGGCCTGGACGTCCTGAGCGGGTCGTTCGCCGACGAGGCTCTCGCCGAGACGGTGGCCCGGCTTGCGGCGGGGGCCCTGCCGGGGCGGTATCTCCTGGTCCGTTCTCCCTCGGATGAGCTGCTCGAGGATCTCGAGTCGAAGCTCAAGGGACGCCGACTCGCCCTGCTCGCCCTGGTCGGAAAGACCTGGCGCGTCCTCGGGCACCTGCCGCCGCACCTCTCCCAGGCGCTGGAATGGTTGACCGCTCGAGGAGAGGGGACGAGCCAGGAGCTGTCGGAGACTTTGGGGGTCTCCGTGGCCGGCGCGTCGGTCCGCTTGACCGAGCTTTCCCGTCTGCGGCTCGTACACCGAGTGCAGAAGCCTCGTTCCATGGGAGGGATTGAGCACTGGGCCACCTCTCTTGTCTCATTAAAGAAGGCCCCTTGATCGAGTCTCGATAAAGGAGTACGCTTTATCGAGAGGAGGTCGCGATGGGGCCATCGGCTGGTGAAGCGGTAGAGGTAGAGGCTTTCTTTTCCCCGAGCGCGCTTCACCCGCGCCCCCTGTCGCTTCGCTGGCGCGGCCGGCGTGTCTCGGTGGAGAAGATCCACCTCGTCCACGAGGCGTGGGAGGGAGATAGCCGCTTTCTCTTCTACTCCCTCACCGCCGGCGGAACCTTCCTTGAGCTTCGCTACGACTCGGAACGGGCACGTTGGACTGCGGCCGCCGGATCTCAAGCGGAGGGATGAGCGATGCTCGTCTTGCACATCGACATGGACTCCTACTTCGCCTCGATCGAGCAGCAGGCCAATCCCCGCCTGCGCGGAAGGCCGATCGTCGTCTCGGGGCGGCCCGACATTCACTCGGTGGTCGCGGCCGCCTCACGGGAGGCCAAGCGCTACGGGATTCGCGCGGGGATGAGCACCTGGGAGGCGAAACGGCTCTGCCCTGGGGTGACCTTCGTGGCGGGGAACCCCGACAAGTACGGTTCGATGACCCGTCGGTTCTTCCAGATCCTCCTTCGCTACACCCCGATGGTGGAGATGTTCTCGATCGACGAGGCATTCCTCGAGGTCTCGCAAGAGGTCGGGCGCCACGGCGGTCCTCTGGCCTTGGGGCGCAAGATCCAAGAGGAGTTTCGCGGAGCGCTCGGCGAGTGGGTCACCGGCTCGATCGGGATCGCGGAGAACAAGATGCTTGCCAAGCTCGCCGTGGAAGAGGCGAAGCCCGCGGGGATCCGCTGGTTTCGGCCGGAGGAGGTCCCGGGGGTTTTGGAGAGGACCCCACTCGAGGCCGTGTGCGGGATCGGGCCGCGGATCGCGCGGCGACTCTCTCATCTCGGCGCGCTCAAGCTCGCGGACTTGGGGCGGTTTCCTGAGAGGGTTCTGCGGCGCGAGTTCGGGGTGTACGGCGCCACGCTCGCCCTGTGGGGGCGGGGGCTCGATCCGACCCCCTTCGTCCCCTACTGGCAGGTGGAGGAGGTGAAGAGCGTCGGGCATTCCCACGCCATCCCTAAGGCCCTGCGACATCCGGAAGGGGCGCGGAGTGTCCTCCTCTTCCTGTGCGAAGGGGTGGGGCGCCGCCTTCGCCGGAAGGGCCTCTCCGCGCGGGTGGTGCACTTCTCCCTCCGCGACGCGGACATGCGTTTCTGCGGGGGGCAGCGGGCGTTGGAGTCCCCTACGGACGACGAGGAGACGATCTTTTGGGCGGCTCTTGATCTGTGCGAAGCGCACGGAGGATTCCCCGACGAGACGACCCTCGTTGCGGTGCGAGCGACGAGAGTCCTCCCCAAGGAGGAGACCGTTCGCCCCCTCTTTCTTGCGGAGCGGAGGCGAGAACGTCTTGCAGAGGTCGTGGACAAGATCCGCGACCGCCACGGCGACCGGGCGATCTGGCGAGGCTCCGTGTTTGCCTCGGGTCGTTCTCTCAGCCAGGCGACGGGGGGGCTGGGACAAGAGAGGGAGATTGTGCTTGCCGAGAAGGCTTCCGAGCGGGCGGCCCCTGCCCGGAGCGGCAGGCTAGCCGAGCTCGACCCGTCCCCGTAGCGCGCGCCCGAGGGTGACCTCGTCGGCGAACTCGAGGTCGCGACCGACGGGGATCCCCTGCGCGATCTGCGAGACCCTGACCCCGAGCGGCTTCACGAGCGAGAGGAGATGCATCCCGGTGATCTCCCCTTCGAGCTTCGGTTCGAGGGCGAGGATCACCTCCCGCACCCCCTGCCTCCTGATCCGGTCCAACAGGGCGTCGATCGTCAGGTCGGCGCTGCCTACGTCGTCCATGGGCGAGATCAGTCCGCCCAGCACGTGGTAGCACCCGTGATACTCCCCGGTTCGCTCGATCTTGAGGATCTCCCAGGGGTGCCCGACGACGCAGATCGTCGTGGGGTCGCGCTTGGGATCAGCGCAGATCTCGCAGTGCTCTCCTGTAGAGAAGTTGAAGCACTGGCGGCAACGCCGCACCAGCGTCCGCAGCGTCCCGATCGCCTCCGCGAGGCGAGAGACCTCTTCCTGCGGGGCGTTCAGGAGGTAGAACGCGATCCGCTCGGCGCTCTTCCGGCCAATCCCGGGGAGGGATCTCAGCCGTTCGATCAACTCCTCGAGCGGAGCGATCATAGGCCAGGGATCCCCGGGAGGTTCATCCCTTGGGTGAGAGGCCCCAGCTTCTCCTCGGCGCACGCCTGGGCGTTCTTCTGCGCTTCCTGCACCGCCGCGATCACCAGGTCGACGAGCATCTCCACGTCGGCGGGGTTGACGACCTCCTCTTCGATGGCGAGATCGACCAGCTCTCCGCGGCCGTTGACGGTCGCCTTGACCATCCCGCCGCCGGAACTCGCTTCGACCCTCATCGTCGCGATCTCGGCCTGCGTTCTCTCGAGCTCTTCTTGGAGCTTCTTCGCCTGCTTCATCAGGTTCCCCAGGTTCGCCATCCCGCGCATTAGTCCTCCTTGACGATCCGTCCATCGAACAGCTCGCAGACGAGTTGTGCCTTCTCGCGTAGCGCCTCGCGTGGCGAGGGCTTGCGCACGACGCCGTCGTTGAGCTCAATCTCCACGCTCACCTTGTCCCCCAGGTGGCGGCGAACCATCCCGGCGAGGTACTGGAAGTTGGCGGCTTTCTCCAAGCTCTCTTTGTGAAAGGCGTGCCCGGGGTGGAAGGCGATCGTGACCCGATCCTGCTCCAAACGCGCGCTCGCCTCCGTGAGGAACGCCGCAATCGCCACGCGCTCGCCTTCGATCTCCTGCATCATCGCTTGCCAGGCCGAGGCGAACCCCGGTTCCGCGGGCGCCGTCGCTGGGCGAGTCGGAGCGCTCTCCGTCTCGCGCGGCCGGTCGGCCGGCGGTTCGGCCAAGAGCGACGGGGCTTTCTCTCTGCGGGCCGAATCGGCCGCGCCCGCCCGGGCGACGTCCGTCCGGTCGCGAGGAGGCGCCGCGGGCACCGCTCCGCGCTCGTTCATCAGCGAGACCAGGCCGATCTCGACGAGGATTCGCCGGTCAAGCGAGCGGAACAGGTCGCGCTTCACGGCGAGGACTCCCCGCGCGAGATGGACGTCGCGCGCCTCGTCGTCGCTCCCGTGAGCGATCCGGTCACGCAGCAACTCGACGAGGTCGGCGAGGAAGAGCTCCAGGTCCTTGCCCCGTTCGACGAGGCGATCGATCGTGTCGAGCACCGCCTGCCGGTTCCCCCACTCGAGGGCCTCGAGGAAGGAGGCGACCTCCTCACGGCCGACCAGGCCCAGCATCTCCAGGAGTGCCTCGGCCGTGATCCCTCCCTCGCGGTAGCTCGCCGCTTGCTCGAGCATCACCGTCGCGTCGCGCAGACCTCCGTTCGCCTTGCGCGCCAGAAGGTCGAGGGCATCGGGCGCGATCGGGATACCCTCTTTCTCCGCGATCACGGCGAGGCGGGCGGCGATCTTCTCCGCCGGGATCTTGCGGAAGTCGAACGCCTGGCAGCGCGAGACGATGGTGCGGGGGACCTTGTGCGGCTCCGTCGTCGCGAAGATGAACACGGCGTGGGCCGGAGGCTCCTCCAGGGTCTTCAGAAGCGCGTTGAACGCCTCGTTCGTCAGCATGTGCACTTCGTCGATCACGTACACCTTCGTCTTCAGATCGGTCGGAGAGAAGTTGACCTCCTCGCGGAGCCGACGGATGTGGTCGATGCCTCGGTTGGAGGCGCCGTCGATCTCCAGGATGTCCAGGGATCGGTTCGCGAGGATCGTCTCGCAGTTCGGGCAGGCGTTGCACGGCTCCCCTCCCTGTGGGGCGAGGCAGTTCGCGGCCCGCGCGAGGATGCGGGCCACGGACGTCTTCCCGATCCCCCGCTCCCCGGCGAAGAGGTAGGCGTGCGCGACTTCGTTCGCGGCCACCGCGTTCCGCAGCGTGCGCACGACCTCTTCTTGTCCGACCACGTCCGAAAACCGTTGGGGTCGCCAACGCCGGTAGAGGGAGATATGGGCCTGTGGATCACTCAAATCGGGATCACCACTCCTGGTCGGGGAGACTGGATTTGAACCAGCGACTTCCTGCTCCCAAAGCAGGCGCGCTACCGGGCTGCGCCACTCCCCGCCTACTCGCGTGATTATAGGGAGCTGCGTGCGGGCGATCAATCGCGGCCTCGAGCCTCGTGGCCTGCTCATCGATCGGGGAGAGAGGACCGCCCTGCGGGGATGGCCGGGGCACTCGGTTCAGGCGACGCGTCGCGGCCCGCGACCGGGTTTCCACGGGACCTTACGCAGCGCCAGATCGAGCAAGAAGGCGGACAGGGCCGCGAGGAGGAGGTGCGAGTGGAGGTCGAGGTAGCGCACGGCAAGCCTCTCGGGATCAGGCCGGGGGAGGATTTCGTCGGTGAGGTACCGCCCGCCCGTCGCGGCCGCGATCCGGCGGAGCGTCTCTTCGTCGACCCCGGTCGCGCGGTACTCGGCAGGGTAGGGGACGGTGAACGGCAGGATGGCCGTGCGGTCACGCGTGGTGTCGACGACCTTCAGAGCGTAGCCGCCTTCGCCGGGGAGGGCGAACGAGGCCTCGTACCATCCGGGTCCCGTCGGCTCAAGCGGCCGCGTCTCTCCGTCCGGGAGGAGGGTCGCCTCGAGGTCGAGGAAGCTCGCGAAGTCCCCGCGGGCGTCGCGAGCGTCCACCCGGGCAACGATCGCTTCGCTCCGCACCTCGACGGAGGGAGCGAGCCCAAGCGAGGCGGCCTGCGTCGGCTCGGCCGTGGAGAGGATGGCGTCGACGAGGAGGGGAGCCTTGCTCCACGAGAGCCATTCGGAGGAATCCTCGCCCGCGAGGTCCGTGTTCAGCACGGTCACTTGGCCGAGGCCGATCCGCCAGCGGGCGAGGATCGGGTCGTCGCCTGCGAAGAGGAGGGTCTCGGCGGTCGGCTTCGAGTACGTCAACACGTAGCCGTGCAGGGGGGGGAGCTCCGCGAGGTCTCCCGTCGCGAACGGGCCTCGCACGGGCGTGATGGCGTCCGTGAACCGGCTTCGGCTCAGGCGCTGGGTCGCCTCTATCGAGATGCGGGGAAGCGCCGCGAAGTCGGTCGCGGGGTAAACCGTCCCGTGGCCGGCCTCGGCCAGGGTGTTGAGGAGGGGGAGATTGGCGCTCGGCCCGACGGCGATCGCGGTGAGTCTGACGTCCCCGCCTCTCAAGCGCTCGACGAGGCTTGGGAAGTCGCGGTACTCGTCGACCGTCTTCCCGTCTGAGAAGAGAAGGATGTGCTTGACGCGTGCCTCTACTCCTTCCAATAGGTCGAGCGCGTCGACGAGAGGATAGTAGATGTCCGTTCCTCCCGCCGCGTCCAACGAACGCAGGCGTTCGTAGAGCGCTGCCCCGTCCCCCAGAGGCTGGATTGGGATCAGCCGCTCGAAGTCCCGGTTGAACGCGATGACTCCGACCAAGGCCTGCGGGGCGAGCTGGCCCAGGCTCGCGGCCGCCGCTTCCTTGAGCACGTCGATCTTCGTCGCGCCGGCCGCCGACCCACGCATGCTTCCGGAGTGGTCAAGAACGTACAGGACGCACAGGCTGGCCTCTCTTCCCTTCTGTGGCATGGTATAGGAGACGGGCAGGATCTCCTCGATCTGGCGAGCCGCAACCCCGCGCAGATCCTTCTCTCCCTCGGCGACGACCAGGCCTCCGCCCAGGTCCGCCACGAAGGTCCTGAGCGTCTCGACGTCCCCTTGGGTGAGGTCGCCGAGGCGGACCCCCGACAGCATCACTTCGTGGTAGGTCGCGAGTTCCTCGAGCGGCGGGAGGACTGCGCTGCTGGCGAACGGTCTCCCGATCTTTGACAGGAGGCTCGCAACTGCGGGTGCCCCGTCGGAGGAGAGGAGAAGAAGCTGGGGGCGGTCGGGGCTGGCGACGAGCGCGGACAGACCGTCGTTCTGCGGGAGCGGGTCACCCGGTCGCTTGACGAGGAGCCGGTAGGTGTGCGCGCCGGCCGAGGGAAGGGCCTCCGTCGCGGTCAAGGAGGTGATTCCCGGAACAAGAGAGATCGGCCTTGTCCAGAGGAGTTCACCGTTCCGGTAGAGCGCGAGCGTCGCCAGAGCGGCCGCGTCCGCGGCGACGAGGGCAGTGACGGCGAACGGCCGGCCGACCTCGGCTTCGCTGGGGAGGTCAAGACGGACGAGGGCGGCGTCGCCTTCGGCTCTCTCTCCCACGGCCACGGTGGAGATCGGAACCCCGGCGAGAACGGCGGCGCCGATCGCCTCGTCGAGACCGTCGGTGATCCGACCGTCGCTCAAGAGGACGAGTTGACCGGCTCCTCCCTCGGGAAGGGTGGCCAGGCCGAGGAGAACCGCGGCGGAGAGGTCGGTCTTCTCTCCCAAGTAGGGGCGATCGGCGAAGACCGCCCCGCCGCTCGGGAGGGCCGTGACTGCGGCGGTCGAGGCAAAGGAGACCTCCGCCCCGAGCCGACGGTCTGGGTTCGCCTGGGCGATCGATAGCTCCTCGTCGCTCGTTTCCTCGGAGGGGACCGTTGCCGTCACGCTGGGAGAGCGATCGACGAGGAAGGAGATCGTCTCCCAAGGTCGCTCGAGACCGAGCTCTGGCCCGGCGAGCGCAAGAGCGACGAGACCGCCTGCCAGGGCGGGGAGTAGGTGCTCGCGCAGACGCCGCCGACCGAGGAAGAGGAACGCGGCGACGGCAACAAGGACGAGGAGCGCGAGGGGATGCGTGAGACGGATCATCGCGATCTCCTCCAGGTTGCGCCGCGGTAGAGCAGGTCCTCCGCCAGGAGGGCGAGCAGGGCGAGCGCCGCCAGGTACGGCCACA
>JAPLGE010000092.1 GCA_026390315.1 Candidatus Bipolaricaulota bacterium
GACCGGGAGAAGATCGAGAGCGACGCCCGCTACGACGGGAAGTGGGTGTTGCGCACGAACACGGCTCTGTCCACCGCGGACGTGGCGCAGGCGTACAAGGGGCTGTGGCGGGTGGAGCAGGCGTTCCGCACGCTGAAGACGCCGCTTGAGCTGCGGCCGATCTACCATTGGACACAGAAGCGGATCCGCGGGCACCTCGTCGTGTGCTTCCTTGCCTTCCTCCTGCGCACAATGCTCAAGCAACGTCTCGATGACGTGGGCTGGGAAGGATCGTTCACCGCGGTCCTCGAGGACCTCGCCCGCGTGCGCGCGGTGACGATCGCGGCCGCGAACGGAGAGCGCTACCGGATGAGGGACGAGATCCCGGCCTCCCTTCTCCCCGTCTTCCGCATCTTGAGGATCGCCTCGCCGCGGAGGCTCGAGAAGATCGACGGACCTCCCCCAGACGGGCGAGGTGTGATGCCACGCGACACCCCAACCAGATCCTAACGCCCTCTTGTTGCGCTTTCTGGCACGGGCGGTTTCAAAGTCGGGCCTGAGCTATCTTGCACCGTACAGATGGCTTCAGCCCCCTTCGCCAAGCGAGGGCAGCTGGCGCGGGACCCTTTTCCGTCTTCTCCTCGCGGTCGCGATGGTCTGGGATGGGGCAGCGGTGAGCCTACGGATCTGCGATTGATCGCGGTTAAGCCGGGGCTCCTCAGGCGAAGCTTCTGAGCGCTCCAGCGACAATCCCGAAGAGGAACACGCACCATGCTGGGACCCGGAGGACGGTCAGGAAGAACAAGCCAGCCGCAGCGACGAGCCCGCTCGGCACGTTCCATGCTACCCCTCTGCCAATCTCCACGCCGACACTTAGCAAGACCCCCAAAGAGGCGGCTGCGACTGCGTTGAGCACCTGCCGAGCGGGCAGCCACGTGCGAAGGCGAGGGAGACGCGGCCCTCCCACCGCAATCAGGACGAATGCAGGAAGGAAGATCGCCACGGTCGCAACGACAGCCCCTCCCGGTCCAGCAAGAAGCCAGCCAATGAACGTCGCTGAGGAGAGGACGGGGCCGGGCGTCATCTGACCGACTGCAATGGCGTCCACTAGTTGCGAGCGGGATAGCCAGCCCAGAGGCACGAGCTCCTTCTCCAGGAAGGCGAAGAGAACCATCCCGCTCCCAAAGAGAAGAGCCCCCGTCTTCAAGAACACCATGCCGATCCGTTCAAGCGTCGGGGCGACCGACGCAACGGGGGCGGCAGGAAGGTTGGCTCCAAGAAAGACTAGGAGGGCCTCCGGGCCATGGTAGACAGGGCGTGAGAGAAGGGCGACGAGTGCAGTCCCAAGGAAGATCCAGACGGGGCTCACACCGAGGAGGCTGAGGATGAGTGCCGCACCAGCCCAGAACCAGAGGTCCCACGTTCGAAGAGCAGTCCGTCCCAACCGCCACACAGTGGCAAGGACGACGACCAGCACGACCGGCTCAATGCCCATAGAAAACACGCGGGAGATCTCTGGAAGGGCTCCGTATCTCAAGTAGACCCACGCGAGGAGACCCGAAAGGGCTGCCCCTGGAAGCAAGAACGCGAGCCCACCCACGACGAGGCCGATCCACCCGGCGCGGATGAGACCGATGTACATTGCCATCTCACTTGCGTTGGGGCCCGGGATCAGGTTCGTGGCGGCAACCAGATCGAGGAAGTGGGGAGCGTTAAGCCACTGCCGCCGTTCGACAACTTCATCTTGCAGGAGCGAGATGTGAGCTGCTGGGCCGCCGAAGCTGATGCTCCCAACCTTCAGCATCAGCGCGGCCAGTTCTCTCAGTCGTTTCGCTCGACTCCCAGCGCCGGGCTGATCACCCGCGTGTCTGGGATACTGATCAGGAGTTCGTGTGCCCACAGGATCCCATCGTACCTGAAAGCGACGAGCCCAGCGTGGCGTCCAATCCGGACGGGTTCCTGAAGGAGACAGAGCTTCCACGGTCTCGGGGTCGAGTTCGGTGAAAGTTCGAAGCTTGTCCACTACGGGGAGCCACGAGGTAGTCCACAAAGGAGACTCATCGCGCGAGTCCCCGTCCATCTTTCGGAGAGCGTCCTGCAGGACCAAAGCCTGCATGGGCGGCCAGATACTCCTCTGGGTCCCCCGAGCCAGCGGCACGTTCCGAGGCGGATTGGCAGGGTCTCGCGTCTCGCGTAGACTCAAGCCAGACCGGACCTTGAGTGGGGCATGATCAAGTACCCTTCGCACGCGAGTGGGAGGTGGCAGTGTACGGCCGAACCGTCTTCACGGGAGCGTGCACGATCCTACCGGTCATGCTCCTCCTTTGGTACTTCTATGCGCGGGACGCGCACCGCGAGCCCCGCGCAGTCCTCGTGCGCACGTTCTTCCTTGGGCTGCTCGCGGTCGTGCCGGTGGTGGCGATCGCTTTGCCTCTTTCTCTGCTGGAGCCGAAGACGGCCGGACCGCTTTCTGCATCCCTATACGAGGCGTTCGTCCTGGCCGCGATTCCGGAAGAACTTCTCAAGCTGGTCGTGATCCGGCGCTTCAGCGCGCGTCAACGTAGCTTCGATGAGCCGATGGACGGCGTCGTGTACGGGGCGACGGCAGCGCTCGGGTTCGCGGCGCTCGAAAACGTGCTCTACGTCATGGCGGGCAGCTGGGCCACGGCGCTCGTGCGCGGCATGACCGCCGTCCCGATGCACGCCGCTGCCGGCGCGATCCTCGGCCACTCCGTGGCTCGCGCGCAACTCTCTGCTGACGGCCGAAGGGCCGTCTGGAAGGGACTCATCGCTGCGGTGTGCGTCCACGGCCTCTACGACTTCGGACTGCTCGGAGTGGCGAACGTCGCGGCGGGAACCGCGCAGGGAGCGAGCGCGCCCGGGCTCGAGATCCTCGGCCTCCTCCTCTTGGCGCTCGCCGTTCTCGTCGGATCGGTCGTCTGGACGCTTCGGACCGTGCGTCGACTGCGCCGCGAACAGCTGGAAAACTGAGGCGCGAGGCGAGACGTCGGCCGCCGGCTAAGAACGAAGCGTAGCATGGCGACCAGGTCTGCCAAGGCGGAGGCGCAGCGGTGAACGCCAGCCAGGCTCGGAGAGAACCTCAGCCGACGTCGTGAGCTGCGGCCCCGCGTACTACCGAACGACCACTGTCACCGCGAAGGTGCCCAGGACCTCCGTCTCCCAAGAGCGCCTGTACGCGTACTCCAGGCGCGTGGTGCCGGTCGAGGAGGCCTGATAGCGGAACGTACAGGTCGCCGGGCTTCCAGGCATGTCGTTGTCCGGTTGGCACTTGCCCTCGCTCGCCGGGCGAAGGACCGTCTCCGCGAGGTGCCCGACCCGCTCCCCAGGCGTAGCCGGTCGACGGGTTCCCTTCGAGCTCGACGATCAGGGGATCGCCGATTCCCAGGGAGACGATCTTTCCCTGGTCGGCCTCGCGCACGGTCACCGGTCCGATGCACCCCGCGAGAAGGAGGACGGCTCCGCCGAGCGCGACCCAAGCAAGTAGATTCCGTTCCCTCATCCTGGGTACCTCCGTGTCCACATGGATTCTCATCGCTTCGCGGCCGTGTCGCAAGCCGGGCCGTCAGAGGGCCTCGGCCTTCAGGTAGCGATCGAACCAGTTGGAGATTGCCTTCAGGCGGGCGATTCTGCGATCGGTCCGGCCGCTGCGGGAGAGCCCGTGCGGTTCGTCCGGGAAACGGACCATCTCCGTGGGGACACCCAGGCGCTTCAGGGCGACGAAGATCTGCTCCCCCTGCTCGATCGAGCAGCGTTGGTCCTGTTCGTTGTGCAAGACGAGCGTCGGCGTCTTCGCGTTCCCGATGTAGGCGATCGGCGACTGGCGCCAGTAGTCCTCGAGCGCCTCCCAGGGCGGTTTGTCCCCCAGTTCCTCTTGGAACGTCCAGTTCATGTCGCTCGACCCATACATGCTGATGAAGTTCGAGACGCATCGCTGGGTCACCGCCGCTCGGAACCGGTGGGTGTGGCCGATGATCCAGTTGGTCATGTACCCGCCGTAGCTCCCCCCGGTCACGCCCATCCGCTCACGGTCGATGTACGGCCGCTTCTCGACGAGGTCGGCCCACGCCATCAGGTCCTCGTAGTCCGCGGTCCCCCACGCGTTCCAGATGGCCTTGGTGTGCTCCTCACCGTAGCCCTGGCCGCCGCGGGGGTTCGAGAAGTACACCACGTACCCCTGCGCCGCGAGGTAGTAGAACTCGTGCATGAAGAAGTTTCCGTACTGAGTGCGCGGGCCGCCGTGGATCTCGAGGATCGAAGGGTACTTCTTCGTCGGGTCGAAGCCGGGCGGAGTCAGGATCCATCCCTGGAGGTCGTTCCCGGCCGGCCCCTTGAACCATATCTCCTCGACTTCTCCCAGGTCGATCGAGCCGAGCGCCTCCTTGTTCACGTCCGTGAGGACGCGCGACTGGCCCGAGGCCATGTCTCGGACGAAGACGTGTCCCGGGTCGCGCAGGTTGGCGTGGAAGTAGAGGAGTCTCTCCTCGCTTCGGTCGAAGCCGAAGGCGCCCACGACCCCCGTCTCGGCGATGACGTCAACGAGCTCGGGACGATCCCCGTCGACGGTGATCGACTTCAGGGTCGTGTTTCCGTGGTGGGCGACCTGGAAGGTGATCCGCTTCCCGTCGTGCGACCAGGCCGGGGGGACTTGCGGGAGGCCTCCCACGTCGGCGATCGTCCAGGGGGAGACGTTCAAGTCAAAGTCCTTCGTCAGGCAGACCGCGTCGCGGTCCCCCGCGGCCGGGACGATCCACAGACGCGTCTGCTTCCACCCCAGTCCCTTCCCTTCGTGGCCGTAGTACGCGATGGAGCGACCATCCGAGGAGAAGGACGGGCTCTCCTTCGGCCCGACCGGCGTAGGGATCTTGCGAACCGTCCCGCTCTTGAGCGTGACGGCGAACAGGTCGATCGCGTCGGGATCGAGGTCCGGGTCCGAGGCGCGGTTCGAGCAGAAGACGATCTCCTTCCCGTCGGGAGACCAGGACGGGCTCCACTCGTCGTGCACCTCGCCGCTCGTCAGCGCCCGTGCCTTGCCGCTCGAGACCTCGACCGTCCACAGGTGCCAGCGCTCCTTGGGGAGGAATCCGACTCCGTCGAACTTGTAGAAGACACGGGTGATGTGTCGCGAGACAAGGCCGAGCTTCTTCTTCTGCTCGTCCTTCTCCCGTTCGATCTCCTGTACGTCCTTCTTGCGGAGTTGGAAGACCAGCCTCTTCCCGTCGGGCGACCACTCGAATCCCTCGATCGTCCCGGCGAGATCGGTCAACTGGCGGGCCTCTCCTCCTTCGACGGGAATGAGGAAGATCTGCGGCTGCTTCTCGTTTAAGCGATTGGAGAGGAAGGCAATCCGACTCCCGTCTGGCGAGAAGCGCGGGCGGAGATCGGACTGATCGCCCTGCGTGAACGGCTGGCTTCGGCCGCCTCGCGTGGGAACGAGCCAGAGGTTCGAGTACTTCTTCTCTGTCTTGCGATCGACGCGGTGCAGCGCGAATACGGCCAAGTCTCCGTCTGGGGAGATCTGCGGGTCAGAGATGAGCTTGAACCGGTACAGGTCTTCCGCCGTGATCCGACCCTTCTTTCTCTCCGCCATGATTCCTCCCTCGTCCCGTCGCTTTCTCACGAGATCCTGAAATGCTTCGCCATTGTACGGACGGCTTTGGGTCGGGCCAAGGGACCCTGGGCGCCGCGCGGGTGCGATGGGGCGGCCGAGCTGTGGTAGAATGGTGACGTGGAGGTGGTGAGGATGAGACAGGCTCTTCTCTTGGCGGTGGCGTGCGTCGGGCTGGTAGGATTCGGCGTCTGGGGTGACTGCAACTGCACTCCCGTTCAGTCTGGAGTGCCGGGGTGCTATACCGCCTTCTGGACTGGCGAGACGGTCTCCTTCAGGCTGGTCGTGCCCGGCGAGTACTTCGGCCGTGCCGGCTCTTCGCAGGCCGTTCTCCTCGTCGGGTGGCGCATCGAGACGCTGGACGGGGCCCTCGTCACCCAGGACCTCTTTCCCGAGGTTCCTCTGGGGCACTGGTACGTCATGGCCTGGGACGAGCGGGATTCCTCGTGCCGCCCGGTCCCCGCCGGCTACTACCGCGCCGTCGTCATGACGGATTCGGCGGGTGAGTTTTCCTCCCACGTCCGAATCGTTGAGAGACCTTGTGTCTGCTCTCTTGCTCCCGCGTCGCTCTGCTCCCGCGTCTGCCGCGCGCCTTGCGGGACTCCCTACGTGGTGATCGAGCGCGACGGAGGAAGCCCTCCTTGCTCGTTCTCCATCTCTGTCCAGATCGGCTGCGGCTGTCCGTAGAGATCTCGACGCGACGCCCGACGTCCCGAAGGACACTCACCTCGGGGTGACGGGGTTCCCTTTCTTGGCGGTCAGCGTGGGCACCCCTCGCGGGGGGCCCGGCGCATGATGGATTTGGCCTTGCCGGCTATGCGTGAACCGGAAGAAGGGGTGAGAACGTGGAAGACCTGGGCAAAATCCTGATCATGGCCGCGGTCCTGGGGGCGCTGCTCCTGGGTGGCTTGGCGCTCCAGCCACCGAAGGCAGCGGCTCCGGAGACTCCGGCCGTGACGGAAACGAAAACGGAGACGAAGACGATCGTCCTTCCTCAAGTTTCTCTGGAGATGCTGGACCCTGCCTATTCGGAGAAGGGGGTCTATGAGGACGACACGATCCGCATTTCGTTTAAGGCCTCTCAGACCGAGAAGGGCGTTGAGAGCAGACTGCCGTTCTGGTTTCACAACATGTCGAAGGACGTGGTCGCGGTCCTGTGGGATCGCTGCTCCATGCAGCTTCCTGCTGGCAACACCGTGAACATCACGACCGACGATCAGCTGAACGGGGCGTACTACGTCCCGAGCTCGACTCCCCTCTCCATCGCACCGTGCGGGGATCTGTTCGGAACCCTGATCCCCGTGAGCGAGGTGTGCTGGTTTGATGGGACGTGCACCGATGATGGAGACTGTCCAAGCTACACCACGTCGACCGGCGTCTTGGACAAGGGACCGTTCCTCGTCGTGTTCGCCGTCGAGAAGTCAAGCGAGTGCGGCACCCGCGAGATCAAGCACTACACGTTCCGGCTCGTGATTCGCTAGGGAACGCGCTGGGGAGCGGATGGGAGGCGCCCGCCCGCTCGGAGTCCAAAGAGAACGAAGAGAGAACCAGCTCCTCGACCTCCACAAGGCACTCGAGAGAGAAGGATGAGGCCCCGCAAGGGGCCTCTCCTGTTTGAGGAGGCTACCGCGGCGGCGCGAGAGCCACGAGAGCGGAGGCGACAAGGCAGGGCGGCTCGACCTCGAGAATCGGCGCGTAGTCCGAGAGCTCGAACTCAAGGACGCTCGACCCGGCGCCGGTCCCCAGAAGCTCGGCGAGCACCGGGAGGAGGTGGCGCTGGTCGCTGCGGAGGACCTGCTCGGAGCGCGCGAAGGCCGCCTCGTAGTCCCGGTCCTCCAGAGCGAGGCGAAGCGTCCCCTCGACCTCTCTTGCGAAGAAGGCGCGGAGAGCCTCCACGTCCGTCGGCATGGTCCGCACTCGCTCCTCGACGTCGTAGCCCCGGCCGTAGTGGACGAGGTCTCCCGTCGCGACCACGGCGGTGCGCGGCGTCAGAAGCCGTCTCAGAGCTCTGGCGAGCGAAGCTGCCCCTTCGAAGGACCTCGAGAGCGGATTGCGAGTCATCCCAACGTAGACCGGAAGGACGGAAAGCGGCTCCACCCCGTGCCGCTCGGCGTAGAGCCCGACGAGAGAGAGGAAGAGGTCGAGCGAGGACTCGTCCTTGAGGATCCCGCGGCGGTCGAGGCGAAGGATCCCCGGCGTCTCGCGGGGAAGCCGCGCGACCGGCGCGCGCGGGTCTGCCCCTCGTCCGCGAGCTCTCGGAAGAGCGGAAGTCCCGAGAGGTGCAGCACACCCAGGGCCAGGACGAGATCGGGGCGTGAGCGGTAGAGCCCTGCGACCACCCTCGCCTGGATGGGACCGGCGTAGTGAGCGGCGGTGTGAGGGAAGGAGAGGATCGTCCCACGCTCGTCAGGCGCGCCACGGACCAGATCACCCTCTTGGTGGCTGAGCGCCGCGGCGAGCGCCGCTCTCACCTCGTCGCGCTCAAGGTCCCTTCGATAGTAGCTCTTCCAGTCCATGCGCCGGCACCGGCTTGATCAACCGGGCGCCGCTGCGCGGGCAGCGTCGAAAGGCGCGCGGTGCAAAGCCCGATGAAGACTGATGTCCAGGGAAACTCTCATCAACACGGGACAAAATGCCACTCGCACGGCCGGCGGAGCCCGTCCGGAGCCTGCGCGGGGCGGCGGACGCCCGTTCGCGAGGGGGGTCACCGGGGGAATGGCGGGATAGGAAGCGCGCTATCTCTGTAGTGTCGAAGAAGACTCATCTTCGGGAAAACCGAGACCTGGACGCGCGAAAATGCCCATCGGACCCCGTGGAGAGCCGGATTCCTCCTCGTCGCCGTGCCCGAGCGACGGCGTGAGGCAGCCACGTCATGAACTAGGAATCCCTAGTGGACGAGCATGCGGCCTCATTGGCTCCGGCGAGGAGGGCGAGCGCGGACGTCTGGGGCGGGCGGCCTCAGGAGCTGTCCTTCGCGGAAGAGCTCTTGAACACGGGATGAAATGCGGTTCGCCCTCCGTCAGGAGCCACGCGCGGTCGCGTCGACGCGGCGCGTTTCCCCTCAGAGGCGCCCCGCCTCTTTGAGGGAGAGGTACCCTCGCTGTGTGACGATCAGGTGGTCGAGGAGGCGGATTCCCAAGAGCTCGCCAGCCTTAGCCAGTCTCTCGGTGAGGGCGATGTCCTCGGCGCTCGGCTCGAGGCGGCCGGATGGATGGTTGTGGGCGACGATCACGGATGCGGCACGGTCGGCGAGCGGGTCGGCGAACACCTCGCGAGGATGAACCTGGCTTGAGTCGAGGAGGCCGACCGTGACCACGCGACTCTGGAGGACCTCGTTGGCACCAGAGAGAGAAAGGCACACGAAGTACTCCTGCTTGCGGTCGCGGATCTCGTCGAGGTAGGGCAGTGCGTCCTTCGCTTCGCGGATTCCGGTGGGCTCCCGCGAGAGGTGGCGCCGGGCGAGCTCGAACGCGGCAAGGATCTGGCAGCCCTTTGCCCTTCCGACGCCATCGACCCCAAGGAGCGAAGGAAGGTCGAGCCGGTCGAGCCGAGGCCCGGCCCGCCGCAACAGGTCCGCCGCGACCTCGAGAACCCCCTTTCCTCTCGTCCCACTCCCGAGGAGAACGGCCACGAGCTCGAGATCCGAGAGGGACGCAGGGCCCTTCGCTGCGAGTTTCTCCCGCGGCCGGTCGTGCGAGGGAAGGTCTTGCACGCGTTTTCTCTTCACCACCGACGTCACCTCTCGGATGGGCATTGCGCGCCTCCTCTCATACACTATCAGATAGGACGTCCCGCGGCAATGCCCGTGCGCCCTCCAAGGGAGCGGCTGGAGCCCCTTGTCTTTTGCCCTGGTCTCGCTGTATTCTCGCTCTGATCGGAACCTCGTGAATCAGCCAGAGGAGGTCGATCCCGATGAGGCGATGGGTAGTGGCGGTTCTCTTCGCGGCGCTCGTGGCAGTCCCGGCCACCGCCGCCCGGTTCCTCGAATCCCCCCGCGCAGACGTGGAGTCGGCGGAGGCGGCTGTCATCCGCTGGGTCGTCTCTCCGCCCGTATCGAGCCGCGTCCTCTACGGACCGTTCGGCACCTTTCCCCAGACGGGATCTCTGGAAGTGACGGGGCCGGCGCCGGTCGTGGCTTCGAGCGTGTTGCGCGCCGACGTTCGCCTTGAGGGCCTCCTTTCGGGGACGCGCTACGCCTTCCAGGTGATCCTCATCGAGGGCGAGGCGGAGGAGCGAAGCGCCGTGGGTGAGTTCACGACGCCCTCTTCGGCTCCCGTCTCTCTCGGGGCGTCGCCCGCGACCGCTACGGAGAAGGCGAGTCCGCCAGGCAACCTCTGGGAATGGTTCTCCCGGCTGCCGCTCTCGGCGCCGGAGGAGCCGATCGTCCTCGCGTCGCTGACCTTCCTCACCCTCTTCATGGTCCTCCTCTTCGTCACGGTCCACTACTAGCGCGGGAAATCCGGGTGGCGGAGGAGTCGCGGCGCGCGACCAGGTGGAGTCTCTCCCGTCGATGGCTTGCTGCGAGGCGCACAACGAGCTAGCCTTCACCGGGCCGGTGGAGCCGGCCCAGGCCGCCCCACCCCCGGGTCGGAAGGGAGTCGGAGCTTCGCGATGACCACCATCGCCTTCTTCCTCGCATTGGGGGCCGCCGCTGCATGGGCAGTCGGGATGACCCTCGCCAAACCGGCCGTGCGCTGGGTAGACCCGCTTTCCTACACCGCAGTCCGCTGGATCGTGGGCGCAGCCCTTGCCGCCGCCTACGGCCTCGTCACGAACGCCTTCTCCTTCCCAGGCTGGGGAGCGCTCGGCTATGCCGCCCTGGCCGGGCTTCTCGACGCGGCCGTCGGAGGGCTCTTCTACGCCCTTTCCATCCAGCGCACCTCGGCGCATGAGGCGACAACGCTCTCGAGCACGGCGCCCTTGTGGGGCGTCGCCGCCTCGGTCCTCTTCCTTGCCGAGCCCGCGCGCTGGAGCGCCTTCGTAGCCGCCGGGCTCGCCGTGGCGGGAGCGTTCCTGCTCGTTCACGAGCCACGCAGAGCCGCTCGCCGGAGGCTGACCGGTCCGGCGTTTGCGCTTCTCACAGGGGCGCTGTGGGGAATCGCGGAGACCGTGCCGACCAAGCTCGCCCTCGCGAGGGGGATCTCTCCGGCCCTCCTGCTTCTTGTCTTCTCGATCACCGCGGTCGCCGGGACGAGCGGCCTCGCGCCGTTTCTTCGTTCCCGCATCCCGCGGAAGATGACGCGGACGGGCCTTCTGTACGCCGCCGCGTCCTCGGCCGCGGGGGCCTTCCCCGGCTGGGTCCTGTGGCTTCTGGCCCTCGAGCGGGCCCCGGCAAGCCTTGTCTCGCCCGTGCGCGGCTCGACCCTGCTCTTTGCCTTCGCCTACAGCGTCGTCTTCCTGCGCGAGCGGCCGAGGCGGGAATCCTTCGTCGGCGCCGGTCTCGTCTTCGCGGGAATCCTAGTCATCACGCTCCTGACCTAGCGAGGAGGCGGGGAACGGGTTCCGAGATCGAAACCCATCGGTCGCCAAGAGGCGAAGGCCAGGGACATCCCTGGCCTTCGGGTCGTGCGAGACTCGCGGCGAGCCTACTTCAGCGCCTCGATTCGGATTGCCCCGTTCGTCGTTCGCAGGGTGAGCGTGGCTGTGGCCGGCGGATTGAGCGTGGCCGACCAGGCCTTCCCCTCTGTGTCTCCGACGAGCGGAAGGTCCGTCCTGATCGAGCCGATGGTGCTCGTGCGGGCGTCGATGAGGAGTGGGCTCTCCCGCTGGATCGCCACGGTGACGGACCCGTTCGTCGTCCGCATTGAGTGGCTTGTCCCGACCAGGCGGCCGGCGAAGTGGACGCTTCCGTTTGTCGTCTCGACGTCGACGGACGCCTCGACGGCGGCCATACGGACCTCCCCGTTCGTCGTCTCCAGACGCAAGGCCCCTTGGCTCGACCGCACGTCGACTGACCCGTTGATCGTTCGAGCGGTGACCGAGCCGGCCACGTTGGAGAGGGTGACCTCGCCGTTCGTCGTCTCGAGCGCGAGCGTCCCGCGAAGGCTCTCTGCGGTGAGCTTACCGTTCGTGCCGGCGACGGAGGCGTCCGTGTCCAGCGGGACGGTCACGGCAAAGTCGACCGCGCTCGAGCGACGCACGTCCTCGGGCTGGTCGTCCGCCCGGTAGCGGAGGGTGATCCGATCGCCTTCCTGCGCCCGAACGACCGTCAACTGCCCGAGCCGGCGGTTCGCCTCGGCGAGGGTGTCCCCCCGCGAGCGAAGCGTCGTTGTGACTTGGACCTGGGTCTGCCCGGTCACGCCTTGGACCGTGACGTCGCCGTTCGTCGTCTCGATCACGAGCGTCGTCCGGCCGGCCACGGCGAAGGTCGACTGCTCGGTGTTCGTGCTCTCCACCCGCGGGGCTTCCAGGTCCTCGAGGTCGCACCCAAGAAGCAGCAGGGCCCCCGCGGCGACCAGGATCATGAGGCCGATTCGTTCGAACTTTCTCCGATGCATGATTCCCCCTTCAGTCCGCGTCCACCTCGCCTAGAAGCGGCCACCGACCACTTGCCAGACGAGGACGACGATGCATAGTCCGCTCACCGCGCGCGAAGTCCAGCTCCTCGTTCCTCCCCACAGCCGGAACCCCCAGTAGCCGAGAAGACAAACAAGCAAGATTCGAACGACGATCAGAAACGCCTCGGTCATGCCTCCACCTCCTGCCAGATCCGTCCGGCGAGGACGAGCATCGCCACCGCGAGCGCAAGCATTCCCCACAGAGGTTCCTGTGGGAGGACGATTCCCGCGTGCAGCGCCTCGCTCGTGCCTTCGACCTTGGCCTTCGCCAGCACGGCCTCGAGGTTTGCGAACAGCCGCCAGCCCGGGAGCGTGTAGAGAACGTAGCTGAGCCGCTCGCCGAGGAACCGCAGGATGAACGGGGTCGCCACCACCATCACCGTCCCCGGGATCCAGGCCGTCCCCGAGATGCGATAGGCGCTCGCAAGCACCATCAACAGGAGCGTCCAGGCGAACAGCGGCGCCATCGCGATCCCGGCTCCGTAGAGGGGGCAGACGAGGAGGAGCTGCGCCGCGCTGGCGGGATCGAGGTGAAGCCCGGCTCGCGCGGCCGCCCACCACAGGAGCGCGCCGATCGCGACGGCGTAAACGATCCCGACACTCAGGGCGAAGGCGAACCGCGCCAGGATGTGGAGGTACCCGGACGGCGGCGTGAGGAGAAGGATCTGGTACTGCCCTTGCCGGGTCTCGGAGCGGACGCGGCCGATCATGAACGCCAGGACCACCACGCCCACGATCGCGTCGGCGCCGAGGAGCCCAGCGCGGATCCCAAACCGCTCCTCGGGCATCGCGTACGGCACCTGCTCGAGGCCCCACGCCCAGAAGACGAGCGACCCCAAGAGCGCCGCCGCCCACACCCGCGAGCGTCGGTACTCGAGCCACCAGAGGGTTCTGAACTTGGTCATCCCAGCACCTCCCGGAACGTGGCGACCACGCTCTTCCCGGACCCTCGCAGCGCCTCCGCCCGCGTGTCCAGGGCGAGCCGCCCTTCGCGAAGGAAGAGCACCCGCTCAAACAGGCCTTCGGCTTCGGCGACCTCGTGCGTGGAAAGGAGAACCGTCGCGTCCGTCTGCCATTCGCGCACCAGGGATTCGAGGATCTTCTCTCTGGACAAGAGGTCGATCCCGGCGAGGGGCTCATCAAGCAGGTAGAGCCGTGCCTCGCGGGCGAGCGCCATCGCTAGTCTCAGCCGTCCGCGCTCGCCTCGCGACATCGTCTTCGTCTTGCGCCGCGGAACCTCGAGCGCCTCGAGGAGCTCGGCGTATCGCTCCCTCCGGACGGAAGTCCCGGTAGAGGCCGGCCATGAACCGCTCCGCTTGCGTGGGGGTCATCCAGGAGTAGAGCGCGTCCGTTTCCCCCAGGTAGACCACGCGCCCTCGGTTCCCTCGCGGAGCCCCATCGAACACGGTCACCCGTCCCGAGGTCGGAAGAGGAGCCCGCTGAGGAGCTTGAGGAGCGTCGTCTTGGCACTTCCGTTCAGACCGAGCACTCCCACGACCTCGCCGGCCGGAAACTCAAGGGTCAGGTCGCGAAGCCCTTCCGTCCGGCCGTAGCGCTTGGTCACTCTATCGAGCTTCGCCAGCACCCAGTACCTCCTTCAGGGCGGCGATCGCCGCCTTGTCCGAGAGCCCGAGCCGCCGCACCTCGTCCACGAAGCGCCTCGCCGCCGATTGGACGAGCGCCTCGCGCGTCGCTGCGACCGGAGCGTCCTCGCGGACGAACGTCCCCAGCCCCCTTCTTGTCTCAATCACTTCTTCCGCCTCGAGCTTTCCATACGCGTGCACCACGGTGTTTGGATTCACCCCCAGATGTTGGGCCAACTCCCTCGCCGAGGGGAGTTTCTCTCCCGGCACCAGATCCCCGCGCGCGAGCGACCGGCGCACGTTCTGAGCGATCTGTTGGAAGATCGGCCCGGCGCTCATGTCGAGGGACCAGCCGTTTCGCTCTGTCATGGTGGGCTAGTATACTAGTACACAAGGACTGCGTCAAGTCCCCCGGCTCTCTTCACCGAAAGCCCCCTGTTACGCTACGATCACGCATCAGCCCACCCGTGACCGCGGAAGGAGAACGGAGGCAGGACGAACCAGCCGATCAACGACTCGGTGCGGGAGATCCTCGCCGCGGTCGACGCGTCGAGGCCGCAACCGCGGCGGACCGGCTGCGGCAGCTTTGGCTCGGGTTCGAGCCGAAGAGCGTTGCGGGGATCAAAGAGGCCGCGCGAGCGAAGCAGGAGACGGTGGGGATTCCCGTGCCCGCGCTTCAGTCGATCGGCCGGTCGCTTGCGCGGACGGCGCGGGAACGCGTCGAGGACTTCCTGCCGCTCGCCTGCACCCTGCGGGACTCCACCGGTCGCGAGGGCCGTGTCGTGGCCGTGATCGCCCTTGGTGCCACGGAGCTCGTCGACCCGGA
>JAPLGE010000089.1 GCA_026390315.1 Candidatus Bipolaricaulota bacterium
GGGTACATCGAGTCCGTGGGGACGTGCATCCGCACCGTGACGAAGGTGATCACGAGGAAAGCGAGGGCCGCGGCGACCGCGAGGACCTCGACCCATTCCAGGACCTCGCTCGCCACGCGGCCGGGATAGTAGCCCCACCGCTGCGCGAGGCGCAGAATCAGGGCCGGCTTCTTCTCCTTCCTCCTCCGGGGCCGTGCCATCTAGCTTGAGCGGCGGAGGCGGCGCAGGTAGTAGGGGCGCGCCTGACGGACGTCCGACTTCTTCACGAGCTCGATCCTCTCGATCTTGGGCGAGTGGAACGGGAAGGTCTTCTCGACGCCGATCCCTGACGAGATCTTGCGCACGGTGACCATCTTCCGCGTCCCCGACCCACTCTCCTTGAGGACGATCCCCTCGAAGACCTGGATCCGCTCCTTGGCTCCCTCCGAGATCCGCTCGTGGACCTTCACGAGGTCTCCGGGGGAGAACTCCTCACTGCGCTCCTGCAGGTAGTTCTTCTCGACTGATCGCAGGATGTCGTCCATCGTCTCCTCCTAGTCTTCTCCTCGCACGCGGTCGAGCACGATCGCCGCGGCCGCGCGGACCGACAGATGATTGAAGTCGCTTGAGGCCATGAGGGGAGGGAGGATCGCGTCGCAGGTCTCGATGAGCTCTTCTGCCATTCCCCATCCCGTCCCGAACAGTATGTACACCGGCCGCTTCTCCCGGCACAGTTTCTCTTTCAGATCCCCGTAGGAGATCGGCCCCGCCCCCTGGGTCCTCGCCGACGTCGCCACCAGAAACGGGCTCTCTCCCTCGGCCTCCGTGATCCAGTCGAGCGTCTCCTCGAGATCGGAGGCGACCCACACGATCTCCAGCGCCTCGCCGCGCCGGCTCTTCTCCGTCGCCCGTTCGCCTTCGGTCCAGAAGCCCCGAATCCGCCAGGCGATCTCACGCTGGGTCGGGAGCGGCGTCACCACGAAATACCGCGCCACCCCGTAGGTGCGCGCGCTCCTCGCGATGTCGTGCACGTCCATCGACGTCAGCGCCGTGGCGACGATTTCCCCACAGCGGTTGCGCATGGGAAAGTGCAAGAGACCGACGTACAGGTTACCCATGGGGGTTTCCCCTGTCAAGATCGAGGCCCAAGAGGTCGGGCCGGTTCCGCGCCGTCTTCTCCCACGCCCGGCGTTCGCGAAAGGCCTCGATCTTCGAGTGATCGCCCGACAGGAGGACCTCGGGAACTTCGAGGCCGCGGAAGAGCGGCGGCCGCGTGTACTGCGGCGGCCCGAGGCGGGCCTTGCCGTAGAAGGAATCGGTCTCGACGGACTCGAACTTCCCGACGACTCCCGCGAGCATGCGCGCGGTCGCCTCGACGATCGCGGCGGCGGCGACCTCCCCTCCGGCCAGGACGTAGTCGCCGATCGACACTTCCTCGTCGACGAAGGCGGTCACTCGCTCGTCCACCCCTTCGTAGCGGCCGCAGAGGAGGAGGAGTCCAGGAAGCGTCGCCCAACGGACGGCGTCGTCTTGACGGAGAAGGTGCCCCTGCGAGGAGAGGAGGATCGTCCGCAGCTCGATCCCGGCCTCAGCCTTGATCCTTTCGATCGCCCGCACGAACGGGTCCGCCTTCAGCACCATCCCCGCGCCGCCGCCGTACGGCCGGTCGTCGACCGTCCGGTGGGGATCGTCCGTAAAGTCGCGCAGGTCGTGAAGGTGAACCTCGAGGAGCTTCTTCTCCTGGGCCTGTCGCAGGACGCCCGTCGCGAAGAACCCCGCCAGGCTCTCGGGGAAGATCGTCAGGATGTCGAAGCGCATGGGCGGCTAGTCGATGATCTCGACCACGACCTCGCGGTCGAGGCCGGCGGCGACGCCCTCCAGGAACGTGCGCAGGGCGCTCGCGGTGCGGCCGCCCTTGCCCAAGATCCTTCCTCGATCCTCCTTCCCGACGTGCAGGAAGAAGAGGTCGACCCGCTCCGTCTCGATCCGGTCGATCCGGACCGCGTCAGGGCTGTCGATCAGGGAGCGGACGAGGAAGAGACACAGGCGATACAACACTAGTTCTCCTCGGCCTTGGCGTGCCGGGTGTGCCGGGTCTCCTCCCATGCGGCCAGGACTCCGACCTTGGAGAGGAGGACGCGGGCGGCCTGGGTCGGCCTGGCCCCGTCCAAGAGCCACTTGAGCGCGGTCGCGTTGTCGACCGTCAACGTCACGGGATTGGTCTTTGGATCGTAGGATCCGAGGTCCGCCACCACCTTGGCGTCGCGCGGCTTGTGACCGTCCAGGACCACGATTCGAAACGAAGGCTGTCCCTTTCGACCGACTCTCTTCAACCGGATTTTCGCTGCCATCCTGTCACCTCTCTTGTCTTTCCAACACACTCCCGCTCGCGACGGAGCCATCACTCGACGTTGGAGCGGTCCTTCTTCGGAAGCCGGGCTTCGCTCTGCGCTCTACCTCTTGAAGAGGTCCGGCGGGAAGCGTCCTTTCCCGTGCTTCCCTCCCACCTGCTTGAGGGCCCTCTTGGCCTGTTCGAAGCTCTCCAGGGTCTGGTTGACGTCGCGGACCTTGGTCCCGCTCCCGCGGGCGATTCGCTTCTTCCGGCTCCCGCCGATTATAGACGGGTTTTGCCGTTCTTCCAGGGTCATCGAGCGCAGGATCGCAAGGGTCCGGTCGATTTCGCTCTCGTCGACCGGAGAGGCCGCCTTCAGCTTCGCCGCTCCGGGGAGCTTGTCCAAGATCTGGGAGAGCGGACCGAGCTTGCGCATCTCCAGGAGCTGGTCGAGGAAGTCCTGGAGCGTGAACCGGTTCTTGAGGATCCGCTCGGCGAGCTCCTCGGCCTTCTTCTGGTCGAGCTTCTCCTCGGCCTGTTCGATGAGAGATAGGACGTCGCCCATTCCCAGGATTCGGTCCGCCATGCGCGCTGGGTGGAACGGCTCGAGCTCGGCGATCTTCTCGCCGGTCCCCACGAACTTGATCGGCCGGCCGGTGACGGCGCGGATGGAGAGAGCGGCGCCGCCGCGCGCGTCGCCGTCGAGCTTGGTGAGGATGACGCCGGAAAGGGAAAGCCGCTGGTCGAAGGTGGAGGCGATGTTCACCGCCTCCTGGCCGGTCATGGCGTCGGCGACGAGGAGGAGCTCGTCAGGCGCAGTGGCCCTTTTCACCTCTTCGAGCTCGCGCATCATGGCCTCGTCGATCTGGAGGCGCCCTGCCGTGTCGATGATGACCACGTCGCGCAGGTTCTCCTTGGCCCAGTCGAGCGCCCGGCCGGCGATCGCGACGGGGTTCCCGCCGCGCTCGGAGAGGACGGGGATCTCGAGGTCGCCTCCGAGCTTCTCCAGCTGGTCGATCGCGGCGGGTCGGTACACGTCCGCGGCCACCAGGGCCGGCTTGCGGCCGTCCTTCTTGAGGGTCAGGGCCAGCTTCGCCGCGGTCGTCGTCTTTCCGGACCCCTGGAGGCCCACGAGCACGATGACGGCCGGCCGCCGGTCGAGGGAGAGAGGGGCGCGCTCCTGGCCCAAGAGCCCGACGAGCTCGTCGCGGACGATCTTCACGACCTGCTGGCCCGGGGACAGGCTTTCCAGAACCTCCGCCCCCACGGCCCGCTCCTGGATCCGCCCCATCAGGTCCTTGACGACCTTGAAGTGGACGTCCGCCTCGAGGAGGACGAGACGAATCTCGCGCAGGCCCGCCGCGACGTCCGCCTCGGTCAGGCGGCCCTTCCCGCGCAGCCGGGAGAAGACGGCGTTCAGTCGAGAGGTGAGCGAGTCAAACATCGTGGCCCCCAAGCCAAACGATCGATTCCCGCGAGAGGGTAAGCGTCCTCTTGCGCCGCGTCAACCGGCGAGGAGGTCGTCGAGGAAGCCCGTGCCGGCCCACTCCTCGCGGAAGGCGGGGTGGGAGATGACCTCTTGGGCGAGCGAGCGCGTGGTCGCGACCCCACGGATTCGGAAGCGCTCGAGGGCCGTGTACATCCTCGTCCTCGCCTCTTCGCGGTTCCGCCCCCAGGCGATCACCTTGGCGAGGAGGGAGTCGTAGTGCGGCAGGACCTCCATCCCATCGTAGAGGTGGGTGTCCAGGCGGATCCCGTTTCCGCTCGGGAGCTCCTCGATCTCGACCTTGCCGCAGGAGGGGAGGAATCCGCGCGTGGGGTCCTCCGCGTTAATCCGGCACTCGATCGCGTGGCCGCGGAGATCCGTCTTGGGTTCGAACGGCGCAAGGGGCGCCCCGGAGGCGAGCCGGATCTGCTCGGCGACCAGGTTCAGCCCAGAGATGGCCTCGGTGACCGGGTGCTCGACCTGGATGCGGGCGTTCATCTCTATGAAGTAGAACTCGCCGCGCTCGTCGACGAGGAACTCGACCGTGCCCGCATTCTGATAGCCGACCGCCCGGGCGGCGACGACGGCGGCCAAGCGGAGGCGGTCCCGCAGGGCGGGATCCAGGCGGGGGGCCGGCGCCTCCTCGACCAGCTTCTGGTGACGGCGCTGGATCGAGCACTCTCGCTCTCCCAGGTGAATGATCTGGCCGAGCGCGTCGCCCAGGATCTGCACCTCGACGTGGCGCGGGTTCACGAGAGCCCGTTCCAGGTAGACGCGCCGGTCGCCGAAGGCGCGGTCGGCCTCCGTGGCCGCGGCGGCGATCGCTCCGGCGAGCTCCTGTGGCCCCTTGACGAGGCGGATTCCCCGCCCGCCTCCGCCGGAGATGGCCTTCACGAGGAGAGGATAGCCCACCCGCTCCGCGGCCTGCTCCGGGGAGTCGTTTGCGTCGGGGACGCACTCCCCCGGGAGGATCGGCACCCCGGCCGCGGCGACCGCCTCGCGCGCCGCCCACTTGTTCCCTACGAGCTCCATCACGCGGCGGCTCGGTCCGACGAAGGCGAGGCCGTGCTCCTCGCACACCTCGACGAAGTGAGGGTTCTCGGACAAGAAGCCGTAGCCGGGGTGGATCGCCTCGGCGCCGGTCACGAGGGCGGCGCTGATGAGAGCCGGGATGCTCAAGTAGCTCTTCGCCGGGTCGGCCGGTCCGATGCAGATCGCCTCGGAGGCGAGGCGTAGGTAGGGCATGCGCGCGTCGGCCTGGGAGAAGACGGCGACCGACTCGAGCGAGAGCTCGCGGCAGGCCTCGATGACGCGCAGCGCGATCTCCCCGCGGTTGGCGACGAGCACTCGGTGAAAGGTCACGGAGCGGCGATGCGGAAGAGAGCCTGCCCGTAGTCCACGGTTTGGCCGTCCTCGGCCAGGATTCGCTCGACGCGTCCAGGTTTTTCCGCCTGGATCTCGTTCATCACCTTCATCGCCTCGATGAGGCACAGCGTGTCGCCGGAACGGACGAGGTCGCCCTCGCCGACGAACGGGGCCGCGTCCGGGGACGGCCGGCGGTGGAAGGTCCCCACGAGCGGGGCGTTGACCGTGAACGCTCCCGTGTCGCGTGCCTCATCTGGCGCCTTGCCCTGGGTCGCTTGATCGCTCGGCCGCGGCGTCGCCTGGCGGACGGTGATCCGCCGATCCCCCTCCCACAGGGTGATCTCGCTCAGGGCCTCGTCTTTGAGAAGGCGGATCAGGCGCTCTAGCTCGTCGATCTCCATCACCCAACCTCCTTGTCGGCGCCGGATTCTATCTGAAATGCATTCTGTCCGGCAATTCAGGCGCGCTCTGTCTTGCGGTAGAGGGACGAAGGCCGATATAATCGCGGTTCTGGTTTGGAGAGAGCTGCGTGCGGGGGCTTCGCGAATGCCGCGACCGTCGGCGCAGGGGAGGGGATCGAGGGAGCTTGGGCAGGGTCTGACACAAGACAGGGACCCTCGTGCGGCGCCCGCTCACCTCAACGGAAGGACGGTAGGCGATGAGAGGATTCGCGATCTCGGGGCTTTGCTTTCTCTGTGCCGTCTCCGTGGCCGGCGCCGCGGCGACGACGTGCGTGGTCGAGGCGACCTTCGACCCGGAGGCGCGCACCCTGCGTGGAGTGGAGGAGGTGACCGTCGACGCGCGGGTCGACACGGCCTACTTCCTCCTTCTCGCCAACTTGGACCGGGAGAGGAACCCGTTCCTCGGCGATCGGACGATCGACGAAAGGTACGAAGCCGGGTTTGAGCCGAGCTCCACGGCGATTGAGAGGGTCGAGGCCGTGCAGAGCGGCTCGACCCAGAGCCTCACGTTCCGTCTCCTCTCTCTCCCGCCGGACTGGCAGACCTACTCTCTGGACGAGACGGTGCTTGCCGTCGATCTCCCCCCCGCCCAGACGGCCTCGCTGGTGCTTCGGATCGCCTTCTGGACGGACATCCCGCGTCTCCAGGCCGCCGATCAAGGAATCCATCGAGGGATCCTCACCTGGCGGTTCGGTTGGCACCCGCTTCTCCTCGAGCGGCAGGGGGAGTGGGTCGAGAGAAAGGGCGTGCTCGGGCTTCTGTCCGGAGGGACGCTCCCCGTCGAGTTCCCGGCCACCGACTACCGCGGCGCAATCACGCTCCCTCAGGGGTACGCGTTCGCCTGCGGGGCCGACCACGTGGAGGAGGTCCCAGGCGCGGCGCCCGCCGAGGGAGCCGAAGGGACTACGACCTACCGCGTGTGGAACGACGCCCCGGCGAGGTCTCTTGCCGTGGCCGCCGGCACGGCCTACGAGCGGTTCACGCTTCTGGGGGCCTCCGTCCCGATTGAGGTCCTCTTCCTTCCCGGCCACGACGAGGAGGCCCGCCTGTTTGCGACCTACGCGGTCGACGTCCTGGCCGACTACGAGAAGCGCTTCGGGCCCTATCCGCGCGCGCGGCTCGTGATCGCGGAGGCCCCCAACGAGGATGGGGCGTCCATGGCCGCAGACGGGATCGTCTGGCTCTCGACCCTCTACTTCTCGCACCGCAACGTGACGGTCCCCGGGATCCTCAACCGCCTCTGCGAGTTCGTCCTGGCCCACGAGATCGCCCACCAGTGGTGGGGGATCGGGGTCGGCTCCGACTTCAACGCAGAGAACTGGCTCTCCGAGGGACTCTCCCAGTACCTGGCGGTGAGCTACTTCGAGGGCCGCTACGGCGAGTTCGGGCCGAACCTCTTCGAGTTCGCCGAGGCGGGGCTTCTCGAGAACCTGGTCCGCTCCCAGTTTGGCTTCCTCAACCTGCGGGAGCACGAGGTCGAGCTCCCTTACCTCCTGACGGTGGCGAAGGGCTTCGACGAGGCGGTGATCAAGCCTCTTTCGGAGGTCCAGTACGAGAACGCGACCTCGGTGCGCCTCTACGACAAGGGCTACCTGGTGGCGCGGGCGATCGCCGCCGCGGTGGGACGGGAGGCGTTCGAGACAGGCCTGCGAGAGGCGGCGGCACGCTACTCCCACGCGGTGATTGGGGTCGACCTCCTGCGCGGGGTCCTCGAGGAGGTCGCGGGCCGGCCGCTCGGGGACCTGTTCGCGGCCTGGCTCTTCGAGCCGGGGTCGACGGACTATTCGATCGAGATCACCTCGCGCGAGCGGGTCAAGTCCGGGTACCGGACGGTCGTGGCCGTAGGCCGCGAGGGGGGCGCCGTTCAGCCGGTCGCCGTGGAGGCGACGCTCGTCTCCGGGAAGACGGTCCGCCTGGAGTGGGACGGAGCCTCCGAGCGGGGGGCGCTCGTGTTCGCGACCGACGGGCCGGTCGCCCGCGCGACGATTGACCCCGACCACCTCCTTCCGGACCGGGATCGCCTCAACAACAACTCTCCGGTCAAGTTCGTGGCGACGAGCGGCACCAACATCCTCCCCCTCGACGCGTACGTCCTGCGTCCTGATCCTCTCTCGCAAGGGGTGACGCTCACCTACCTCGACCGGCTGCGCCTCTCGTTCGCTCAGGGCTTTGCCGCGGCGGACGTCTACCAGGGGCGGAGCCACCACCTCTTCGGAGAGGTGAAACTCGGCGGGGCAGAACTCACCGGGACGGTCGGCTACACCTTCACCGGATTCGCCCGTCCGGAGACCGGCGCCCCAGGGACCTTCTGGGAGCCCGCCTTCGCTCTGACCGTCTCCGGACACCGCCTCGTCGTGGGGGAGGAACTCCTCACGTACCTCCACCTCGGACTCGCCGCGTACCCGGTCGTCGAGTCGAGCCGGTCCACGGCGCTCGGCCTCGACCTCACCCTCGCAGGCGCAGGACGGATGAAGGTCTCGGCGTTCGACGAGGCGTCGCTCTTTCCCCAGGTCTACCTGCAGGGGACCGTCGTCCTCGGGACGGGGTTCGGTGCCCTGCCGTCTTGGCTTCTCTTCGACCTTGAGGAGCTGCACAGCTTCGGACGCCTGACCTCCGCAGGGTGGGTCCCGCAGCACTTCCAGGGAAGCCAGAAGCTCTACGGCTCACTCGCGATCGAGCTCCCCCTGACGGGAGACGGGCCGTACAACGTCGTGAATCTGGTCATGGTCGACAAGACCCGGGGAAGGCTCTTCGTCGCGTGTGGTCTTGTGTGGAGCGGCTTTGACGAATGGCAGACCGCGACGCCGAACGTCGAGGTCGGAGCGGAGCTCGTGTTTGATCTCTCGGCGATCGGCGGCCTCCTCCCGGCCGGCGCGGCCGTGGGCTTCGCGACTCCCCTCGTGGGGGACGGCGCAGGGATCCTGTACTTTCGTTTCTCGCTCTAGTCGGGGCGATGTGAGGTGAACGATGAAGGTCCCGTGTCGATGGCTCGCTGAGTACGTGGAAATTGACCTCGATCGCAGGGCGGTCGAGGCCCTCGCCGACCGGCTGACCCTGGCAGGCCTCGAGGTCGAGGGGATCGCTTCCACCGGGAGCGTGCGCGGCGCCGTGGTCGGCCGGGTCGTCGCGCATCGGCCTCACCCTCGCTCCGATCATCTCGCTCTCTGCCGCGTGGACGTGGGGACCGAGGAGGCGGAGGTGGTGTGCGGAGCCGCGAACGTGGTCGACGGGGCGACCGTCCTTCTGATCGGCGTGGGAGGGGAGCTGCCCGGCGGGCTCCGCATCGAAGAGCGGAAGATCCGCGGGGTCGTCTCGCGCGGGATGATCTGCTCCAAGGCCGAGTTGGGTCTTGAGGAGCGGTCGGCCGGGATCTGGAACCTCAACGAGCGGCTCGACCTCCCGCTCGGGACGGACGTGAACGAGCTCTTCGAGTTCGACGACTTTGTGCTCGACATCAGGGTGACCTCGAACCGCCCGGACTGCCTCGCCGTCTACGGGATCGCCCGCGAGGTCGCCGCGCTCACCGGCCGGGACCTCCGACCGCTCGACCTCGACGTGCGCGAGTCCCTTCCCGCCGCGGGCGCGAGCTTCTCGGTGGAGGTCGAGGATCCCGCCGATACGCCGCGCTACGCGGCCCGCCTCATGAGCGGGATTCGCGTCGGGCCGTCGCCTCTTCGCCTCGAGCACCGGCTGCGGAAGGCCGGGATGAGGCCCCTCTCGAACGTCGTCGACGTGACGAACTACGTCATGCTCGAGCTCGGGCACCCGCTCCACCCGTTCGACGCCGACCTCGTGCGAGAGCGGATCGTCGTGCGGCGCGCGCGGGCCGGTGAGGCGTTCCGCACCCTGGACGGAGTGGACCGTTGCCTCTCCTCGGAGGCGCTTCTCGTCACGGACCTCGACGGGCCGATGGCTCTCGCCGGGGTGATGGGAGCAAAGCGCAGCGAGATTCGCGAGGAGACGACGCGCGTCCTGCTCGAAATCGCCTCCTTCGGCTCCCCGACCGTTCGCCGCTCTGGGCGCTCCCTCGGGCTGCGCACCGAGGCGTCGCTGCGGTTCGAGCGTGGAGTCGACCCGGAAGGGATCCCCCTCGCCGCCGCGCGGGCGGCCCACCTGCTGCAGGAGTCGACCGGGTGCGTCGTGCACCGGGGACTGATCGACGCCTACCCGCGGCCGCGCGAGAAGACGACGATCCGCCTTCGCCCGTCTCGGGCGAGGAGCCTCCTCGGATTCGACCTCCACGCGGAGCGGATGGCCGAGATCCTGTCGCGCCTCGGAGCCCAGGTCAGGGCGGGCGACGACCTCCTGACGGTCGGCGTTCCGACGTTCCGGGCCGACCTGCGCGAGGAGGTCGACCTCGTGGAGGAGGTCGGTCGGATCGCGGGCTACGACCGGCTGCCCTCGGTTCCGCCCCGCGTCCCGCTTCGCCTGGGGCACCAGGACGCGCTCGAGGAGCGAAAGGACCGCGTACGGACGATCCTGGCCGGGCTCGGCCTGGACGAGGCGGTCACCGACGGGTTCGACCGCGCCGATTGGCGGAGCGCCCTCGGCCTTTCGGAAGAGGACCTCGTCTGGGTGCGCAATCCGATGAACGCCGGTCAGAAGGCCCTGCGGGCGAGCCTTCTCCCCGGGCTGCTCGCCGTCGTCGAGACGAACCTCGGCTCCGGCGTGGGCGGGGGCATGCTGTTCGAGGCGGGGCGCGTCTTCTCCCGGTCGCGCGGCGAGACGGAGTCTGTGGCCGCGGTCCTCTTCGGTCGCACCGGCATCCCCTTGCGCGGGAAGGAAGAGGTCTCGCTCGGCCTCGGGAAGGGAATCCTCCTCGACCTCCTCGTCGGCCTCGGCCTGAAGCGCGCCCGCGTCGCGGCCGACGGGGTCCCGCCTTCCCTTCACTCCTCGAGGGGAGGGAGAGTCCTCGTCGAGGGGGAGCCGATCGGCCTCTTTGGGGAACTCGCCCCCTCGGCGCGCGCCCGCTTCCCGGGCGAGCCGCGCGTGATCGTGTTTGAGCTCGCGCTTCTTCCGACGGAGTCGGGTCCACGAACCTACGCTGTGCCCCCGCGCTTCCCCGCCTCGCGGCGGGACCTCTCGGTCGTTCTTCCCGCCGAGCGGGCCGAGGAAAACGTGCGCGAGGCGATCGCCGCGGAGCCGGACGTCGAGGGGATCCTTCTCTACGACCTCTACGAGGGCGAGCCGATTGCCGCGGGCCACAAGAGCCTCACCTACGAGCTCTCCCTGCGCGCGCCCGACCGTACGCTGACCGACGCCGAGCTCGCCGCGGTCCTCGAGCGGATTGAGAAGCGACTCGGCGCGCTGGGCGTCCGCCTGCGGACCGTGGGCCGATGAACAAGACGATCATCGCCCACGACGCGGACGAGATGGAGGAGATCGGAGTCGATCTCGCCCGCGAGCTAGAGGACGGGATGCTCGTCTCTCTCGTCGGGCCGCTCGGGGCGGGGAAGACGACGCTCACCAAGGGGATCGCCAAGGGACTCCTCGTCACCGACGTCGTCGTCTCGGCGAGCTACCTCCTCGAGCGCGACTACCAGGGGCGGCTCGTCCTGCACCACCTCGACGCCTACCGGATCGGCTCGCTCGCCGAGTTCGCGGAGGTCGGGCTCGATCGCCTCCTCCCGCCGGAGGAAGGGGTCACCGTGGTGGAGTGGCCGGAGCGGGTCGATGGGATCGTCGAGAGAAGCGACTTCCTCGTGAGGATCGAGTTCCTCGACGGGGGCGCGCGCCGCGTGGAGATCACGCGGGCCTCGACCAGACCCCGTCCACCTCGGCCCCACAGTGCGGGCAGCGACCGTCCGCGAGCCGGTTCTCTCTGACCAGGAACCCGATCCGCTTGATGACGAGCTTTCGGCAGGCCGGGCAGCGCGTGTCCTCGCCCTCGCCCGGCACGTTGCCGAGGTAGACGTAGCGCAGGCCCACCTCGCGGCCGATGCGCTGCGCCTCCTCCAGGGTGGCGACGGGAGTGGGAGGCAGGTCGAGGAGCCGGTAGGCCGGATAGAAGCGGCTGATGTGCCAAGGGATCAAAGGCGAGATGCCCACGATGGCCTCGGCGGTCCACCGGAGCGCCTCCGGGTCGTCGTTCAACCCCGGGATGACCAAGGTCGTCACCTCGACCCAGACGCCGGCCGAAGAGAAGCGCTCGATCGAGTCGAGGACCGGCCGCACGCTCGCCCCCACGACGTCGCGGTAGAAGTCGTCGGAGATCCCCTTGAGGTCGATGTTGATCGCGTCGAGGCAGGGGATGAGCGCCTCGCTCGCCTCGGCGGTCATGTAGCCGTTTGAGACGAAGACGTTCGCCAGGCCCTCCTCGCGCGCGACGTGGGCGACGTCCAGGGCGTACTCGAAGAAGACGGTCGGCTCGGTGTACGTGTAGGCGATCGATTGGCATCCCGTCTTCTTTGCGTCGGCCACGAGGTCGCTCGGCGCGACCTCCTCTCCCAGGATCAGGCCGCCCCGCTCGCGCGGCGCCTGCGAGATGGCGTGGTTCTGGCAGTTCCGGCAGGAGAAGTTGCAGCCGACCGTGGCGACCGAGTAGGCGCACGTGCCGGGGAGAAAGTGGAAGAGAGGCTTCTTCTCGATCGGATCGACCTCGCGGGAGACGAGGCGTCCGTAGACCAGGCTGTACAAGGTCCCGCCGCGGTTCTCCCGCACCGCGCACAGGCAGCGGCGGCCGTCGGCGACGACGCAGCGATGCGCGCAGACCGCGCAGCGGACGCGGCCGTCCCCCATCTTCTCGTACAGCGCCGCTTCGTGCATCGCCCCTCCGCGTCATCCTAGCACAGAGGGATTGGAGAGGAAAGGCCGCGCTCCGGAGAGCCGGTCCCGGCCTGGCTCCTCGTCGGCTCTTCCCTTACCATCCATGGCCATGTCACTTCTGGAGATCGATGGCCTCGTGAAGTCGTTCGGTGCGCAGGTCCTGTTCGGACCGTTCTCCGGCCAGATCGCCCGCGGGGACCGGATCGCCTTGATCGGAGACAACGGCGTGGGCAAGTCCACGCTCCTTCACGTCCTCGCGGGGCTCGAGGAGCAAAGCGCCGGGAAGGTCCACCGCATCCAAGGGATCCGCGTGGGGATCCTTCCCCAGGTCGCCCGGCTCGTTGGAGGCGGCACGCTGTACCAGGCGATGGAGGATCCGTTCCGCGACCTCCTCGCGGCGGAGAAAGAGCTTCGCCTCCTCGAGGAGAGGCTCGATCGTGAGGCCGATCCGGAGGCGCTCCACCGCTACGACGACCTCTTTCACCGCTTCGAGCGCGACGGAGGCTACGCGATCGACGCCCGGATCCGCTCGGTCCTCGCGGGGGTCGGATTCGCGCCGGACGCGTTCGGCCGCCCGGTCGAGCTCCTTTCCGGCGGGGAGGAAGCGCGCGCCGCCCTCGCCCGCGTCCTCCTCGCCGAGCCCGATCTCCTGCTCCTCGACGAACCGACGAATCACCTCGACTTCACTGCCTTGGACTGGCTTGAGGAGATTCTGGTCGAGTTCCCCGGAGGCCTCGTTCTCGTCTCGCACGACCGGCACCTGCTCGACCGCGTGGCGAACCGCGTCTGGGAGATCGCGTTCGGGGAGCTTGCGACCTACCGCGGCGGCTACTCGGCGTCGCGGGCGGCTCGCGACGCGGAACGGGCGCGTCGGCTCGAGCTCTACGAGACCCAGCAGGCGACGATCGACAAGCATCGGGACTTCATCCGCCGCCATCACGCCGGGCAGAAACACGGCCAGGCCAAGGATCGGGAGAAGAAGCTCGAGCGGATTGAGAAGGAGCTCGTGGAGGAGCCGCGCGAGGCGAAACGCATCTCGCTTCGCGTCCCGGTGGGGACACCGAGCGGCAAGAGGGTCCTCCTGACGGAGGGACTCACGGTCGGATTCGCCTCGCCGCTCTTCGCCTCTCCGGACCTCGTCCTCTACCGGGGCGAGCGCGTCGCGCTCGTGGGCCCGAACGGCTGTGGGAAGACGACCTTCCTGAAGACGCTCGCGGGAGGCACGCCTCCCCTCGCAGGCAAGGCCCGCCTCGGCCACGGAGTCAAGGTGGCGGCCTTCAGCCAGACTCAGGAGGGCCTTTACGAGGACCGGACCGTGCTCGACACGATCCTCGCGCGCACGGGCCTCGCCATCAGCCAGGCGCGGGGGCTCCTCGGCCGCTTTCTCTTCTCAGGGGACGACGTCCTGAAGCGAATGAAGGCGCTCTCCGGCGGCGAGAGGAGCCGCGTCGCTCTCGCCCTTCTCTCTCTGATGGAAGGGAACCTCCTCCTCCTCGACGAGCCGACGAACCACCTCGACCTCGCGAGCCAGGAGATCCTGGAGGAGGCCCTCGCCGCCTACGAGGGGACGATCCTCCTCGTTTCGCACGACCGGGCCCTGCTCGAGGCCGTGGCGACGCAGGTCTGGGAGATCCGGGACGGGACGCTCCGGGTCTTCCCGTGCGGCTGGAGCGAGTACAAGGAGCGCACGGCCGCGCCTCCCGCGACGCGGCCTTTGGCGCAGGAGCCGGCGAAGAAGGAGCGGCCGCGGGAACCCCGGGCACGCCCGCCGAGGCCCGACAAGTACCAAGAGAGGAAGCGTGCGGAGGAGGGGAAGGCCCGCGAAGAGGCGGTGGAGCGTCTTGAGGCCGACCTGAAGGCGGTCGAGCAGGAGCTCGTCGCCGCTAGCGGTGACGGCGACGCGCCCCGGATCGCGACCCTGGGAAGAGAGTACGAGCGGCTTCAGGCGGTCCTTGCCGACGCGGTCGCCGCGTGGGAGGCCGGGGCGAGCGCCCCGACGAGCGGAGAGGCTCCGTGATTCGGGAGAACGTGAGAGAGCTCCTCGCCGAGATACCGGCGGGGGTCTCCGTGGTCGCGGCGGCCAAGGCGCGCACCCCGGGAGAGGTCCTCGAGGCCGTCGAGGCGGGGATCCAGATCGTGGGAGAGAACTACGTGCAGGAGGCGGGGCCCGCGATCGACGCGATCGGCGGACGCGCGACGTGGCACTTCATCGGCCGCCTTCAGAGAAACAAGGTAAAGAAAGCCGCCCGGCTCTTCGACCTCGTGGAGACGGTGGACTCGATCTCGCTCGCCCGCGAGCTCGACTCGGCCTGCGAAAGGCTCGGGAAGACGATGCCGGCCCTCATCGAAGTGAATAGCTCCCGCGAGTCGGGGAAGGCGGGAGTCTTCCCCGAGGAGACGGAGGGGCTCTTGCGCGAGCTCGCCTGCCTCAAGCACCTGCGCGTGCTCGGGCTGATGACGATGGGGCCGCCGGTCGAGGATCCGGAAGAGGCGCGCTGCCACTTCCGCGAGACGCGGGAGCTCTTCGAGCGGCTCCGCGCGATCGGGCCGGCCGGAGTCGAGCTCGACGTCCTCTCCATGGGGATGAGCGACACCTACCGGGTGGCGATCGAGGAGGGGGCGACGATGATCCGCGTCGGCACGAGGATCTTCGGCGAGAGGCCGCAACGAGAGCGGGGAGAGAAGGAGGAAGGGTGAAGATCGGGATCCTTTCGGACAGCCACGACCACCTGGGGCGGATCGCCTGCGCGGTCGAGCTTTTCAACGAGGAGAGGGTGGGGCTCGTGCTTCACGCGGGGGACTTCGTCTCGCCGACCGCGGCGCGGGAGCTCGGCAGCCTGAAGGCTCCGTTCGTGGGTGTGTTCGGGAACAACGACGGGGATCGGCTCTTCCTCACCCAGGCGTTCGGGGCGATCGGAACCCTTCACGCCGGCCCGCACGAGCTTCTGATCGAGGGGAGGCGGGCCGTCCTGTTGCATGAGCCCCGCTGCCTCGACGCGCTCATTCAAAGCGGCTGCTACGATCTCGTCGTCTACGGCCACACGCACGCGATCGACATGCGGGCGGGGAAGACGCTCGTCGTGAACCCGGGCGAGTGCGGGGGGTGGCTCTCCGGCCGCGCGACCGTCGCGCTCGTCGAGACGGAGGACCTCTCTGCCCGCCTCGTCGACCTTCCCTGACGTGCGACGCCCGCTCGTTGCGCTTCCCGCCGCCCGGCGGTTATTCTTAGGCTCGAACGGCCCTAGGGTGATCTGAGTCAAGGAGAGAAGCCATGATCGACGCGATCGGGATCGCGGTCCTCGACCACCTGCCGCTCGGGGTCGACCACGTGGAAGCCCCCGGCCGGCACTGCACCTTCGCCGGCCTCGCCCGTCAGGGACGCGCGGTCTGGGCGAGCGGCGAGGACATCACGTGCCCGCTCGCTCGCTTCAACCTCGGACTCGATGCGCCCGACGCCGAGACCGTGGCCCGGATCTCCGCCGCGCTGGTGGAGTGGAAGGCCGCCAAGGACCTGGACACGGCCGCGCGCCTCCTCTCGTCCTTTCCGCGCCTCCCCTTCGGGGAGCGGGTCTTCGTGTACGCCCCTCTCGACGCCGCTCCGGTCTACCCTGACCTCGTCTTGCGGGTCGTTCGCCCGGCCGACGCCGTGCGCCGGCTGCGCGCCCTGGCCGCGGCGACCGCGGAGCGAGCCGAGGGACGCTCAGGAGGGCTCGGCGCCCTGTGCGGGGAGTGCACGGCCTTTCCGCTCGTGACCGGCCGCGCCGCCGTCTCCCCGGGCTGCCCAGGCTCCCGGCGCGAGGCTCTCCTCGCGCCGGATGAGATCCTGCTCTCGTTCCCCTACGCCCTCGACCGCGCGGCGAACCGCTCCTGAGCCCGCGGGGACGAGCGTCGCGCGTCTCGCCCTACGGGCCTGAGCCGGCGGAGGGCAATCCGCTCTCGTTCGCTCCTCCTCCCTCCGACGCCGTGTCGGACTCCGCAGAGACCTTGGGGACCCGCAGGGGCCGGAGCATGAGAAGGGCCACTCCCATGAGGACCGCGGCCACGGCGAAGGTCGCCTGATAGCCGACGCGGTCGGCGAGGTAGCCGCTTCCCACCCCGGCGACGATGAGTCCCAGGCCGGCGACCGCGTTGTACAGGCCCAGGGTCTGGCCGCGAAGCGCGGGGCGGGCGAGGCGCGACGTGAGCGCCACCCCGGAGAGCTGGAAGAAGGACCAGCTAAACCCGACGAGGACGAGGTAGAGGACGAGAAAGAAGGTCCCCGGCGCGGCGCGCGCGAGCGCGAGGTACACGGCGGCGACGGCGAAGAGGACGAACCGGGCGAAGAGCGCGGCCATCTGCACGGCCTTGTTTCCGAACCGGTCGATCCGGTGCGAGGCCCACGGGTAGGCGAGCACAACCCCGACGTTCAGAAAGACGAAGTAGAGGAAGACCGTGGGCGAGGGGAATCCGAACTGCTCCGAGAAGAGGAGAGGGAGCGGTATCGCGAAGAAGCCGATGGCGGCGAAGGCGACGAGCGTCGCGGCCAGGAAGCGCTTCGTCTCCCGTCCTGGTCCGTCCCTCTCCCTGAGGAGAGAGACGAGGTTCTTCAGGTTCAGCCGATGGTAGAGGTGGTAGGGGCTGAACCGCGCGACCTCGACGAGGAAGCTCCCCAAGGCGGTGACGACTCCCCGGAAGCGCAGAGGGGTGAACCGGCGCGTCGTCCTCGGGACGAGCCGCGCGGCCAGGTAGGTCGCTGCCGCGGCCCCGCCGGCGAGCGCGAGGAAGAGCACCCGAATCGCGCGCTCGTCCGGGAGCCATTGCCTGGCCGTCGCGAGGCCGACGCTTCCCAGGACAAGCCCCAGCACCCAGCCGATGGCTCCGAATTGGTTCAGACGGCCGATCTTCGTCTCCCAGGCGGCCTTGTCGCTGTTCTCCGTCACGATGAGGACCGTGACCGCCGCGTTCGAGACCCAGAAGAAGTTGAGGGCCATGTTGGCGAGCACCACGGCCCAGAACGAGGGGCCCAGGCCGATGGCGACGAAGCCGAGACAGACGGCGGCGAAGCTCAGAATGACGAACGGCTTGCGGCGGTGCGCGGCGTCGGAGAGCCCTCCCCACAGGAGGCTTCCGATCACGCCGACGACGCTGACCAGGCTCGACAGGACCCCCAGGTCGGCGACGGTGCGGTGAAGGACCTGGGAGATCATGAGCGGGATCAGGATGGACGACGTCCCCATGACGAGGTTCGCCAGGCCGATCGCCGCGTACCACGGCTCGCCGCCCTCGAGCCATCGGCCGAGAGCCGTGCTGATAACGCCTATCCTCCGCTTCTGGTCGGGATTGGCCATAGGAGGGGAGGATCAGCTACGCCCGAGAGGATTTGAACCTCTGGCCTCTGCCTCCGCAGGGCAGCGCTCTGTCCCCTGAGCTACGGGCGCAAGGGCGGAGGGACGGGGACTCGAACCCCGAGGCCCTTTCGGGCTTACCGCTTTTCGAGAGCGGCTCCTTGCCATTCGGTCATCCCTCCACGCACGCGTATGGTAGACCGTTCCAGACGCCGCCGCAAGCGCGTCGGTCCCTGCGAAGAGAGCGCCCCTATCCTGACCGGAGGGTGAGGTGGTAGGTGCCGGTGCCGGCCTCCCCGCGCGTGACGACGAGGCGGATCTCGTCGAAGGCGTTCGGCTGGTCGACGAGAAGCGGCGTCCCTGGCGCCAGGCGCCACGTCACGACCTCGGTCCCCTTCCGCGCGGCCACGTTCACGCGGAACTCCGTTCCCGGGTCGCCGGAGAACGTGACCTCAAGCTTCTCGCCGACGCCCGCGATGAGGTGGAGGAAGTCGATCCCGTAGGCGTGCGCCACGCGGAGTGGGGACCCCACGGGATCCTGTTCGAACTTCGGCGCGTAGGGCGTCTCGCCTGCAACCGTCACGCGCTCGATCGCGGCCTCACCCCCGTTCCAGGTTCCGTGGTAGACCGGCGGCGGGAGCTCGACCCACCGGCGCACGTGTTGGCTCTTCGCTTGGGGGTCGGGAAGCGGGAAGAGCGCCCGGATCTTCCCGGCATCGGGGATCGTCTCGGTCGCCAGGGCGACGGAAAACGCCTCCCACAGATCGAGGAACGAAAGGCCCCTGCCCTGGAATGCCGCCTCGATGGCGTAGCGGCCGTCGAACCCTGACGTCGCCTGCATCACCGTCCGGATCGCCTCGGCTCCCCCGTGCCGCGAGGCGACGAAGACCCAGAAGATCGCCGCGCCGTAGGTGTGGTGGAAGAACGCGAGGGAATCCGGGGCCACGAGGAAGTCGAGGGCTGGCTCCAGGTAGTCGTCCGCCTCCGGCGCCGCCTCCTCCTGCGCCCAGGTGGCGAGGGATTCGACGAATGAGAGGTCGCTCATGTCGTTCTGGCCTTGGAAGGCGAGGGTGTCTTGGATCACGTGAAATAGCTCGTGCGCGGCCGTGCTCTTCACCTCGTCTTCCAAGGAGATCGGCACGATCGCGTCGCTCGACGCTTCGTCCATCGCCGCCTCGGTCGCGATCTCGATCACGGGGCGTGAGCGGCCCTCGTCATCGGTCGTGACGACCTCCGAGCCGAGTTCCCCGCCCTCCTCCGCCACGAGGTGTACCTCGATGGGCTCCTCCGGAACGGGGAAGCCGTCACGGACGACGAGGACCTGGTAGGCCGCCTCCAAAGCGTCCATGACCAAGGCCGCGTATTCGGCGGTCGTCGCGTCGACGCCGCTTCCGGCCGAGTAGAAGAGGACGAAGTGGTCCGAGGCGAGCTCGCGCGCCTCGTCCGCCCCGCTTGGGAGGGACGGGACGAGCGCCACGCAGAGGGCGAACGCCACGGCGAGGGAGGCCCGCCCGAGCGGTCCCCGCTCGTGCCGGACGGCACCGGCTCCCCGTCCTCTCTCACCTCGACGATCGGCCATCGACCCTCAGCTACCGCTTGCGCTCGTGGTGAGGAAGTAGAGGAGGCCGAGCGCGGCGGCGAGGACGAGGACCCCCACCCACCAAGGGGTCTCCGCTTGAGTCTCGACCGGCGGCAGGGTGTAGAGGTCAGCGTAGCCCGCCGGAAGCGCTCCGGTCGAGGTCACGGCGGGCTCGGGAGAGAGCGTTGCCGCGGGCTGAATCGCGGAAGAAGCCAGGGCCGAG
>JAPLGE010000110.1 GCA_026390315.1 Candidatus Bipolaricaulota bacterium
GACCGAGCAGGTGGCGACGAACTCCGCGCACGATGAATCGATCGGAAAGATCATCGCCGACGCCATGGAGGCCGTTGGCGAGGACGGGGTCATCACCGTCGAGGACTCGGACACGATCGAGACCCACTACGAGGTCGTGGAGGGGATGCAGTTCGACCGCGAGTACGTCTCCCCCTACTTCGTCACCGATCCCAAGAAGATGGAGGTCGTCCTGGAGAACCCGTACATCTTGATCACCGACCAAGACCTGAAGAGCGCGATCGACCTCGTTCCGCTCCTGGAGAAGGTCGCTCAGACCGGGAAGCCGATCCTCGCAATTGCCAAGGACATCACCGGGGAGGCCCTGACGACCCTCGTCCTCAACAAGCTGAAGGGAACGCTCACGAGCTGTGCCGTCAAGGCGCCCGGGTTCGGCGATCGCCGCAAGGCGATGCTCGAGGACGTCGCCGTCCTGACCGGAGCGACCGTCATCACTGAGGACGCCGGGATGCAGATCAAGGATACGACCCTCACCATGCTCGGCCGCGCGGAGCGCGTGAAGGTCGACCACGAGAACACGACGATCATCGGCGGGAAGGGCTCGGCCGACGCGATCAAGGGGCGGGTCGAGCAGATCGAGGAACAGATCAAGACGACCGAGTCCGACTACGACAAGGAGAAGCTCGAGGAACGCAAGGCGAAGCTCGCCGGCGGGGTCGCCGTGATCAAGGTCGGGGCCGCCACCGAGACGGAGCTCTCGGAGAAGAAGCACCGCATGGAGGACGCCCTCGAGGCGACCAAGGCAGCCGTCGACGAGGGGATCCTCCCCGGCGGCGGCGTGGCGCTCCTCGCGGCGGCGAAGAAGCTGGACGACCTGAAGGTCGAGGGCGACGAGGGCGTGGGCGTGAAGATCCTCCGCAAGGCACTCGAAGCCCCGCTTCGCCAGCTCGCCAACAACGCGGGATTCGAGGGCGCGATCGTCGTGGAGCACGTGAAGCGGGAGAAGGCGGGCTTCGGGTTCGACGTCGTGGCGGAGGAGTACCGCGACATGTTCGAGGCGGGGATCATCGACCCGACCAAGGTGACGCGCGCGGCCCTGCAGAACGCCGTCTCGATCGCCGGGATGCTGCTCATGACGGGCGCTCTGGTCGCGGAGATCAAGGAGAAGGACGAGTCTTCGGCCGCCCCGCGGCCGCCGATGGACTACTAGTCCGCAACTTGTGAGCCCCCCCTTCGCCCGACTATGATCGGGCGAAGGGGGGTTCTCTTGGTACCAGAGCGTGCGAAAGTGGGACTAGCCCTGGGCGGCGGCGGAGCGCGCGGCTTCGCGCACCTTGGGGTTCTCATCGCCTTCGAAGAGAACGGGATCCCGGTCGATCTCATCACCGGGACGAGCATGGGAGCCGCGACCGGCGCGGCCAAGGCCTTGGGGATGGACCTCAAGAAGCTGGCACGGCTTCTCGACTCACTCGACCTCAACGACCTGTTCCACGTCTCCGGAAGCACAATCCGCGAGATCCAGCGCGCCGTCGGCCGTGGGATGGTCGAGTACATGCGCGGCACCAGTTGGCGCCAGGAGGAGACGGCCCCGGAGAAGCTCGCCCGCATGTACGAGTTCTTCTCTCTCATCACGGCGAAGAAGAGCTTTTCGGACACCGTGATTCCGTTCGCCGTGGTCGCCGCGGACCTCGAGACCGGAGAGCGGATCGTCCTCAACGAAGGGAAGATCTACCAGGCGGTCACGGCCAGCGCGGCGGTTCCCGGAGTCTTCTACCCCGTCCGCCACCGGGGCCGCTTCCTCGTTGACGGCGGCCTCGTGGACAAGGTCCCGGCCGACGTCGCGATCGACATGGGCGCCTCTGCGGTGATCGCCGTCGACACGGGCGCGCCTCTCTCCCGACGCGTCGACACGAGCCTCGACGCCCTCCTGCAGTCGGAGCGGATTACCTCCCAACACCTGCTCGCGCTGCAGCTTGACCAAGCCCGCGAGCGGCTCGGCGGCCGCCTGGTCCTCCTGCGGCCCGACGTTCACTGGATCAACATGTTCGGCTTCGAGCACATCTCCGAGGCGATCGCCGCCGGGAAGAAGGAGGCGCTCGCCCGCCTCGGGGAAATCGCGGACGCGTGCGGGCTCCCCTCCCCTAGCGCCGGTTCGACACAGAGAACGGTGGACTGACCACCACGCCCGAATGGGCATCACGATCGGTCGCCAGCACCTTGAGCGCGTAGGCTTCGCCGTCGGGAACAGCCCGGGTGTCCCAGGCGTACGAGCCGCTGTTCGCCAGGTTCTCCACGAGGGGCGCCCAGCTCGTTCCGCCGTCGCGAGAAAGGTAGAGGTCAACCCGCAACCCGTCCGCGGGGCCGTCTGGGTCCGTCGCCGCCCAAGTGACGATGAATAGACCGCTGACGGCCGCGCCTTCTGTCACAGGGGCGAGCAGCCGGACCGTCGGGACCGTCTCGGCGGCGGTCGTCGCCGAGTTCTTGGCTCGAGGCGTCCCGTTGACCTCGCCGCCCAGGGCATCGCGTCCCGTGCGGAGAACTCCGTCGTTCGTCCGCCAGTTGGTGGCCAGGTCCGCACCGGACGGGTCGACCCGCTCCATGGAGGCATAGAGAACGGGACCCGTCGCGCTTCCTGCCGCCCAGCCTTCGCATCCCGCATTCGCGGTGTCCACTTCGGCCCCGCTCGGGTCGCGAAGCCGCAGCGTCACGCCCGCGTTGGACAGGGTTCCGCGATAGACCAGATCCGCCGCGACGTCTGAGATCGTGCTGTCATCCGATCGCTCGAGCAGAAGGAACCCACCTTGAGGGATGACGGTCGTCCTCACCTCGAGCGTGGCCCCCTCGACCTTCCCTAGGTGGATCACGACGTCGCCGAAGGCGAGCGTCCAGCCCGCAAGGTCCACCGGCCCCTGCGAACGGTTGTACAGCTCGATCCACTCATCGCTCGGGCTCGCGGCAGTTCCGGCCCACGCCACTTCGCTGATCACAACCGGCGAAGAAGCCGCAACCGCCGCGAGAGACGTGATGAGCGAAAGCGCAGCGACGAGCGCCCATCCGGTACGAGTGTTCATCGATCCCTCCTTTGAATCAGGTAGCCGATGCTAGCCACGTTCTCTCTACCTGATAAGCCATGATAAGGTATTATCGGCCGCCCGTCAAGAGTCGGTCACGTTCGGGTCAAGCGCAGGCACTCTTGCGTTCTTTCGAACGCGCCTCTTCCCGTGTGCGGCGCGGGTCGCTATACTGTCCCTAGCTCGGCGGAGGTGGCTAGCATGGCAGCAAGAGTGTTGCCGTTCATGGTCGTGGCGGCTCTCGTGGGGCTCCCGGTTCTGGGTGCACTTCCTTCGGTCCTGCAGCCCAACGCCTACTCGTCCGCGGAGCTGACGACGCTTCTCGCGGGGCTGTCGGCTCTGAAGCCGATTCTGAACGACGACCGCCTTGGCTCGGACCGGTTCTTCACGTCGTCCCAGTGGGACAGCCGTGACTTCGCCGCGTACACGGCCGGGACGCTCGGCTCTCTTGGCTACGAGACGCACCTGGTCGCTCAGGCAGGTTGGCCCGACGAGACCCACACCTGGGTGCTCGTCGGAATCCCGGTCGGAGGGAGGACGGCCTGGGTCCCCGTGGAGGCCTCTCCTCAGCCGGGCCACGCGCAAGAGACTCTGGGGACGGTCCCCTCCCGTAGCGACTCGACAGGCCAGCTTTGGTTCGAGAACCGATACGCGACCTTCGCCCAGGAGGTGGTGCTCCCGCGAAACGTTCCGCCGGTCGCCGAGATTCGCTCCATCCCCGCGAGCGCCGGGGTGAGGGAGACGGTGACGTTCATGGGGACCGCGTGCGTGGATCCAGACGGGGAGATCGTCCGATATGTGTGGACTCTGGGAGACGCGGGTTCCTTCGCCGCAAGAAACGTCCAACACGCCTTCTCAAGCGCGGGAACCTATGCGATCTCCCTGACCGTCACGGACAGCCGTGGGGCGAGCGCGACCACGACCTTCTCGTTTGTCGTGGGCAAGTCGACCGGCACGCCGGCCACGCCTCCATCGAGCTGCCATTGCGGGGGCTGATGGCGAGGAGATCCCGCGCACCCCTCTCGACTGTGGCGCACGGGGCCGGCGTGTCCCATGCCCAGGCGTCCGCGAGGAGAAGGCGAGCAATCATCGACCATCTCCTTCCCTTCTTTCTCGCCGTGGTCCTCCTCGGTCCCCAGGCCGGTGGTGCCCTTCGTGCAGAGAGCTTCTTCCCTCACTACACGATCGCCCTCAACGTCGACTGGAGCGGGAAGTCGTTCGCGGGAAGTGAGGAGATCCAGTGGGTCAACACGAGCGGGGCGCGGCTCGAGGAGGTTTTCCTCCGCCTCTTCCCGAACGCCCCCTCTCTATACGGCAACGGCCTTCTCGAGGTCGGGGAGGTCCGCGTCGGAGACAAGATGGCGGCAACACGGCTTCTTGAAGGGAACACGGTCCTGGAAGTCCAGCTTCCCGGCGCGCTCGAGGCGGGGGCAGCTCTCTCTCTATCCGTCGCGTTCAGCGGCCGCCCCGCCGCTTGGGACGCGCTCCAACCAGGAACCGGCCAGGTTGGGTACGGGACCTTCGCCGCGACGGAGCACACCATGGCGCTTGCTTCGTTCTACCCGATCCTCGCGGTGGAGAGCGGCGACGCCTGGAGCATCGCTCCGGTCGGGACGATCGGCGACCCGGTCACGAGTGAGGCCGGCTCCTACACCGTCGCTCTGACCACGCCGTGCGGCCTGACCGCGCTGACGAGCGGAGAGCTGGCTTCGCAAGGGAAGGCCGGCGATCGGTGCGTGACCACCTTCGCCGGCGAAGGGGTCCGCGACTTCATGGTCGTGCTCGGTAACGAGTATCGGCAGGAAACGCAGAGCTCAAGCGGGGTCCTCCTGCGCGCAAGCTTCTTCCCCGAGCACCGGTGGGCACAGAGCGTGGCTCTCGCGTGCGCGCGGGCCGCCCTCTCCGTCTACACGGAGCTCTTCGGGCCCTACCCCTACGGCGAACTCGATCTCGTCGAGGTCCCGCTTGAGCGGGCGGCAGGAGTCGAGTACCCCGGGCTCGTCCTCGTTGGAGAGGACTACTGCAACCAACCGGAGGACTACTTCTTCAGCGTGATCGTCGCCCACGAGGTGGCTCACCAGTGGTGGTACGCGGTCGTGGGGAATGACGTCGTGCAGGAGCCCTGGTTGGATGAGGGCCTCGCCACCTTCTCCTCCGGCCTCTTCCTCGAGCGCGAGTCCGGAGAGGCAGCCGCCCGCACGGCGATCGCGGAGTGGCAAAGGGCCTACGAAGAGGTCCGCGCGCAGTACTCCGGGCTTTGCGTGGCCAGCCCGACCACTCTCTTCCCGGACGGAAGGAGCTACTCCGGATTCGTCTACAGCGGAGGAGCCCTCCTCTTCGACGCTCTCCGGAGCGCCCTCGGCGACGCCCGTTTCTTCGGCGTCCTGCAGCGCTACTACCGCGACGAGGCGTTCCTGATCGCCCGCGGCTCGAGTCTCGTTGCCCGCTTCCTCGCAGAGGCCCCCGCCGACGTGTCCAGGATCTTCTCTGAGTACCTCTACCCTCGCGAAAAAACGAGCCCCGCCCTCTCGTCCGCCCCGTGAGCCGGATCGAAACTTCCGCTGCGTTTACGTGTATCTTAGTCTGGCCGACACGGCAAAGGAGGCTGTCATGACGAATCGTGCCCGTGCAGGTGGGGTTCTCGTTTTCCTTCTCGCCGGCGTTCTCCTCCTAGGGGGCGGCCCCGCTGGAGCTCAGATGGACCTGGCCGCGACCCAATACTACGTCTCCTCGCTCGGAGAGGTCGCCCTTTCTCTCTCCACCCTGATTCAGACGGCCCAAGCGAGCGGCTTCACAACGATCGTTCGTTCCGGCGACGTCGTGACAGGCTACCTGGGAAAAGAGCGGACCGACTTAGGGGAGGAGGTCCTTGTCACCACCAGTCCTCTTCTCTACGTCGATGGCGACCTCTTCGTCTTCCAGGTCCGCGGCCCTGACCTGGACTACGTGGTCCGACCCGCCCAGACCGGCTATGCCCTCCTCCTCATTCCGCAACGGAGCCTCGCGTCCGGAGAAGTTCTTCCATCCGTCTTGCGCGATCTCCGAAGCCTCGGGATCGCGGGAGACCAGGCAGCGCTCGGCTTCACCGCCGTGCCCCGAGGATTGGAGAAAGCTCCTCCGCCGCCGCAAGGAGTCGCCCTGGATTCGGCACTCTACGGCCTCACCTTGGCAGAGGACTGGTTCGCCTATGCGGCAGCAAACGGCCTGACGCGCGTCGGGCTGCGCGTGGAGGTGGTGGCAGAGAAGCGATCCGGCGAGGTGTTCCCTGAGAGCTTCCGGGCCTACGTCGTGTCCGAGACGGCGGAGCTCGCCAAGCTCCTCGTCCCGATCCACCGCTTGGTCGAGCTTGCCCGGTCAGCCGCGATCAGCTACGTCCGGCCCCCGTACCAGCCGGCTCCGCAGGTCCCGTAGGAGGGGAGAGCATGCACCGAGGTATTCTGTTCTTCGTTCTCTTGAGCCTTCTCTCGGCCGGCGCGCTGGCCCAGTCGGCCCTTACCGTGGGGATTGACCAGGCTACCCGCGCGAACTGGGATGCCATCGCGACTCGGTTCCAGACGACGACCGGGGTCAAGGTGCTCCTTCAGCCCTACTCCCGAAACGATCTCGCCCAGCAGATCGTGCTCCAGGGGGCCGCTCGCACGGGACGGATGAACCTCGTGATGGTCAGCCAGGCTTGGGCGCAGAATGTGCTCACCTACCTAGCCGACCTGTCTAGCTACGAGTCGACCCTCGTGAGTCAGGGCGTCCAGACCGTCAAGCTGGGAGGACGTTCCGTCGGCGTTTCGCTCTCCTTCGCCCCAGGTTGGTTCCTCGCCGTCCTCGCCTGGCCCGCCGATCCTCAAGTGGCCGTCAGCTTCCTCGC
>JAPLGE010000042.1 GCA_026390315.1 Candidatus Bipolaricaulota bacterium
CGACATCGTGTGGTGGTGACGGGTATCGGGGTCGTCACCCCGATCGGCATAGGACGGAAGGATTTCTGGGAAGGATTGCTCGCCGGGCGGAACGGCATCTCCCGCATCACCCTGTTCGACCCGTCGGAATTCCGCTCTCACATGGCCGGGGAGGTGAGGGATTTCCACGCCGAGGAATGGATCGACGGCAAACTCGCGAGACGGATGGACCGGTTCACCCATTTCGCCCTTGTCGCCGCGGACCTGGCCATGCAGGACGCGCGCCTGGATGCGTTTCCTTTCGACGGCTGCCGGGCGGGTGTCATCATCGGGTCCGGCATCGGGGGAGCGCAGACGATCGAAAGCACGCATGCCGAACTCCTGGCGAAAGGGCCAAAATCCGTGGGGCCGTTCGTCGTGTCCAAGGTCCTCATCAACACGGCCGCCTGCATGGTGTCCATCACCCATGGCCTCAAGGGACCTCTGTCTGCCCCTTCCGTAGCCTGTTCCACCGGGGCCAACGCCATAGGCGACGCCTATCGCATCCTGGAAAGAGGAGACGCCGACATCATGTTGGCGGGAGGAACCGAGGCCAGTGTGAGCCCGTTGCCGTTTGCCAGCTTCTGCGCGACACGGTCGATGTCCAGCCGTAATGACGATGTGGAACGCGCCAGCCGTCCTTTTGACAAGAACCGCGACGGTTTCGTCATGGGGGAGGGGGCCGGTGTCGTCGTGCTGGAAAGGCTGGACCATGCGCTCGGGCGGAACGCGCCCGTCTACGCTGAATTGGCCGGATATGGCAACACGGCCGATGCTTTCCATCTCACGGCGCCCGAACCCAAGGGCGACGGAATGGTCCGTGTCATGGGGGAAGCGCTACGCGACGCCGGCGTCGCCGCGCCGGACATCGGCTATATCAACGCCCACGGAACCTCCACGGTCCTCAATGACAAGATCGAAAGCGCAGCTGTGATTAAGGTCTTCGGCGACCACGCCTGGCGGCTCAAGATAAGTTCCATCAAGTCCATGATCGGCCACCTGCTGGCCGCGTCCGGGGCCGTGGAGTTCGCGGCCACCGTGCTGAGCGTCTCGACCGGCCGCATTCCCCCGACCATTAACTATGAGCAGCCCGATCCGGATTGCCCGCTGGATTACGTCACCCGGGGAGCCGAGTCGATCGAACTCGACGCGGCCATGAGCCAGTCCTTCGGCTTCGGGGGAGGGAACGCCTGCCTGGTCGTCAAGAGGTACGAGAAGGGGAGGTAACGATGAACATCCCCAAGCTTCATATCGGACACCTCACCGCAGAGTTCCCGATCATCCAGGGAGGGATGGGCGTGAGGGTGTCGCTCGCATCCCTGGCGGCGGCGGTGGCCGAGGAGGGCGGAATCGGCACCATCTCGAGCATCGGCCTGGGGGATTTCGAAGCGGCCCGGCATGAGTATGAACGGATCTCCCGGGAAGCCCTGCAAGAAGAGATCCGCAAGGCCCGAACCATGACCCAGGGGATTCTCGCCGTCAATTTCATGGGCGCGCTCAGCAATGTTGAAGACCTGGTCCAGACCGCCGTCCGGGAAGGCATCCAGATGATCGTCTTTGGGGCCGGACTGCCGATGAGGCTCCCCGAACTCGTCCAGGATCGATCGGTGAACCTCGTGCCCATCGTTAGCTCGGCCCGGGCCGCGGAACTGATCCTACGTGGCTGGGCCAAGCGTTACCAGAGAACGGCCGACGCCCTCATCCTCGAAGGCCCCCTCGCGGGGGGACATCTCGGCTTCTCCCTCGAAGAGCTCCGCCATCCGGAGGACCATTCTCTGGAGACGCTCCTGCCTCAGGTCCTGGAGGCGGTCAAACCGTATGAAGACCGCTACGGAAAGAAAATCCCGGTCATCGCCGCCGGCGGGATCTTCGACGGCGGGGACATCGCCCGCATGCTGTCCCTGGGCGCGTCCGGAGTCCAGATGGCGACGCGTTTCGTCTGCACCTGGGAGTGCGACGCGTCCCGGGAGTTCAAGCAGAGCTACCTGAACGCCAGGGAAGAGGATATCGTCATCATCAAGAGCCCTGTCGGCTTGCCAGGGCGGGCCATCCGGAACAAGTTCCTCAAGGACTTGGAGAAGGTGGACAAGCTAGAGATCAACTGCCCCTACCATTGTCTGACCGTCTGCAAGGTCGCGGAAGCCAAGTTCTGCATCGCCCAGGCTCTCTTGAACGCCTACCGGGGGGATGTCGACCACGGTCTCATCTTCTGCGGTCAGAACGCCCACCGGATCGACAAGATCGTCCCGGTCAAGGAGCTTATCGCCGAACTCCTCGGCGAACTCCAGAGCGCCCTTAACGACGCCCCGTGAGCGAACCGGATGATTCCGGACACACCCGCGGGCGGTTTCCGTAGGGGTCTCAGCCGCGAAAGCGGTCCAAGGATTCCCTGGCTACCCCTGATTCACTACCTTCGAACGGCTCGACGTCTTCCGGAATTGGGTAACCCGTCTCCTACGGTTCCGGATCTGAAGGTATCTTGAGGACGGAAGTACAGAGAGCAGACTCAGGCCTTGGCACCATGTGAGGGAACATCGCGGACCGGTGGCGGGACCGCTACGCCGACCGCCTGGAGAACCTTCCCGCAGACACCTTGAAGGGGCGGACGCAACAGGTACCGCTTCCCGTCCTGCTGCACCTCGATATGCCGAAGGTCCTGCACGTCGCGGAGCACGTCCGACCACTCGAGTGTCTCGTCCCGCTTCGCCAGCCGCTGTGACGATGCCTCCCCGAAAACCGGTCCAAGTCGGACGCCGGGATTGGCGCAGTGGGAGAGGAGCGAAGTGGCTGGGAAGCAGCACTTCCCGACGAGCCTTGTGCGACACGATTTCACAGGTGGAGACGCGCTCGACAGCTTTCAGTGACAGCCAGCAGGGAACGGATCTCGCTCCCGTGCGATCGCGGTGGGGTTCAAAAGTAGTCCCGCAGGGGGTGCCAACTAGAACCGTACCGAGAACGTCATTCTGAAGGTTCTCGGTATGGTGACGTCAGGTGTACCAGCGTAGACGAGTCCCGGCCTGATCATCGAGTTCAAGAGCAATCCCGTAGGGGGTACAGTTGGAAACCCGTCCACTCAGGTTCACTCTGGCGGACGATCCCGGAGCTCACCAGTCCGAAACCAGTCCACCTAGGGCGTGGGAGTCGGGCGGATTGGCACCATTCGGTCCAGGTCCCGGCCGCGCAGCGCAAACCAGATCGTGCCCGCCACGCCGAACCCGAACGCCGTGAGTAGGTTCACTTCGGGTCGAATCGACCAGAGAAACGCGCCCCCGAACGCGGCCGCGGAAACGATCACATCTCGGACGAGGTAGTAGAGACCGAACATCCCGGCCTTCTTACCCTCGGGCGCAAGGTCCATGATGAGGGCCTTGCGCGTCGGCTCGCCGAACTCCTTCAGCCCGCGCAAGACGAACGCCAACGCGAGGAGCAGAAACGACCGGGAGAAGAGGAGGACGACCGGGAAGAGCGTGAAGAAGACGAATGTGGCGATCACGAATGGCTTCTTCTGGCTTCGGTCCGCGAAGTACGCGACCGGGATATAGATGAGGATGGCCGTCGCCATCTCGATCACCCGGAGTGCGCCGAACTGGAGCGCGGTCACTGGGCCGGGATGGGCCGCAGAACCGACGGCCCAGATCACGACAAACGCGTACGGAATCTGCTCGCAGAACCGGATGAGCGTGTCCGCCACGAGAAGCTGCTTCAGGTCCGGACTCATCAGCCTCCACATCCGAAGCGGGCTCCCTTCGGCCGATCGTTTGGCTTCCGCGGCCGGAGCCGCGTCCTCCTCGATCAACACCTGCTGGAGGATGGCCGCCACCCCCGCGAGCACCAGGGCGATCCAGAACGCGACCCTCACCCCTGCCTCGACTCCCAGGAGGCCGATCGACGCCCCGCCGAGGACGGGACCCAGGGCCATGGGGACGCGACGGACGAGCGAGTGAAGCGACACGCCCATCGTCCGCTTGTCCTTGGGCAGGGCGCGCGCGACCAACCCCATGGTCGCCGGCAGGGAAATGGCCGACCAGGAGAGGAACAAGACCGCTCCGGCCATCACGGCCGGCCACGCCGGAATGAGAGCGACGACGAGGAAACCGATCATGGAGAGCCCGTTGAACACGAGGAGCGCCCGCTTGGTCCCCAGGCGATCGGCGAGGTAACCCCCGGGGAACGCGTACAGCGCCCCGAGAAGGTTGTCCATTGCGTTCAGGACGCCGACGGAGATGAAACCACCGCCGAGCGCGATAAGGTAGAGGGGGAGAAACTGCTCGGCCATGTTCTCACCCATGCCGACGAGGACGACCATCCCCAAGAGCCCCACGATGCTCCGGCGCAGGCCGAGGAACTCCCCGGCGCGGGAGAGGGCCGATCGGAGCGAGGGCCTATCGGGTTTCACTCTTGGCCGTCTCCAGCCGACACCAGGCGTACAGGGCATCGTAGACCTCAAACTGCCGGCTGAGATTCTCCAGGTCGTCGGGGTACCTCAACCCGTAGCCGGTGGCGATCGCCTCCAGCCCAGCGGCGATCGGATCGGCGTCCAGGTGGTCTATGTCCGCCGCGTTGACGATCTTCGCCATGCGAAGGAGCGCCTTGTCCTTGAGGCCGTAGTTGGCGATGATGGCCTCGAAGGAGCACTCGCTCCCGTGATGGCCGAGCTCGATCCCCGGAGCGTCGAACGGGATTGCGCCCTCTCGCTTCGCTACCGCCTCCACTTCCGACGCCGCGACGAAAAGGAACTCCGCGTCGCTGTCCACGAACCGCGTGATGAGCCAGGGACAGGCGACCCGATCCACATGCACGTGCGCCCGCGTGACCCATTTCATAGTTCCTCCTTTGCCCGCTATCCCCGCGGCTCCCCGGAGCCCACGGCACGGCATTGTACGCCGGGGCGAACGCACCGCCGAGCTGCCTCGGGCCCGGAGGAGCCAAGGCAACGGCCCTGGGCGAAGACCAGGCCGCCGGGCCGGGTCCCGCAGGCGAGAGGCCTCTTGGACGCGTACCAGGGAGAGCTAGGGCAAGGTGCCCC
>JAPLGE010000083.1 GCA_026390315.1 Candidatus Bipolaricaulota bacterium
AAACGAGGGGGTCTGTCCCCACGCCAGCCTCACCAGAAGTGGATCGAACGCTCCAGAAAGAAGATCGAGCCCGCCCTCTACCGCGACCGCCGGCCCGGCCTCGCCCGAGAAGCGCCACGTCAGGCGGCTCGCGGAGACGGCTTTGTCGTGCTCAAACGGGCTGGTACCGCTCACGAGCTGCCCGCTGTACGCCACGCGCATCCCCGGGGAACCCACGGACGAAGAGAAAGAGAGCGCCGCTCGACTCCGGCTCCCCTCGTCCGTCTCGTAGAGGGTGACGTGCAGGCCAGCCGTCTCCGTTGCCGTGAGGCCCAGGAACGAGACCGAGGGGAAGGCCGCCTCGACCGAGCCGTCGAAACGTAGCGACTGGCCGACGAGCGCGTCGCCCACCCACTCGCGCACCCACCCGGCGGCGAGACGCGGAGAGAGGGAGAAAGCCCCGAACGAAGCGGCCGCGTGAGACAAGGCGAGTTCGGGAAGACGCTCGACCGTGCGGACCACTTCGTCCTCTTCGCTCCGGCTCCTTTCGGCCGCGAGGCTGACCCTCCACCCCCGCGCCGTCCCGCCAAGCGAGAAGGAGAAGGAAAGACTCCGACTCGATCCGACCGCCTCGTACCCGAGCTTCCCGCCGGCCTGCCACCCGCCCCCGAGGGAGAGCCCGTGGTCGAGGGAGATCTCAAGACGGCTGTCTCCTACACGGGCGGGAAACGAATAGAGACGGACCCTTCCCTCCTGCCCGCCGACGGCGTAGCGCAGGACCGCCCCCAGGCCGACCTCCTGAAAGCGGCTGAAGTAGTCGACCAGGATCGCTCCGTAGTTCCCTTCGTTCACGTAGAAAGGAAGGCTCCACTTGAGGAAGAGGCCGCGTAGCGAGTCCTCTCCGATCGAGGGGAAGAGCGGACTCTCGAGGGTCTCCTTGAGCGGCTGAACGTAGACAGGGAGCCAGAAGATGGGAACTCCTGCCGAACGCACCGTCAGATCGAAAGCCACGACCAAGCGGTCCGGGTAGACGAGGAGTCTCCCCGTCTTGATGGAGTACGGCTGGGCGCGCAGGTCCCCGCCGCAACACTCGCAGGTCGTCATCTCCGCCTCGGTCACGACCAGCGCGGCCACGTTTCCGTCTCGATCGAACTCGATCCGCCCGTCCGCCCCGCCATAGACGAGGGCGTGCTGCTCGCCCCGGGAGTTCGTGAAGAGGCTCCGACCGTGGAAACCAGTCGCCGTAGCCTCCAGGGCGACCACGCCGTCGCCACGCTCCTCGAGACGCGCCGCGATCGCCTCTCCGGAGACGGTGAAGTCGCTCCCAACCGCGAGTTCGACGTTCCCAGCCGCGACGAGCTGCCAGGCTCCGCCCTCGTCGCGATCCAGTGCCAGCTCGTCGGCCGCGAGGCGCGTCTCCCCGTACGTCACGCGGACCGCCCCGTGGGCCGAGAGGTGATCTCGGTCGGAGGAGACCGAGAGCGCGTCGCACTGGATCTCTACCGGGGAATCCTGGGCCGATACGGTGGCGCCCGCGAGAACTAGGATGAGCACGAGCGCGAACAGGAAGGGGAGAACTCTGCGCAGAAGGCACCGCAGGTTCCCCCAGCCGAGCCGGTCCAGTCGCAGAAAGAGAAGGAGTCCGACGAGGCCGAACAAGACGTCGGGAATCCACGCCGCGAGCGACGGCGCGAGCACCCCTCGCCGGCCCAAGGTCTGAGTCCACAAGAGCGTCCCCTGGAACAGCCCCACGAGGAGGAGACTCACCACCACCCCCACCGCACGGCTTCGCCAGCCCCACAGGAGGCTCGCCGAGCCGCCGAACAGGACGAAGACTAGGGCGGCGAGTGGAATCGCGCCCCGGAGGTGGGACTCGACGACGAGTTCGTCAATCGGGAGGCCACTTCGCCTGAGAACGGCCATCCGCGAGCGGAGTTCCCCGATCCCCATCTCCGCGGGCGTCTGAGATCCCGCAAGGACGTCTGCCTGGCTCCGATCGATCGCCACGTGGAGCTCGTCGAAGGCTCCCACGTACACGAGTTCGCCCTCCCGGTCGTAGCCGTAGACACGCCCCGCGATGAGATCCCACTCCTGCTCCCTCCAACGCCCCTCCTCCGCGGTGACGATGGTGATCGCGGCCTGGGCTTGAGGGAAGACCCGTCCTTCGACGTCGTAGACGAGGACCCCGCGAAGGCTTCCGTCCTTCTCGTCGACGCTCCGGACGTAGAAGAACTGCCCCTCCGGCCCCTTGAAGAACGTGTTGGCACGGATGTGCGGCGTCCCCTGGCGGAAGATGATTCCTCGCAAGACCCGTTGGTATCCATGTTCCGACGACGGGACTGCCCAGTTGTACAGGGCGAAATCGGCCAGGCCGACGAACAGGGCGGCCAGGAGCAGGGGCAGGAGGATCCGCCGGAGGGAGATGCCGGCTGCCTCGAGCGCGATCACTTCGCGATCGTGCACGAGCCTCCCCAGCCCGAGGAACGTCGCGAAGAGGCCGCTCACGGGAAGGGCCAGCACGAGGAGGTTGGGGAGCTTGAGGACCAGAAGCTTCAAGAGCGTGAGGATGCCCACCCCGCGATCGACCATCAGATCGGAGAGGGAGAGGATCAGGTTCAGAACGATGAACAGGAGCAAGCCGAACAGGGAGATGAGAAAGGGCCCGATCATCTCGCGAAGCACGTACCGATCGGAGCGACGGATGCCCATCTTGCGTCGATGATACCGGAAGGCACAGGGAGACGACCACCCGGGGCGAGGCGGCGCGAATGAAGCCCTGATGGACGTTTGATCGCTCGGAGCCTTTCGAGTATAGTGACGCCGCCCACATGAGAAAGCGCCTGTACATCGAAACCTGGGGCTGTCAACTGAACCTTCACCAGTCCGAGGGGCTGGCCGGGGTCCTGGAGCGTGCCGGCTTCGTGGCTACGGACTCTCTCTCCGAGGCCGACGTGGTCCTGTTCAACACCTGCGCCGTCCGCAAGAAGGCGGAGGAGAAGGCCTACGGCCGGATCGGCGCGGTCGCGGAGGAGAAGAGAGCTCGCCCCGTAATCTTCGGCGTCGGCGGGTGCCTCGCGCAACTGCGGGGAGCCTCGCTCCTCAAGCGGTTCTCCACGATCGACTTCCTGTTCGGGACGAGCGACCTCGCCGCCCTTCCCGGCCTCGTCGCCGCCGTGGAAGAAGGGAAGGGTCGCCCGGCCCACCTCCCTCACCCCGCAGGAGGCGAGGAGGTCCCCTACCGGCGGCTGAGCCCCGTGACGGCCATGGTCACGATCACCGAGGGGTGCTCCAACGCGTGCTCGTACTGCGTCGTGCCACGCGCCCGCGGCCCCTTGCGAAGCCGGCCGCCGGAGGCGGTCCTCGCGGAAGTGGAGGCGCTGGTGAGCGCCGGGTACAAGGAGGTGCTTCTCCTTGGCCAGAACGTCGATTCGTACGGGAAGGAGCGCCCCGAGTACGGCGACTTCGCGGGGCTCCTCGAGCGGGTCGCAAGGACCGGGATCTCCAGAGTCCGCTTCACGAGCTCTCACCCGCAAGACCTCGCCCAGGCCGTGATCGACGCGATCGCGCGCCACGAGAACGTGTGCAAGCACCTCCACCTTGCGTGCCAGTCGGGAAGCGATCGGATCCTTGCGGCGATGAACCGCGGCCACACGCGGGCCGATTTCCTCTCGATCGTCCGGCGCGCCCGAGAGGCCGTGGAGAGGATCAACCTCACGACCGACCTCATCGTGGGCTACCCCGGGGAGAGCGAGGAGGACTTCCGTTTGACGCGAGACCTCGTGGAGGAGGTCCGGTTCGGCTCGCTGTTCGTCGCCAAGTACTCCCCTCGACCAGGAACCCCCAGCGCGAGGCTCCCGGACGACGTCCCTCTGGAGACGAAGGACGCGCGCCTGCAGGAGCTTCTAGCCCTCGAGCGCGCGATTGCCCTCGAGGAGAACGAGCGGCGGATCGGCGACACCCTCGAGGTTCTCGTCGAGGGGCGAACCAAACGAGGAGGGCTGTATGGACGGGCGGACGACCACCGCACGGTCGTCCTCACCGGAGCGGCCGAGATGGGAGAGTTCGTGCCGGCGCTCATCGAGGGCGCGTCCGCCGCGGCCCTCGCCGGGCGGCCCCTCGCCCGCGACCCTCTGGGAGTCGGAGCGAGGCGAAGCGGTTCCCTCGCACGGCCCCTCTAGACCGAATGAACGTTCCCTGGGAGAGCCTGGCGCTTTCGCGGTTTGTCGCCACCGACGGGCGCGGGGCTCTCGTCTTCACGAGCGGGCGACCCTCCTTCGCAGAGACGGTCGCGCCGAGCGAGGACCTTCCCCTCGTCGCCTACGGCTCTCGTCGAGCGACGCGGCGGGCGATCGACCTCGAGCTCCTCGGTCGCACGTTCCTTCCGACGCATCCCGATCACAGCCTGGAGAGTCTCTGCGCTCGCTATGCTGTGCCGATCGCAGAAGGAAGGGAGCGCGAGGCGATCGGAGGCCTCTTCGCCTTCCTCCTCGCAGAGGGCCTCGCCCTGCCGGCCGACCTTCTCTCGCTCCTCGCCCAGCTCCTCCCCGAGGGAACCGGCGCTCTCGTGGGGCGGCTCGTTCCCCTCGCTCAGGCAAGGCCTCAGGCGCGCCCGCACGAACGGCCAAGCCCGGAAGACCCTCCCCTCGTTACGGTCGACGAGGCGCTCGGGCGGGATGGAGCGATCGCCAGAGACTTCGACGCGTTCGAGGATCGCCCGGGACAGAGAGCGATGGCCGCGCAGGTGGCCGAGGCGCTCGCGCGCGGAGGCACCCTGGCCGTCGAGGCGGGGCCGGGCACTGGCAAGACGTTCGCCTACCTCGTGCCGGCGATCCTCTACCTTCGGAAGAATCCTGCGCTCCGCCTCGTCGTTTCGACCCGGACCAAGCAGCTGCAGGAGCAGCTCTTCACGAAGGATCTTCCCTTCCTCGTCTCCCGCCTCCACCCCAGGCTTCCGGTTGCCCTGCTCAAGGGCCGCGAGAACTACGCCTGCCTGCGGCGATGGGAGATCGTCCTCCAGGAGTCCATCCAAGGGCTTGACCGAGACCTACTCCCTGCTCTCGCCGTGTTCGCAGGCTGGCTCTTCCGTAGCGAGACCGGGGACATCGAGGAGAACGCTGCCTTCTTCGCCGACCCGAACGCTCCATCGCTCTGGGCGCGCCTTCGCGACGACCCGCGCCACTGCACTGGACCGGTCTGCCCGTTCGTACAAGACTGCTTCTCTTTCGCCGCCCGTCGTCGCGCCCGGGAGGCCTCCCTCGTCGTGGTGAATCACTCCCTCCTCTTCGCCGACCTCGAGTCGGGGCAGGAGATCCTCGGGAGCTACGCGTCCCTCATCGCCGACGAGGCGCACGCCTTGGAAGGAGCGACGCGACAGGCGTTCACCTCGACGCTCGCCGAAGAGACCCTGACGGCGCTCTTGGGAGAGCTCGAGGCCCCGAGTGGGCACCGGCCGGGCGGGTGGCTCGCCCGCGCGCCCCTTTCGCCGGACGACCCGCGCCTCCAGCATGCGCGCCAGATCTCCTCGGCGCTCCGCAGCATGAACGGCCGCCTGTTCGCAAGCCTGTTGGCGGTCCTTCCCGGCGAGGCGCGAGGCCGCACGCCGCTCCTCGATGGCCTGCGCCCCCAGGCCGACCACCTGGCCCAGACGCTCAGCGAGCTCGAGAAGGCGATCGAGGAGGTCGCGGAGGCGATCCCCGACGCCGAATCCCGCACGGAGGCCGAACGCCTGATCGCGGAGACGGGAGAGGTCAAGGGCCTTCTCGCCACCTGTTTCGAACCCGAACGAGAAAACGCCGTGCACTGGTACGAGAGGGCGGACGGGGCGGCCGCCCTACACGTCTCGCCGATCGAAGTCGCGCCGATCCTGGCGGAGGCCCTCTACCCGAGGCTGGAAGGACTCGTCTTGACCTCAGCGACGCTCTCCTCCAATGACGCGTTCGCCTACCTGCGCGACGCCTTGGGGCTTGAGTCGGCTCCGGGGACCTTCTCCTCGAGCACGGTCGAGGGGCTCTTCGCCTACGACGAGTGCATGCGGGTCTACTTCGCCGACTTCCTCCCCCTCGTCGACGGCCCGGAGGACGAGTACGCCGAGGCCTTGGCGTCCCTCGTGACGGCGGCCGCGGGGATGGAAAGGAAGACCCTCGTCCTGTTCACCTCTCACCGACTCCTGCGGGCGGTACACGACCGAATCGGCGGCGCGTGCGCCGTCCTCGCCCAGGGGATCAGCGGACCGAAGAGCAAGGTGATCGAGCAGTTCCGCGCGATCGACGGAGCCACGGTGCTCCTCGGGACGGACAGCTTCTGGGAAGGGATTGATCTCCCCGGCCGCGACCTCGAGATCCTCATCATCACCCGCCTCCCCTTCCCGGTGCCGACCGACCCGATCCTCGCCGCTCTGGGAGAGCGAGCGGAACGCTCGGGGAAGGACGCGTTCCTCGACCTCGCTCTTCCGCAGGCCATCCTCAGGCTCCGCCAGGGAATCGGCCGCCTCATCCGCCGGCGGACCGACCGCGGGGCGGTCATCCTCACCGACCGTCGCATCCTCCACAAGAGCTACGGGCCCCACTTCAGTCAGTCCCTCCCGGTCCCCGGGAGACGGGCCGACACGCTCGAGGGACTCCTCGAGGACTTGGAGGCCTGGTTCCGCTCTCACCGAACGGACGACTCGGCCGACGCCCTCTCACGTGGGGAATCCCTGCGGGAGAAAGGCGTTTGACTTCCACACAAGGAGACACTAGAATAGGCTTACCCGGGAGGTCTAAGCCCCGTACAAGCTGTCTCAACTCGCTATTGATGAACGTTTCCGTGGTGGTTCCCGCGTACAACGAGGCTGACCGCATCGGCGCCGTCCTTGGCCCCTTGGTGCGATGCCCTTCGGTCGACGAGATCATCGTCGTCGACGACGGGTCGGACGACGGGACGGCCCAGGTCGCCGAGCGCTACTCGGTGCGAGTCGTCTCTCTGCCCGAGAACCGGGGAAAGGCGGCGGCCCTCGATGAGGGCGTGAGTCTCGCGCGCAATGAGGTCCTTCTCTTCCTCGACGCAGATCTGGTCGGGCTGCGAGAGGAGCACGTCGAGCGGCTCATCGGCGTCTACCGCCCCGAGGAGGTCGACATGGTCGTCGGAGTCTTCTCCAACGGCCGCATGAACACCGACCTCGCCCAGAAGATCAACCCGTTCGCCTCCGGCCAGCGGGTGCTGTCCAAGGCCCTGTGGGAGCGCGCCAAGGAGAACGTACCTGAGATGAACTACGGAATCGAGATCGCTCTCTCTCGACTCGCGGCCAAGGAGGGATGGCGCCAGGAGAGGGTGAAGCTGGACGGGGTGACGCATATCCTGAAGGAGGAGAAACGCGGGTTCGCCAGAGGCGTCCTCGACCGGGTGAAGATGTACGGGGACATGCTGAAGTGGCTGGTGAAGAAGGTGTAGCGTGCGGATCGCGATCGGGTGTGACCATGCGGGGGTAGACATGAAGCAAGCCCTCATCGAGTCCGTGCTTCGCGATCATACGGTCCTTGACTATGGGACCGACTCGCCGGAGCCGGTCGACTACCCCGACGTGGCGAAGCAAGTGGCCGCCGCGGTCGCTTCTGGGGAGGCCGACAGGGGAATCCTCGTCTGCGGAACCGGCATCGGAATGGCCATGGCGGCCGGGAAAACGCCGGGGATCCGCGCCGCGGCCTGTGTCGAGCCCTACTCCGCCGAGCTTTGCCGACGGCACAACGACGCAAACGTCCTTTGCCTGGGCGCGCGGATCTCGGCCGTCGGAATGGCCAAGAAGATCGCCGAGACGTGGCTTGAGAGTCCGTTCGACGGCGGACGGCATGCCCGACGGGTGGAGAAGATCGGCTAGGCCGTCCCGAAGGCTCGGGGATCGGTCCCCGCGTCTCTCGTCGGCGTCCTGGCGGGCCCTGGGGGCGCCGCGGCGCAAGGCGTTTGGGAGGCCGCGCCGTCGGGAACGAAGAATCCATCTCTTGAGGTGATGGAACCATGGAACTCACAGAACTGCGAGCGAAGAACCTCGAGTCGCTCCAGGCGTTTGCCGCGGAGCATAACGTAAAGAACGTAGACCAGTTGGGCAAGGAGGAGCTGCTCCGCGCCATCATGGCGGAGCTCTCCCAGGCGAACAACGAACTGCGCTTCAGCGACGGGATCCTGGAGATCCTTCCGGACGGCTACGGGTTCCTGAGGGACGGGAACTGCCTTCCGGGGAAGAACGATATCTACGTCTCGCCGTCGCAGATCAAGCGGTTCAACCTGCGCGACGGCGACGTCGTCAGTGGGCTCGTGCGGGCCCCGAAGAACGACGAACGCTACTTCGCCCTGCTCAAGATGGAGCAGATCAACTACGGCGATCCGGAGAGGTCGCGGCGTCGGCCGGAGTTTCACGAACTGACCCCGCTGCACCCGGACAAGCACTTGAAGCTCGAGCACGACCCTGGTGAGGTGTGTACGCGGATCATCGACCTCTTCTGCCCGATCGGCAAAGGGCAGCGCGGCCTGATCGTCTCTCCCCCGAAGGCGGGGAAGACAACCCTGCTCAAGCGGATCGCGAGTGGCATCAACGCCAACCACCCGGACGTCAAGCTCCTCGTCCTGCTCGTAGACGAGCGCCCCGAGGAGGTGACCGACTTCCGGCGGTCGATCGCGAAGGGCGAAGTCATCGCCGCAACCTTCGACCAGGAGCCGCGACACCACACGCGCATCGCCGAGCTGGTCACCAACCGCGCCAAGCGTCTCGTCGAGGCGGGGCACGACGTGGTCATCCTCATGGATTCGATCACCCGCCTGGCGCGGGCCTACAACCTGTCCATCGCCCCCTCCGGGAAGCTCCTCTCCGGCGGCATGGACCCGACCGCGTTGTACAAGCCGAAGGAGTTCTTCGGCGCGGCCCGCAACATCGAGGAGGGCGGCAGCCTGACGATCATCGCCACCGCCCTGGTCGACACCGGAAGCAAGCTCGATCAGGTCGTCTTCGAGGAGTTCAAGGGAACCGGAAACATGGAACTGATCCTCGACCGGAACCTCTCCAACAGGCGCATCTACCCGGCGATCGACATCGAGCAGAGCGGCACGCGCAAGGAGGAGCTGCTTGTGCCGGAGAAGGTGTTGAACCGCGTGTGGATCCTCCGTAGGATGATGAGCGGGCTGAACGACCCGCAGGCGGCGCTCGAATTCATCAAGAGCAAGATGGAGGCGACGAAGGACAACGAGCAGTTCCTCGAGCTGATGAAGAGTGACTAGGCAGAAGCCGATCCGGAAAGACCGCGTTTTCTTGGCGGCAGCGGTCGTTCTGGCTGCGATCGTCGTGCCGATCCTCTGGCCCAGAGAACACGCGGCCGAGCCGTCGGCCGAGCCAGTCTCCGACGAGGCGCCAACCCCGTTTGCTTCCGCGGCAACGGCTCCGGCCTCAGCGACGTCGACGGCCGAGGACACGGCAGGCCCTGCGCAGGCGGCAACGAGCCGGGAAGAAGGGTCCTCCCCCGGGGCGCCCGAGACCCAGGACGCGGCTTTGCCCGCGCAACCCCTCGTCGTCCAGCATACCGTGAAGCAGGGCGAGACTCTCTCTCGGATCGCCTCGATCCTCGGCGCGAGCGTCGAGCAGGTCATGGCGAGCAACCGGATCCTCTCGCCGGAGGCGCTCACGGCCGGACAGGTCCTGCGCGTCTCGCGCCTGGGGATCCTCCACCTCGTCCGGAAAGGGCAGACCTTGGGCGACCTCTCGCTGACCTACGACGTCCCGGTCAAGGAGATCGCCGAGACGAACGGGATCGGCGACCCGGAGAGGATCGACGCGGGCGCCGAGCTCGTGATCCCCGGCGGGAGCCCGGACGTCTGGGAGAACGTGATCCGTCTCAGCCTGGGCAAGGAGACTCGCTTCATCCGCCCGGTCGAGGGGAAGGTCGTCGGGTTCTTCGGCTGGCGAATCCATCCGGTCCTCGCCATCCCCAATCACCACGACGGAATCGACTTCGACGTGCCGGTCGGGACGGCGGTCACCGCCGCGGCCGCGGGGCGGGGCTACTTCGTTGGGGAGCAAGAAGGCCCGGGGACGCTCGTCATCCTCGAACACGAGGACGGGTACTACACGGTGTACGCCCACCTGTCGAAGGCGCTCGTCCGCGTGGGGCAGTTCGTCGAGGCCGGTCAGCCGATCGCGCGATCGGGGAACACCGGGATCTCAAGCGGCCCGCACCTCCACTTCGAGATCCGGAACCGGGACTTCTCCGCCGACCCCCTCCAGTACCTTCCCTGACCATGGAGCACCTCGTCATCGAAGGGGGAAGGCGCCTGGAGGGCAAGGTCGCGATCGACGGGGCGAAGAACGCGGCGCTCCCGGCGTGCGTCGCCTCGCTCCTGACCGACGAGCCGCTCATTCTCCACCACATCCCGGATCTGCGAGACGTGACCACGGTTCTCGCGACCGTCTCCTCCCTCGGCAAGAGAGTGATCCCGAGAGGGGAGACCGTCGAGATCGCCCGCGAGCGGCCGCTCGTCGAGAAGCCAGAGGCCCGCTACGTCGAGCAGATGCGCGCGTCGTTCCTCGTCCTGGGCCCGCTCCTCGCGCGCCTGGGACGAGCGATCGTCCCGCTTCCCGGCGGGTGCACGATCGGCCGTCGCCCGGTCGACTTCCACCTGCAGGGGCTCCAAGCGATGGGAGCGCGGGTCGAGGAGGCGACGGACGCGGTCTCGCTACGCGCGGAGAAGATCCGCGGCGCGGAGATCGAGCTGCCCTACCCATCCGTTGGAGCGACCGAACACCTGATCATGACCGCCGCCTTGGCGGAGGGCGAGACCCGGATCAAGAACCCGGCCCGGGAGCCAGAGGTCATGGATCTCATTGAGCTCTTGCGCAAGATGGGCGCCGAGATCGAAGTGGAAACGCACGCGATCCGCGTCGCGGGGAAGGATCGCCTTCGCGGAGCGGAGCACACGATCATTCCCGACCGCCTGGAGGCAGGGACCTACCTCCTCGCCGGGGCGATCACGGGCGGAGACGTCGCCGTGCACCGCGTCGTCCCGGAGCACCTGCGCGCGTTCCTCGACGTCCTCCGGGAGGCCGGGCTCTCGTTCTCGGCGGGTGACGACTGGGTCAGGCTGTCCGGCGCCTCACGTCCCGGGCCGGTCCGCGTGGTGACGGCGCCCTATCCGGGGTTCCCCACCGACCTACAGCCGCCGCTCGTCGCCGCTCTCAGCCTGGGCCGCGGAGAGAGCCGCATCGACGAGAAGGTCTTCGACCGCCGCTTCGACTACGTCCCGTCGCTCAACCGGATGGGGGCGCGGATCGAGATCCGAGGGGACACGCTCGAGATCCGCGGGGTCGCGGCCCTCACCGGCACGACGGTCGCCGCCCCGGACATTCGCGCCGGGGCCGCGCTCGTCCTCGCCGGTCTCGCCGCCCGAGGCCGAACAACCGTCTACCAAATGGAGAAGATCGAGCGCGGCTACTCCGCGATGGACGAGAAGCTTCGGGTTCTGGGAGGACAGGTTGAGCGCTCGGCCTGAGCGGGACGAGCAGCCACTCGTAGAGGACCGGCTCGGGGAACGGGCGCGCGTCTACGGGTCCGAACGGGCGATCCTGGTCAGCCTGGTCCTGCCTCAGAACCGGAACGCCGATTCCCTCCGCGAGCTTGAGTCCCTCGCCGACACGGCGGGGATTCCCACGCTCGCGTGCATGACTCAGAGCCGACTCCGTCCGGATCCGAGATACTTCGTCGGCAAGGGAAAGGTCGAGGAGATCAAGGCAGCCGCGAGCGAGGTGGGGGCCGACGTCATCATCTTCGACGGCGAACTCACTCCCGGGCAGGGACGCAACTTGGAGGAGACAATCGGAGCGAAGGTCATCGACCGGACTCAACTGATCATGGACATCTTCGCCCAGCGCGCCGCGACGAAGGAGGCGATGCTCCAGGTCGAGCTCGCGCAGCTGCGCTACCTGCTCCCCCGCCTGCGCGGCTGGGGAGAGGCCCTGTCGAGCTTCGGGGCCGGGATCGGGACGCGTGGGCCGGGCGAGACGAAGCTCGAGTCGGATCGGCAGAAGATCCGCCACCGGATCCACGCCATCGAGACGCGGCTGAAGAAGGTCGAATCGGAAAGAGCTCTGCAGCGAAAGAGGAGGACACAGGGCTCCACGCCGCAGGTCGCCCTGGTCGGCTACACGAACAGCGGGAAGTCCACCCTGCTGAACGCCCTGTGCGGAACCACCGCCCTCGTGGAGGACAAGCTCTTCGCCACGCTCTCCACGGCCGTCCGTCGCGGCTCCCTCGGAGAGGGACGCCTGGCGCTGTTCATCGACACCGTCGGATTCATCCGCGCCCTCCCGCACCACCTCATCCCCGCCTTCGCCGCCACGCTCGAGGCCGTCCGGGAGGCCGACCTCATCCTCCACCTCGTCGACCTGGGAAGCCCTGCCCCCGAAGACGAGTACCGCGCCGTCCTGGAGACGCTGGAACAGGAAGTCTTCATCGACGAAGGCCCTCGCCCGCCGATCCTCGACGTCCTCAACAAGATCGACCTAGGCGGGCCTGCAGAGAACCTCGCGGAGTCGTTCAGCGCCGCAGCCGCGATCTCGGCAAAGGAAGGGCTCGGGGTCGAGTCGCTTCTCTCGCGGATCCGCGCCATCCTCTACCCGAACGACGCCCTCGTCGTCCTCTCCGTCCCATACGCCGCGAGCGCCCTCGTCCACCAGCTGACCGGGGAGGGAAGAGCGACCGTCAAAGGCTACACTGGGGACGGAGTGGAGATCCAGGCCACGCTCTCGCCGGAGGAGCTCGAGCGCTTGAAGCGGGCCGGGGCCCGCGTCAGCCTCAGCGCTTAGGCCTCTTCGCCGCCGGGAGGACCTCCGCGGAGGCGGCATCCACCTCGATCCGCTCCCGCTCGTCGGTCAGGAGGGTCACGGTCCCGCGGAAGATGTTGTGAGCGATCACCTTGCCGCGCTTCTCACCCGCAGAGACCCACGCGCCAAGCTTCGGCATCCGTCCCACCTCGCGCTTGTAGGCCTCGTGCTCGTAGGCCAGACAGCACATCAGTCGGCCGCAGATCCCGGTGATCCGTTCCGGCGAGACGAACAGTTCCTGATCGTAGGCGAGCTCCATGGGGACCGGCTTGGGTTCACCCAGGAAGGTGTGGCAACAGACGACCCGCCCGCAGCGGCCGACCCCGCCCTTGAGCCGCGCTTCGTCCCGGGCCCCCATCTGGCGGAGCTCGATCCGGACCCCGTACCGCGCGGCCAGCTCCCGAAGAAGGCTGCGGAAGTCCACGCGGTGAGGCGCCGTAAAGTAGATGCGCAGATCGGAGCGGTCGAGCGTGTACTCCACCGCCACGAGGTGCATCGGAAGGCCGTTCCGACTGACGGCTTCCCGCGTCGCGGAGAGGACTTCCTCCGCGTCGGTCAGGTTGCGCGGGAAGGCGTCGAGATCCGCTGGGGTCGCCGGGCGCACGACGCGCTCCAGCTGCTCGCTGATCGCCTCCCCCGCCTCAAGAACCCTGGTCACGACCCCGAGCCTCAGGCCCCCGTGTTCGACGACGCACCGCTCTCCCGGGACCAGGGCGATCGACGCCGCGCGGAAGTACCCGCTGTCCTCCTCAAGGTTGAGGAGGCGCACCAGCACAATCTTCTCCTCAGCCACGTCTCAACCTCCCTGCGAGGACAAAAACAGAGAGAAGGACCGCCTCGCCGGGCGTGTAGACCTCCACCGCCCGTCGCGCCCGCTCGATCGCGGCGACGAACCCCAAGGTCCGATCCGGATCGACCTTCCGGACGAGCAAGGCGACCCCGTCATCGGACGCGGACGGGGACGAAGAGAGCTCCCCACGGACGAGGTCAAAGGAACGGAAGAACAGGTCCTCCAGAAACCCGAGGATCCCCTCCCGGCCTTGCTGGGAGAGTGCCCTCGCGGCCGCGACGCGGAGTCCGGCCTCGCCGGCGACCAAACGCGCAAGGAGAGAGAGGATCGCCTCGTGTCTCTCGATCGGACGAAGAGACGTGGTCATCTCCGCGAGGCGGCCCGCGTCGGCGAGGCGCGCCTCGCTCTTCGCCTCCTCTCGCAGGGCCGCGATGTCTTGCCGCGCCTCGAGGAACCCCGCCATCTCCTCCTCCCCTCTCGCCGCGGCGACGAGGTACCGCCCCTCCTCCTCGCGGTAGCCCGCGCGCACCAGGCGGAGGAGAGCGTCGTGAGAGGAGCGAGGCGGCAGACGGACCACTCGGCTGCGGGACAGAATCGTGGGCAGGACGTCGGCGGCCTCCTCCACCAACAGGAGGAAGGCCAGGTCGCGCGGCGGCTCTTCCAGCACCTTCAGAAGGGCGTTTGCCGCCTCAGGGGTGAGGGACTCCGCGTGAGGAACGAGACAGACCTTCCGTCTTCCCTGGGCCGGAGCGAACTGCCCCAGTCGAATCACCTCGCGAACTTGATCGATGCCGATCCGCTCCTTCCCCTCCGGCGGCAGAAGCTCGATCAAGTCGGGGTGAACCCCTCGCAGAACGAGGCCCAGCTCGTCGCCCACGAGCGAAGCGGCCAGGGCGCGCCCTTCGCGTCGGCGGTCCGCCCCTCCCGGAACGAGGACGAGGATCGAGGCGGCCTCGCAGACCCCCGGCTTCTCCGTCGCGACCGTTCCCATGGCGCAAGGAGGGACGGGGATCTCCCAGGCGAGCGGCCGCGCTCCCTTCGCGGTCCCTCGGCAGTAGACCTCGATCTTGGGGAACGGACCCTGTTTGAACCCCTCGGCGAGCACGAGATCAAAGCCGGGGAAGGCTCGCTCGATTGTCTCCTCGAGCGGCTCGTCCGGTCTGCGTCCGGAGAAGAGAACGACGTCCGAGTCGGACACGAGAAGCGTCCGCTCCGCGCCGGCGGCGCGGTGGCGGAAGGTGTCCTTGCCCGGG